>JAKJCA010000011.1 GCA_022706685.1 Bacillota bacterium
ACGGCCCTGCCGATGCCGAGAATGACGGCGGCCGTAATACCCGACTTCGCCGCGGGCAGAACGGTGAAAAAAATACCCCGCTCTTTGCTTGCGCCGAGGGCCCGGGCGCCTTCGTAATAATGTTCCGGCACGGCCCGGATGGCCGCCTCGGAAATGCCGATAACCGTCGGCAGTATCATGATGCCGAGCACCAGCGAAGCGGCGAGCATGCTGGCGCCGCTGACGGCGAAAGCGTTGCGTATCGCGGGCACGATGACCATCAAGCCGAAAAAGCCGTACACGACGGAGGGAATACCCGCCAGCAGGTTCACGGCCGGTTTCAGGACGCCGTAAAGCCGTTTGGGACAGTACCATGCCATAAAGACCGCGGTCATGATGCCCAAGGGCACGCCGACGACGACGGCGCCGGCGGTCACGTAGATACTGCCGACGATCATCGGCAGTATGCCGAAGATGCCGCTGAGCGGCTTCCATGTCCTGCCCAGCAGGAAGTTCAGCACGCCGATTTCCTTCATCGCGGGGATTCCTTTGGCGAACAGAAAGATGCAAATCAGCGCGACCGCCACCACGGAAATGCAGGCGCACAGGAAAAAGACGGCGCGCATCCCCTCTTCTTTGATTTTCTTCATCGGCACTCCCCTTTCCTGTGAAACGGGCCGTTTCAACGGCTCGGGCGGCAAAGAACCTGATGTCCTTTGCCGCCGGTTTTCACTGTTCGCCGGCGTTTCAGGCGCCGATGTCCGACCACTTGACGATGGTTCCCGTGTAGATGCCCTTGACCTGTTCGGATGTCAGGCCGGTAAAGGTGTTCCCGTTGTTGACGATGACCGCGATGCCGTCGGTAGCGATTTTTGTCGAGGTCAGGCCTTTTTCAATCTCGCTGTCCTTGAGTTCGCGCGAAGCCATGCCGATGTCGCAGATGCCCTCGGCCGTGCTGGTCATCCCGGTGGTGGAATCGCTCTCCTGAATTTCGATGGTGACGTTGGCGTTGACCTTCTGATAAGCTTCCTTGAGTTTTTCCATCAGGGGTGTCACGGAGGAGGAACCGGCGACGACGATTTTGCCCGACGGCTTCGCCGAGGTGAACGCGGCCGTCCCTTCCAGCGGAATGTAGCCTTTCTCCGACACGACTTTCTGGCCGTCGGACGAAAGGATGAACTTCATGAAATCGTCCGCCGCCGGGGAAAGCGCGCCTTTGGTCGCCACGTTGAACGGCCGTGAGATTTTGTAGGTTCCGTTGATGACGTTTGCCGCCGTCGCTTCGGCGCCGTCGATTTTCAGCGCTTTGACGGTGTCGTTGAGCGCCCCGAGCGAGACATAGCCGATGGCATAGGGGTTTTCGGCGACGTTGGTCAGCACGGTGCCCGTGCTGCTGTTGATATCCGCGCTGTCGATGGTATGGTCGATTTTGTTGCCGCTTGCGTCCTTTTCTTCGATGCCGAACAGTTCGATGAACGCAGCGCGGGTCCCCGAGCCTTCTTCGCGCGAGATGACCGTAATGGCGCTGTCAAGTTTGAAGCCTTTACCGCCGGCGGCGCACGCCGCGAAGACCGCCATCGCCAGCACAACCGCCGCAACCAGGATAACCGCTTTTTTCATAACCCTTTTCTCCTTCAGAACGTTTTGTTAGTGTGTGCCTTCAGGATAAATCACCTGTGTTAATTCTGAAAGAAGGGTTGTGTTAAATCCTCGTAAAGTTATCAAAGGAAGAACTCCTTGCCCAGGGCGGCCAGCTGCTCGAGGTCCGCGGGTTTCATCTCCCCGGGGTCGCCCGCCGAATAGAAACGCCTGAAACAAAAAGACCAGCCGAAATATTCGCACATCTGTTCAAACTGCGAGGCGATGGTTTCATACTGCCTGTCGTGCGTGCCGGCTCCGCCGACCAGGATGAGCCCGACGCGTTTGTTCGTGCCGCGAAGGACCGGGTCCTTGGAATAGAGTTTGTCGATGATCTGTTTGAGCTGGCTGGTTACGCCCCAGCAGTACACGGGCGAGGCGAACACAATGTTTTGCGCCTCAAAAATATCTTCGACCGCCCCGGCGGTGTCGTCGTCGATAACACAGCGGTTATGGTTGGCGCGGCACTTGTCGCAGCCCAGGCAGCCGCTGAGTTTAAGCTTTACGGCGTCGATGAGTTTCGCGTCCGGCGCTTCACGGCAGAAAGCGGTGGCGGCGTCCCTCGTATTGCCGTTGAGGCGCGGCGAGCCGTTGATGATAAGGTTGCGGGTCATGATTCTTCCCTCCCTGCGGATGCTTCGGTTTCGGCGATGGCTTTCAGGCGCAGTTCCCTGCGCTCGAGCAGCTGTTGCATAATCATCTCACGCTTTTTGCCGGTGAAGTCGTAGAAAAACATCGGTATCAGCGTCAAAACCTTGCCCGCCAGAGGGGCGATGGTGAAAAGGCGGAACAGGTTTTGGGTAATCAGCGGCGTAATCGGGTCGTCGGGGCGGTCGGTCCGGTAGCCGGTACGGATGAGCAGGCGCGCCGCGATGATGCCGATGGGCAGGGTAAACAGCCAGTGCGCCAGGCCCGTGATATAGCCGAAGGTGCATTCGTTGCGCTCGCCGGTCTGCCATTCGGAGTAGTCGAGCAGCTCGAGGTCCATGACGTTGCCGCAGACGTTGAGGCCGAACATCCAGCCGTCCCAGTGGTAACAGAACATCTGAATCCAGTAACGGCGCTGCCTGGGCAGTTGAAAAAACAGGCCGGACAGGCTGACAAAGGAAACCAGGCTGCCCGCCAGATACCACAGCATTTGGAAAATGACAAGCTTTTTGTCGGAAAAACGTTTTCTCAGCGCCGGAGTCAGTGAAAGGGAAATCAGCGAGGGGATCGTCTGCGTCAGCGAGAAAATGAAAAATAGCATGCCCAGGCTCGGCTGGTAGCTGTGGCCGCCGGGGAAATGGATCGTGATGCCCTGGTAGTATTTGGTGACGATGAGCGAATAAGCCGAGCCGGAGAGGCCCGCCCACGCCCCGAGCATACCCGATACTTTTTTCAGGACGAGTGGTTTGTTTTTCACAATCGCCTTGCCGACGCTCAGAAAACTGGCGAAAAACTCCTTCAAGCCGCCGGCAGGCCCTTCGGCGCTTTTTTCCGGCGCGGGGATGCGCACCTGCCTGACGGCGTTGAATACCAGCGCCACCGTCACCGCGACGGCGGTAAACAGGATATTGCCGTAAAAATAGAAATAGGCGTTGGCGGAGTTGGAGCCTTTTTCGTAAGGGACAATACTGCCGAACAGCAGAATTACCAGCGACATCACGGGTCCCGTCAGGGAGCCCGCCCCGCTGCCAATGGTGTTGTTGATGGTGCCGAGGATGCCCCTTTCGCGGGAACTCGGCGTCATGCGGATGCCCAGAATGCTCTGCGCGTTGGCCAGATACGGCCCGATGATCGACCCGATGACGCCCAGTGTCGAAACATAGGCAATCTTTCCCGCGTCCGACATTGAGGGGAAAAAGAAGGCGATGGGCACCGAGCCGAGAATCCCCAGCACCGCAGCAGGCACGGCGAGTGTGTAAACTGTTCTTTTATGGTTGGTCATCCTGTCGGAAATACGGGCGGCGAAGAGGTTGTAAACCTGCATGAAAACGCTCATTGCCGTACCGACTTTGGCGAGGTTGACGTAGGACTGCGGCTTGAGCTTCAGGAAGATGGTATTGACCATCCCGCCCCAGACGCTCAGCGCCCCTTTCAGGCCGTCGGAACCCGTCGCCAGGGCGCTGAAGATATATTCCGCCAGGGTGAGGTACTTTTTATTATCCGGGCTGTTGGCGGCCGGCTGCGTTTCGCCGGCGTCCGCCGTTTGATCGCCCTGCGCGGCCGCGGTGCGCTCCTCTTGCATAAAACACCTCTTTGCGTCGGTTGGCCGGTCTGCCGCCGGCTTACAGAGGCCTAAGGGGGACGCCAACGAATGATAAAACGGTACAATCTTTTCTGACTATAACACAAAACCGCCGGCGAAAAAAGACTCGGAGAGCGCCTCCGCCGCGTTTTCGGGATTCCCCGGCGGAAATCCTTGACAAGCGGCCGCCCGCGGGAACACAATAGTGTCGGTGAAAAACACGCGAAAGGAATGGCTGGGAATGGACAAGAGTAAAAAAATCGTGCTTTTTGACGGCACAAGCCTGGACGGCTGGGCGAAACGCGACGGCAGCGCAGCCGAATGGGCTCTGGAGGACGGCATCATGACCGTCACGCGCGGCGACATTGTTTCCAAGGCGGTCTTTGGCGACGCGCTGCTGCATGTGGAGTTCAGGGAACCCGACATGCCGGAGGAAACGGGCCAGGGCAAAGGCAACAGCGGCGTTTATGTCCACGGCTGTTACGAGATTCAAGTGCTCGATTCCTACGGCGTCGAAAAACCCAATAAGGGCGACTGCGCCGCGATCTATGACATGTACGCGCCGCTGATGAACGCCTGCAAGCCCGCCATGGAATGGCAGACTTACGACATCCTGATCCGCGCGCCGAGATTCGGTTTGTTGGGTAAAGTTAAAGAAAACGCCATTATCTCCGTATTCCATAACGGCCTGCCCGTGCACAACAACGCCGTTCTGCCGCGCGCCACGCCGGGCGGCTTGACGGACAAGCCCGTCGCCGAAGGGCATCTGATGCTTCAGGACCACGGCAACCCGGTCAGTTACCGCAACATCTGGGTGCTGAAACTCGACTGATAAAAGGAAAATTCCGCCAATAAAAACAGCCGCAGGCGTTGTGCGCTCTGCAGCTGTTTCATTATGCCCGTCTGTGCGGTTCAAGCGGCTTTTGACGATACGGCACTACCGTTTATTTGCTCCCTGCTCCGGGATCATTTGCTAATTGAATGAATATTCTTATAAGTATAGTTATAATAATTGTTGACAAAGATAAAAGTTAGACGTACAATTCTTTTGAGGTGATCAGCATGGCTATCACAACCAAAGAAGGCATACTCAAAGTATTATCCGCATTCAACCCCTGGTGGAAAACGGGTTCGGTAAACGCCGGTTTTTCAAAAGAGTACAAGCGGTTTGCTTACCATGAGGCGGTCAAACGCATTGAGCAAAAGGATATCAGGAGAAATATCATCCTGACCGGCACACGGCGCGTCGGGAAAACAACCATTCAATATCAAATGATAGAGACGCTTCTGCAGCGCGGTATCCCCGCGCAGCGAATCGTTTTTATATCCATGGACCATCCTATTCTGAAATTAAGCGGCCTCAATGAGATTCTGGATTGTTATCATGAAAATATTTACGCGAAACAGGATGCGTATTACTTTTTCGATGAAATCCAGTATGCCGCCGATTGGGATAAGTGGTTAAAAACCATTTATGACCTGCAGCCGGAAACAAAAGTGATAGCGACCGGTTCCGCAAGCCCGGTTTTATTGAAAGGGAGTTCGGAAAGCGGCGCCGGCAGATGGAGTGTTATCCAGGTGCCGACTCTGTCCTTTTATGAATACTGTTCTTTGCTTGGCATCAACGATATCGAACTGGATGCGTCGGTACGCCCCACAGGCCTTATTCAAATGACACAACAAGAGCGTACGGGCATTATGATGAAGTTATCCGCGGTCCAGAATCACTTTATCCGATACCTGCAAGTCGGGGGCTTTCCGGAGCTTGCGCTGTCGTCGAACGACCTGATGGCACAGCAAATCATGCGCGAAGATGTGGTGGATAAGGTCTTAAAGCGGGATCTGCCCTCGCTGTACAACATCCGAAACACGACGGAACTGGAACGGATTTTTCTGTATCTGTGCAACGTATCCTCCAACATCGTTTCCATTGAAGCGATCGCAAAGGAACTCAACGGGGTTTCCCGTCCAACGGTTGAGAATTATATCCGATACCTTGAAAGCGCCAATTTGATCTATCTGAGCTACCCCATTGAAATGGGCGGGCGCAAGGTACTGAAATCGAGCCCGAAAATTTATATCGCCGACGCCGCAATCAGAAACGCTGTGTTGATGGACGACGACATCTTGACCGAGCCCGAGGAGATGGGCAAAATGGTTGAAACAGCCGTTTATAAGCATGTGGCGGCGTTTTATTACCAAATGGCAGCGAGGGTCGGTTACTATCGCGGCGGCAAAAAAAGCAAAGAAATCGACATCGTCGTTGACTATCCCAATATCAAAAATATTTTAGTGGAAGTAAAATATCGCGAGCAGGCGCCGATTAACGACGACGACGCCATTTGCGAACTCGGCGCGGAAGCCGGCGCGGCCATTGTGGTCACGAAGCGTTTTGATGATTACGGCATTCATACGACGCCAAGCCGCAACAAACTTTTAAGAATCCCCGCTTTTGCGTTTCTCTATCTATTGGGGCATGCCGAGAAAAACGGATACAAGGGCGTTGAATAATGTTTCGAAGGGCCTCCGATGCTCCGGGACCACGGCAACACGGTCAGTTACCGCAACATCCGGGTTCTGAAACTCGACTGAAAACGACGAAATACAACAACGGTACAGCCGGCTCCGCCATCGGACGGGGCCGGCTGCTTTTTGATGTTAACGGTTGAATGTTGCCCGCTTCGCGGATATTACAGCATCTCGATGGCGCCCGCTGCGCCCATGCCGGCGCCGATGCACATGGTGATCAGGCCGTACTTGCCGCCCGTATCCTGCAGATAGGAAAGCGCTTTGCACGTCAGGATAGCGCCGGTTGCGCCGAGCGGATGGCCCAGGGCGATCGCGCCGCCGCGGGGGTTGACCTTTTCGGGGTCCAAGCCGAGCTGGTCGATACAGATGAGCGACTGCACCGCGAAGGCCTCGTTGAGCTCGATGACGTCGAACTGGTCAATTTCCATGCCGATTCTGTTGAGCAGTTTCGGCACCGCGTACACGGGGCCGATACCCATCATCTCCGGCGAAACGCCCGCCACCGCGTAACCCAGGAACTTCGCGATGGGCTTAATTCCCAGTTCGGCGGCCTTGTCGGCGGACATCATCACGACAAAACCGACGCCGTCGTTCATCGGCGAGGAGTTGCCCGCGGTGACCGAGCCGTTCTCTTTGAACGCGGCGGGCAGTTTGGCCATCTCCTCGTAGGAGGTGTCGTGTTTGACGCACTCGTCTTCTTTCATGATGTCAATGTTGCCGTCTTTGTCGGTATAGGTGACGGGGATAATCTCCTTCTTGAAGGCGCCTTCCTTCTGCGCTTTGGAAGCCCTCTGATGGCTGCGCAGAGCGAATTTGTCCATCTCCTCGCGCGGGACGTCGAACATATCCGTCAGCACTTCCGCCGTCGTGCCCATCGCCAGGTAGCAGGCGGCCCTCTCTTTGAAAATCTTCGGGTCGAGCGCCGTCAGGTCCAGCACCGTCATGGGGCACATGGACATCGACTCGACGCCTCCGGCGACGATGATATCCGCCTGGTCGGCCATGATTTCGTTGGCCGCGAAGGCGATGCTCTGCAGTCCGGAGGAGCAGAAACGGCTGACCGTCACGCCGCAGACCTCGTCGGTCAGCTCCGGGCGCTCGAGGCCGGCGCGGATGACGATGATTCTCGCCATGTTCAGGCCCTGCACGTCCTCGGGGGTCGAGCAGCCGACGATGACGTCGTCGATTTCGTTCAGCGGCAGGTTCGGCACTTTATCCAGCACGCCCAGCAGAACCTCGGTTGCCAGTTTGACGGGGTATTCGTTGACCAGGGTGCCCTTCGTCGCTCTGCCGATGGGCGACCTTCCGTAAGCGACAATGACGGCATCTTTTAAAGTTTTCATCGTGTTCACTCCTCCTTATTCATATACGGTCATAACCGCAACGTCGTCGGGGATGATCAAATCCGCCTCTGTCGCGTTTTTGAGCTCATCCACCGTTACATTCGGCGCGATTTCTTTGACCAGCAGCCCCTCGGGCGTGACCTCGATAAACGCCATGTTGGTCACGATGACGTCCACGCAGTGCGCGCCGGTCAGCGGGAAACTGCATTTGTTGAAAATTTTGGGGTCTCCCTTATTGGTGTGCTCCATGGCGACGATAACTTTTTTCGCGCAGGTGATCAGGTCCATCGCCCCGCCGTAGCCGGCCATCAGTTTGCCCGGCACCATCCAGTTGGCGAGGTTGCCTTCCTTGTCGACCTGCAGTGCGCCGAGCACCGTGATGTCGACATGGCCGCCGCGGATAAGGCCGAAAGAAACCGCGCTGTCGAAAAACGAGCCGCCCGGGTTCAGCGTCGCCCAGCCGCCGCCGGCGTCGAAAACGTCCTTGTTAATCTCATGCAGGGGCGGCGCCGGGCCCAGGCCCAGCACGCCGTTTTCGCCCTGCAGGGTAATTTTCAGCCCCGGGGGGATATGGTTGGGAATAATGGTCGGCAAGCCGATGCCCAGGTTGACGACGTCGCCGTCGCTGAACATCATCGCGACCCGCCTTGCGACAAAGTTTCTCCAATCCAAAGCCATCTCAAGCACCTACCTTTACAATGGCGTCAATCAGAATCCCCGGCACCGTGACGAGTTCCGGGTCGATTTTGCCGGGTTTGACGAGTTTTTCGGCTTCCACGACGGTATATTTCGCGGCCGCGGGCATCAGAGTGCCGAAGTTCTTGGTGCAGCCGGTCATAAAGCAGTTGCCGTCGAGGTCCACGACCGCCGCCTTGATGAGGGCAACGTCGGCCTTGATGGCTTTTTCCATCAGGTACTTGACGCCGTCGATTTCGATGGTCGGCTTGCCTTCTTCGACGGCGGTGCCGAAGCCCACCGGGGTATAGAACGCCGGGATGCCCGCGCCGCCCGCGCGGATGCGTTCGGAAAAGGTGCCCTGCGGGATCAGTTCGAGCTTGCCCTCGTTATAGAGTTTCTCGGCCGCCTTGCTCGGGCGGGTAAAGGTCGCGATCATGCCCCTGGAACGGGTCATCAGCATTTTTTCCAGCGCGGGCAAATAGTTCTGATTGGCCGCGTTCGCGATAAAAAACAGATCTTTGAGTTCGGTCTGCTTGAGGATTGTCCGCATCACGCGCCCCGGGTAACCCATCGGCCCGAAGCCGCCGACGAGGATGGTGTCGCCGTCCTTGATCGGGGCGACGGCCTCCAAAAGAGTCATCAGCTTACCCATACACAACCACCTTCTGTCTGTAGTGTTTTTGTTAATCGGTCCGCGCGTTAAGGCCGCGCGTCGTTAGGGAAGGTCTTTGAACAGCTCCAGGTTGTCATAGGAATAGGTCCTGACACCGTCCTCAATCTCATGCACGATTTTCGTGACCAGGTCGTTATAGGGCGTGGGAACGCCGGCTTGTTTGCCGTAATACGAAACGGCGCCGTTCATCGAGTCCACCTCGGTCTTGTTGCCGTGCTCGAGGTCCTGCAGCATGCTCGCACGGAGCATCTTGTGCTTTTTGATAACGATGGGGATGATGAACAGCGACTTCATCTCGGTGATCTTGTCTTTGTAGTCGATGAGTTTCACGACGTCCTGGCCCTGGATGGGCTCAATCTTGATGCCCAGCGCTTTGGTGACCTCGATGCACTCCTTGATGATGCGCAGGATGCATTTGCGCGACTGTTTGTTTTCGGCCGCTTCGCCGAAGGTGCAGCCCATGACGGCGGACATGCCGCTGAAGGAGGCGTTGATGATCAGTTTCGCCCAGCGCGCGCCGGCGAAATTGTCCACGACGGTGGTTTCGCCCATGATGCTGAGCAGCCGTTTGATTTCGCTCATTTTCGGGTTGGGTTTGCCGGTCATGGTGCCGATGTCATAGGTCAGCGCGTCGGGCTCGCTCGTCAGTTCCGAAACGCCGGGGCCGATATACGTGGCGCCCCAGGCGATGGTGCACCCGACCACCCTGTCGTCGCCGATAACCTGGGCGACCGAAGGCTCGGGCATGCCGTTCTGCATCGTGCAGATGACCGCGTCGTCGTTCATGTACTGGACCAGATTTTCCACGATGCTCTTGTTGTGGATCTGTTTGGTCATCAGGAAAATCAGGTCGTACTTGCCGGTGATTTCATCATAGGTCAGCGCGTTGACCGGCACTTCCATCTTGACCGTGCCGATGATGGTGGCGCCGTTGGCTTTGAGCGCGTCGATGTGTTCTTTGTTGATATCGATCAAATCGACCTGCTCTTTTGCTTTGGAAAGATACGCCCCCAAGACGAGGCCCATGGACCCTGCGCCCACAATGGCGGTTCGCATAACAATACCTCCTTATTTTTAAATATTGCCTTATCCATTGTATAACCGTCCTTTTGGAAACACAATTGTACAGGTAGCCGATATTTGGCGTTGAATTTTGTGCAACTTGAATATCTGCTGTTCGGGTTTTTTTGCCCGTTATTGTCAAACAAAACATCTGCACGCCAAAAAGGCACGCCCGTTTCAAGGCGTGCCTTGCGGAGGAAAAACGGTAAAAGCGCGGTTCGTCCCGCGCCGCGGCATTCAGAAATCCACCCGGTCTGGATGAAAGCCCGAGCCGGCGAAATAGGGCAAGGCATTGATGGTGCGCATATCCCCTTCGTCAATAACGAAATCGAACACCTGAGCGTTCTCGAGGATTCTCGAAGGCGTGACGGACTTAACCAGCGGCAGGGTGTTGTTCTGCAGGCACCAGCGGATGCACAGCTGGGCGGCGGATTTGCCGTATTTTGCCGCGATGGTTATGAGCGTTTCGTTTGAGAGCATTTTCCCGGTGCCCAGAGGGCTCCAGGCTTCGACGAGGATGCCGTATTTGCCGCAGTACGCCTGGGTCTCCTCCTGCCGGTAGCCGGGGTGGTACTCGATCTGGTCGACCATCGGCCTTACCTCGGCTGCCGCCAGCAGCGGCTCGAGGTGGTGCGTCAGGAAATTGCTCACGCCGATGGCGCGGACGCGGCCGCTTTGATAAATATGCTCGAAAGCCCGCCAGGTTTCCGCGTTCGTCTTTTGCCATTGCTCCGGCGCCCCTTTGGCCGCCGGCCAGTGGATCAGGTACAAATCCAGGTAATCGAGCCCCAGACGCGCGAGCGTGGCCTCAAAAGCCGCGAGCGCCGGCTCGTAGCCGCGGTCGGCGTTCCACAACTTGCTGGTGACGAAAATCTCGCCGCGGCCGATGCCGCTCATGCGGATGCCTTCCCCGACGCCCTTTTCGTTGCGGTAGACGGCCGCCGTGTCGATGTGGCGGTAGCCGGCCTCGAGCGCCGTCCGCACCGATTCGGCCGCGACCTCTCCGTCGGGCGTCTGCCAGGTGCCGAAACCAAGGCAGGGAATCTTCACGCCGTTCGCCAGAACAAAGGTGTCCGTAATACCGGTCATCTGAATCCTCCTCCCGATGCTTTTCAATAAGCCACGCGAATCTCCGCGCCTGCCGACGCGTCTTTGACCGCGTACCAGGTAACGCCGCCGTCGACGAAATATCCCGACGCCATCGTGACCAGCTGCGCCATGGAGTCCGCCCGAGGCAGCGGCGCGCCGCCGCCGTCGGCCACCTCGCGGGGAACCGGCTCCCCGCGCACGCTGAACAGCAGGGACCGACCGGTCGCGGTGCTTTTAACGGTAAGCGACAGCCCGCTCTTTTCATAAGAGAGCATGGCGCCTTTGCGGTCCTCTTCATACAGGCCGAACTTCTTTTCTCCGGCTTTCGGGTACATCAGCACCGTGGTGTATCTGCTTGACAGCGCGGACCCGTGGCCGTTGACATCGTTGACAACATCCAGCGGGATGATGGCGCCTTTGCGGATGAAGACGGGGAACTCGTCGAGGGCGAACATGAGTTTTTTGACGCCGCCCGTATAGGTTTTTGACTCGTCAAACAGATAAATCCACTCGTCCTTGGGGAAGGTGACGGTGCGCCGGCTGCCTTCCTCAAAGAACGGTGCGACCAGGATATCGTCGCCGAGCAGGTACTGGTAGGTGCCCGGCTGCGGGCGCATGGTCGGTTTGACCAGTTCATAGGAGTACGCCGCCTGGCTGTAGATGTAGGGGATCAGTTCGTGGTGGAGCATGACGAACTTGCGGTAGATGTCGCAGGTCTCGCCGTCGAACATCCACGGGCGGTGCTCCCCGCCGCCGCCGTTCTCCATCACGGGGCAGAATGCGCCCAGCTGCGCCCAGCGGATAAAAACGTCCTTATACTGCTTGCCGTCGGTACGGAAACCTCCGATATCGGAGCCGTAACTGACGAAGTTGAAGCGCGAGGACGACAGCATGTCGTTGAGCGCGTGGCGCAGGCCGCCCCAGTCGTTGAAGTTGTCGCCCACCCAGCCGGCGAAGTTGACCTCGCGGTCGGTATAGACGATCGGCAGACCGACCCGCAGCACGAAATCGTTGACCGGCCGGCAGGAAATGACGCGGTCGTTGCCGAGTTTTTCGCGGGTGTAATAGAAAAAGTCGTTGTTGAAATCCCGTTTATATTCGTTCCAGGTGATATGATGGCCCCCGTAACCCATAGCGGGCATCAGAAGCATCACATACGGGTCCGCGCCGTCGACTTTCCAGCCGTCGATGCCCATATCGAGGACGTTGTCGAGCTTTTTGTGCCACCATTTCACCGCCTCGGGGTTCGTGTAGTCGATAAAGGCGCCTTGCCCGCTCCACCATTTGACCGTCTTGCCGTTGCTTAAAAAATAACCCTTTTCCTTGCCTTCCTGAAAACCGGGCGCCCCTTCGTTGACCATGCAGGTCACCCACAGGAAAACGCGGACATCCATGGCGTGAAAGTCTCGGATACATTCGGCCATATCGGGATATAAATCGGGGTCCGGCACGAACTCGCCGACCTCCGTATCCCAGGGGTTATCAAGGTTGACCGCGCCGATGGGGATGCCGTGGTCGAGGTAGTCCGTCACATACCGCATCGCCGATTCCTGCGTGCTGTTATGCTCCCATACCCAATGCTTGTGCACCCACGCCGGCCAGATCGGCGGCTCGAGGGTCGGGTCGGGGTTGTTTTTGCCGACCGAAAACCCGTTGGCGGACGAAAAGAAAAACAGCAGCGCGAGCGCCCAGGATACGATTCTGGAAGTGAACCTGTCGTTCATCATCAGGCCTCCTTATCGATACGGCTGAACGGTTTGCGGAAAAACGAAATCAGGGATTCGGGTTTTCAACAATAAAAACGGGCGGTTTCCCGCAGAAAACCGCCCGCCTGCCTTAATAACAGACCCGGATTTCAGCGCCGGACGCCGCGTTTTTCACCGCGTACCAGGTGACGCCGCCGTCGACGAAGTAACCCGCCTGCATCGCAACCAGCTGAGCCATCGAGGCGGCCTGCGCCAGCGGCGCGCCGGAGGCGTTCTTTACCGTGGCGGGAACCGGTTCGCCGCGCACGCTGAACAGCAGCGCCCTGCCGGTGGGTGTGGAACGAAGGGTCAGGCTGTCCCTGCCTTTGGTATAGGAAAGCATGGCGCCGGTCTTGTCCTGCTCATAGAGGCCGAACTTTTTCTCCCCTTCTCTCGGATAGACCAGCACGGTGGTGTAACCTTTGTTGAGCGGCGAACCGAAGCCGGTGACGGAGTTGGTAATATTCATCGGGATAATGGCGCCTTTGCGGATAAAGGCGGGGAACTCATCAAAGCCGAACGTAAGCGTCCGCACACCGGGCTTGAAGGTCTGCGTATCGTCGAACAGATAAATCCATTCGCCGGCAGGGAAGGTCACGGTGCGCTCGGTCCCTTCCTCGTACATCGGGGCGACCAGAATATCGTCGCCGAGCAGATATTCATAGGTGCCCAGCTGCGGGCGCATGGTCGGCTTGACCAGTTCGTAGGAATAGGCCGCCTGGCTGTAAATATACGGGATGAGTTCGGTGTGCAGGTTGACAAACTTGCGGTAGATGTCCGTTGCTTCCTCGTCATAGAGCCAGGGCTTGTGGACGCCGCTGCCGCCGTTCTCCATAATCGGGCAGAAGGCGCCCAGCTGCGTCCAGCGGATGAACACATCCTTGTACTGGTTGCCGTCGGCGCGGAAGCCGCCGATGTCCGAGCCGTAGCTGACGAAGTTGAAACGCGCGGAAGCCATCATATCGTTGAGCGCCGACCTGATGCCGGTCCAGTCGTTGTCCTCGTCCCCGACCCAGCCGGCGAAGTTGATGTCGCGCGAGGTAAATACCAGCGGAAAACCGATCCGCAGCGGCAGGTCGTCCACCGGCCTGGCGGATATCACGCGGTCGTTGCCGAGTTTTTCGCGCGTGTACTCGAAAAAGTCGCGGTAAAACAACTCCTGATATTCGTTCCAGGTAATGAATAAATCGTTCTTGCCGGTCGGGGGGAACATCAGCATGATATACGGGTCCGCCCCGTCCACTTTCCAGCCGTCGATGCCCAGGTCGAGCACCTTGTCCATCTGCCGGTGGAACCATTCGACCGCTTCCGGATTGGTATAGTCCACAAAAGCGCCTCTGCCGTTCCACCATTTGGTTGTGCGGCCGTTGGCGACATAGTAGCCCTTGTCTTTGCCCTCCTGGAAATTCGGCGCGTCTTCGTTGACCATGCAGGTGCCCCACATCATCACCCGGATACCCAAGCTGTGATAGCGGTCAATCAGGTCGGCCAAATCGGGGTACCTTTCCTGGCTCGGCAGGAACGAACCGATGCCCGCGTCCCAGGGATGGTCGATGATGGTGGCTCCCACGGGAATGTCGTGTTCCAGATAACCGCCGACGAGTTCGGCGCTCGACTCCTGCGTGCCCACATTTTCCCATACCCAGTGCTCATGCACCCAGGCCGGCCATATCGGCGCCGCGAGGGTAGGGTCGGGGACATCCTTGCCGCCGCCGGAAAAGGCGGAAGATGCAGAGAGAAAATACAAAACGGTAAGGATAAGGGAAAGAATCCGGGATATGATTCTGCCGTTGACAAATTTCATCGTCTCGTCTCCTCATGGGATTGTATTCGTCGTTTCTCCGGGCAGGCAGATTATCAGCCGCCGCTCTCTTTACGCATTCCAGTATAGAGTGAGGCGCTTTGCGTGTCAATGCGCGGGAGGCCGGCGCGTTGACAAGGCGGAATATAATAAAGTATGCTGTTTTTATCCACCGAACGAAGCCGCCGCCTTTTTGAAAGGATTTATATGAAAAAGTTGCTATTGAAACCCCTTGCTGTGCTGCTCGCTGTCTTGATGGCGGGGGCGGCTCCGCTGACCGCCTTCGCCGTCGACACCGGCAGTGAAGACGTTGTCTCTTTTTACGCGAGCGTCGAATCATATACCCATAAAATGCTCTGGTTCAGTATTTTGCTCGACAGCCGCTATGTCTCCGCCGACGCGCAGGCCTTTGCTTTCACGCTGGCGGGCGGCGAAGGCGCCGTCGCCGGCGATTCGGCGGGGAAGGCCGAATTCACCGCGCCGGCCGGCAACGGCGGCCGCGGCTTTGAGGTGTTTTTCCGTTTCGACACGGGCAAAACGCCCGTGCTCGACAAAAACGGCGAATACACCCTGTCCATTCCTGCCGGCGTCTTTACGGACGCGGACGGCGGGAAAAACGCGGCGCTGAACATTCGTTTCGACGCCGCGGAGTTCATCGGGGAGCGCACGGGCTTTTTCGGCTTTCTCGACTATATCTACAACACGCCGGTCCTGCGCGTGCTGTTCTGGCCGCTGATCGCCTTCGTCGAACTGATTTACACCATTAGCGTTTATCTGGCCATGCGCTGAACAGGGCACGCCATAAAGAAGCGAAACACCCCGCGGGCGGTTAACCCGCGGGGCGGTTCGTTTCATAGCCCGTTATCCGGCCAGACCCGTCGTCTGGTTGATGGTCAGCAGAAAGTTTTCGAAATCGACGATGATGCCCGCGTCAGCTGTGTCGATATTCCCGTCGCCGTTGAGATCCGCCGCTTTAAGGTACAGAGCGTCATCCGGCTGATCCCAGAATATCAAAAAGTTTTCGTAATCAATGATGATGCCGGCGTCGGAGGTGTCGATATTGCCGTCGCCGTTGACGTCGCCGAAAAGGAGCACGGCATAGCGTTCGACGGTGGCATCGTCCAGCTTGACCTTCACCAGTGCGCCGGTACCAAGCGCGCCGCCCGGCGCCGCGTAAGCCAGCGTATAGCCGGCCGCCGCCGTCGCATAGCCGGCTATCGCGGACAAGCCGGGCGCCAAACCGTAAATCCGGCTGCCCAGGTAGTCCACCACGCAGCCCGAGCCCGCTACCGGCGTCAGCAGTTCGGAAGAACTGTTGATATAAATAACAGGCCGCACGCCCAGCCGGGTGCTGTGCACGCCGAAGTTGAACTCGCCGTCATAGAGGGCGCCCGTATTCGTCGCGCAGCCGGCGGTGTACTGCGCTTCGCCCGGAATGCCCAGCCACCAGTGGCTTTTGCCGTTTTCACCCACCCAGAGCCCCTGGCTTTTTGCAAAGTCGGTGCCCTGCGCCATACGCGCCGTATCGCTGAACACATAGTCCGCGCTGAAGCCGTATGACGCATTGACCGCTTCGGCCTGGGAGAGCAGACGCAGTTTGTCGCTCGTGTCGGCGCCGCCTTCGGTACCCCACCAGGGGTTATCGGGATTGGCGTGGGTTTTGTTTTTGATCTTCGCTTTCTGGTCGACGTTAAAGGCAGCGTTCATAAAATGGTTGTTCAGCCACGCGCGCAGGGTACAGCTCTCCCACGTGACATTGGTATTGGTCGTGTTATAAGGCACGTTCACGAGCAGCCGCTCGGCCATCAGCATCAGCTCGCCGTTTGTAAACGCCAGTACGCGCCACTCGACGGGCTCGTATAAAAACCAGTAGACGGTATTGATATAATATCCGTTGTCGTCCTGGAAACTGTTGCC
Organism: Bacillota bacterium; assembly: GCA_022706685.1. Lineage (GTDB taxonomy): Bacteria > Bacillota > Clostridia > Oscillospirales > Acutalibacteraceae > UBA1447. The sequence continues at coordinate 16,685 of JAKJCA010000011.1, forward strand.
GGCGTTCGGCGTATAGTTCGTATAGTACGGGGTATATTGCTCGAAAAAGACCCGGCGGTATTTGTTGCCGCCGTATTCAACGTTGCCGTCTGCGTCGGGCGTCAGGGCGTTGAGCGCGTTGAGAAGCGAAGCGTCCGTCACCTGCGACTGCGGATAGGAGCCGAATTCGATGATATCGCCGGTCTCATACGCGGCAACGGTTAAGTTGACCCGGATGGACGGTCGAACGCCGATGGTATTCTGGTTCGTCGTTTCGTAGCTGTTGCACGACCAGCCCAGGTGGTTGCAGGCCTGCGCATAAGTCGCGCTCTGCCCCGGCGAGCGCAGCCACCAGATACTGTATCCGCTGTAAACTTTGAGCCCCTGGCTTTTGGCGTAATCCGAGCCCGCGCCTTGGCGCGCCGCGTCGCCGGCAGCGTCGAGCGCGTTGAATCCGTAAGCTGTGTTGACAGAATCGGCATAGGACAGAAGGAATACCTTATCGGTCGTATCGGCGCCGCCTTCGGTGCCGAACGCGGGATTGTCGGCGTTGGCCAAAGCGCTGTTGAGGATTTTCGCCTGTTCGCCGGGGCTGAACGCTTTATTGAAGAAACCGTCGCCCAGCCAGGCGCGCAAGGTGCAGGTTGCCCAGGTGACCGCGGCAGAGGGCGTATTATAAACCCGGTTGTCGAGGATGCTCTCGGTAAGCAGCAGCAAGTCCGTGTCGCTGCCCGAGAGCACTTTCCAGCGGATCGGGTCGAACCGGAACCAGTAAACGGTATGGTGCACATACCCGTTTTCCGCCTGCGCCGTGTTGATGGGGCTGGTGAAATAGACCCGCTGGTAACGGTGCCCTTCATAAGTAACCGTATTGTCGGCCCCGAGAGTGCAAGCATTAAGAGCGGTGATGAGCCCGGCGTCCGTCACACGACTTTGCGGATAGGAGCCGAATTCGACGATATCCCCCGGACCGTATGCCTGAACCGGCACGGTGCTCGGCAGCGTCATGACAGCCGCCGCAAGGGTCAGCAGAAGCGCCAGCCCTTTGTGAAACCATCGCTTCATCGTATTGCCCTCCTCACGGGCGCCCCGGCGGCGGCCCCCGGGGCATTTCCCGGGATCCGTCCACTTCAGCGCTTTTCGGTATAGAACAATCTCCCGACTCAACATTAACAAAATTAAAGATTTATGTCAACTATACAACATCATTTTGGAACAGCTGCTGCTCATCATTTCGGAAAACCGGCTCGGGCTCCGTTGTTCTGCCGCGGATGACCGGGAAGACGGGATCATCGTTTTGTTACACCATGTCAAAGCCCGCGTTTGCTGAAGAATGTGGAAAAAGCAGCTCATTCGGTCTATACTGCTTTTGTATAAACGATTGAAGTATTCTGTGCCTGCGTGAAAAGGAGATGGCTGAATGGCAAAGATAAACGCTCTGTCGAGAACCCTCGCCGTCGTGCTGGCGGCTGCGCTGGCGCTGCCTCTCGGTTCCGCGGCAGCCGCAGCGGGCGATGTCAAGAGTAGCAAACACTATCAAATCACCAACCCGTACCAAACGGTCGACTGGGACACGTGGGGCAGATACAAAGCCAACCTCCACACGCACAGCGCCGTCAGCGACGGGCTGAACTCTTTGCCGAAGGTTGTGGAAACCTACTACGCGCAGGGTTACGATATTCTGGCCATGACCGACCACGGTTCGGTCAACCGGGGTTGGAACCGGGACCCGCAGCCGGTTGCGCTGTTGGGCATCGCCGCCGTCATCAACTGGCCGAGAAAGCTGACGCAGAAACGCTATGAGGAAATCACCACCGGCGCGGACCGCGGCGGCAGAGGCATGACGGACGTCCCTTACGGCATCGAACTCAACGCAGGCGTCATCCGCAAAAATCATGTCAACGGCTTTTTCGCCGACTACGGCCAGGGCATGTGGGGGCGGGAAAACGATTTTGAGACCGCGATTGCAGGCGTCGAAAAAGCCGGCGGCCTTTCGCATATCAACCACCCCGGCGACTGGCTGGGTTCTTCCAAAGACATCGGTATCGCCCGAGACCCCAAAAACATCCGTTTTTTTGCCGACCTGCTCAAAAAGTACCCTTCCTGCTTAGGGATTGAAATCCTCAACGAGCACGACTCCGCGACGAGGTACGACCGCGTGCTCTGGGACGGCCTGCTGGAGAGCTGCATCCCCGCGGGCAGAAACGTCTGGGGTTTTGCCAACAGCGATTCCCACCTGCTGGAGGACATCGACACCGAGTTTGAGTATTTCATGATGCCGTCCAATTCCGTCGCGAACGTGCGTACCGCGATGGAAAACGGCACCTTCTTCGCCTGCGGCCGTTTCGCCCGGCCGGAACTCGGGGACTCTTTTGCCGCGCAGGGCGACGTCCCTTATGTGACGGGTATCGCCGTGGACGACGCGGCGGACCAAATCACGGTCCGGGGCGGCGGATACGATAAAATCGAATGGATTGCAAAAGGCGAGGTCATCGCCGCAGGGGAAACGATCGACCTCAACGAGTACGAAAGCCAAATCGGCTGTTATGTCCGCGCCCAGCTCATCGGCCCGGGCGGCGTGTGCTTCACGCAGGCGTTTGCCGTTGACGACGGCAGCCCGCCGGCTCCGGAGCCCGGCGAGGACTTTTTCGTCAAGCTTTGGGACGATCTGGTGTTTGCTTTGAAAAGCACGCGTATCTACGTTATACTCGACGAACTGATAAAGGAATTATCCTGAACCTTACGTTTTGCGCCCTACCGGACGGGATTCATCGAGATGTCAAATAACGCCGCCCCTTTCGGACGCGGCGTTATTTATTAGTGAGACTGCTGTCGGCCGCCGGCGAATCGGAGGGTACAACGGTTTTTTCAAGTCCGCTGCGCGCCCGCGTAGGAACCGACGCCGCCCGAGACGTTGACGACGTCATAGCCCTGTTTTGCCAGGACCGAGGCCGCCTGCGCGCTGCGTCCGCCGGACTGGCAGACAATATAATAGGTTTTGTCCTTCGTGATATACTTTTCGGGCGCGGCGAGCAATTCCCCCATCGGGATGTTTTTCGCCGTTTTGATGCTGCCCCCGGCGAATTCGTAGGGCTCCCGGATATCGATGAGTTCGATGGCGCCGATGAGTTTTTCCAGGTCGTTGACGTGAACCGATTTGACCGTTTCCCTGCCGAAAAAGTTGAACATCGCGAATACCCCCGTCCATGAAAGATTTGTTTTCGATTTATTATATCTCATGACGCGCCGGGCTTGTGTGACTTTATCACATAAGCCGCCGCGCCGCCCGTTTTGTTCACACAAAATTAAACTTATCATACGGATTGATTCACTTCCAACCTCATTTTAACCTGTATAATAGACAAAACATATCAGTTTGGATAAAAGAGGCGCGGGCAATGCTGCAGCTGAAAGGCATCACGAAAACATATCGGTCGGGGGAACTGACCCAGAAGGCGCTGAACGAAATCTCCGTCAATTTCCGCGAAAGCGAGTTTGTGGCGGTGCTCGGCCCGTCGGGCTCGGGCAAAACCACGCTGCTGAACATCATCGGCGGCCTCGACCGCTATGACAGCGGCGATTTGGTCATCAGGGGCAAGTCGACCAAAGAATATAAGGACGCGCACTGGGACGCCTACCGCAACCATTCCGTCGGTTTTGTGTTCCAGACGTACAACCTGATTCCCCACCAAAACGCTTTGTCCAACGTGGAGTTGGCGCTGACGCTTTCAGGCGTGCCGAAAGGGGAACGGAAAAGGCGCGCCAAAGATGTGCTGTGCAAAGTCGGGCTTGCCGACCAGCTGCACAAAAAGCCGAACCAAATGTCCGGCGGCCAGATGCAGCGCGTCGCGATTGCCCGCGCTTTGGTCAATAATCCCGATATTCTGCTTGCGGACGAGCCGACCGGCGCGCTGGATTCCGAAACGTCGGGCCAGGTCATCGACATCCTGAAAGAAATTTCGGCAGACAAGCTGATTATCATGGTCACGCACAACGCCGAGATTGCCGAAAAGTACGCAACGCGCATCATCCGGCTGAAAGACGGAGAGATCACCGATGACAGCCGGCCTTTTACCGACGAAGACCTCGCAAGCAGCGAAGAAAGCGGCGAAGCGCGGACGAAACCGGCAAGGCGCAAAAGGAAGAAAGAAAAAACCTCCATGTCCTTCTTCACGGCGCTGTCGCTTTCGCTTAACAACCTGCTGACCAAAAAGGGACGCACCGTCCTGACCTCCTTTGCCGGCTCCATCGGCATTATCGGCATCGCGCTGATCGTCGCGCTTTCGAGTGGGTTCCAGGCCTACATCGATTCCGTTCAGGCGGATACGCTCTCCTCCTATCCGCTGGCCATTGAATCCAGCGCGATGGACCTGAGCGCCCTGATGGGTCAGCGCAGGAAAGAAAACAATAAAGAGAAAGTCACTTACAGCGACGGAAAAATCCATTCGAACACCGACTTGATCGACTCGCTTAACGCCCGCTACGAAAACACCTGGGAAAACAACCTGAAAGATTTCAAGGTTTATCTGGACAGTAAAAAGGACGAGCTGGCCGCCAGCGTGAACGCCATTGAATACAATTACGGCGTTACCCTGCACATATATGCGCCGGACACTTCCAATGGAATCAACCAGCTCAACCCCAGCCCTCTTTCCAACGACCTTGAAAACGGCTCGCCTTTCGGCGGGTCCACCAAAATGTGGGACGAGCTCATCGACAACAGCAAGCTGCTCGAAAGCCAGTACGATGTGCTCGCGGGCGGATGGCCGAAAGCCTATAACGAAGTGGTCGTCATCGTCGACGCCGACAACGGCATCGACGAGCAAACACTTATGGCGCTGGGCATCAAAGACGCCGCGGCCGTCATGGAAGCTATCGACAACAACGAGGCCTATGACCCCGGCCAAACGACATTCACCTACGACGAAATCATGGCGAGGACTTTCAAACTGGTGCTGCAGCCCGACTACTACAGTTTCGACGAGGCGAGCGGGACATGGGTGGATAAAAGCGGCGACGAAGCGTATGTCATGAACCTCATCGACAAGGGCACGCCTCTGAAGGTTGCAGGCATCGTCAAGCCGAGCGGGCAATCCGTCAAAAAGGAATCGGGCAGCTCGATCGGTTACCTGAAAAGCCTGACCGAATACGTTGTCAACGAGACCGGCAAGCGGGAGATTGTCAAACAGCAGCTGGCCAAGCCCGACACGGATATTTTCAAAAACCTCCCATTTGAAGCAGCGTCGAAAGAAGAGAAAACCCAAATGCAGCCGCAGGAGGAAGTCACCACGGCGCCGGCGGAAAACACGACCGCCGCGGCAGGCACCGCCGCTTCTTTTCCCGCGCCGGCCGCGGGCAACCTGAGTTTTCACGGCAGCGTCCCCGCCGCCGCCTATATGGAAAGCACCTCCGTTCCCCCGGAGGCCATGACAGAAGAGGAAATCTACGCTTATATCAAAGCGAACTATACCGCAGACGAGCAGGAAAAACTGCTGGATTTCGCCAAGCTGTTTTTGAAAAACACGCGCACGTTCAGCGAGCGCAACCGGCTCATCGCGTATTTGGACGCCATACTCGAGGAACGTCAGATGGAAGGCATGGGCAATATCACGGGGCAGCAGGCCTACGCCTATATTCAGATGATGGATAAGCAGACAAAACTTCAACTGCTCACCGGAATCATCCGGGGCGGCAACAAGCCGGAGGAAACCACAACTCCGCAGACAGAGCCCGGCACCACCGTCCCCGCGACGACACGGCCCGGCAACGAAGAACCCTCGACGCAGCCCGTGACCGAGCCGGCGACAGAACCGGTCACAGAGCCGGTGACGCAGCCGGGCCCGACGGTGTCCAAATCGAGCCTGGAAAAGAACCTGGAGCGTTTGGGTGTCGCGGACCTGGCGACGCCGAAATCCATTAACATTTACCCAAAAAGTTTTGAAGCGAAGGATGCCCTTGTGCAGTTCATCAAGGATTACAATGATCAAATGAAAGCCCGGGGAAAAGACGAAAATGTGATCGAATATACCGACTATATCGGGCTGATTATGTCCTCCGTCACAAAAATCGTCAACATCGTCTCTTATGTCCTCATCGCTTTTGTGTCGATTTCCCTCGTCGTTTCCTCCATCATGATCGGCATTATCACCTACATTTCCGTACTCGAGCGCACCAAAGAAATCGGCATTCTGCGCTCCATCGGCGCTTCGAAGCGGGATATCTCCCGGGTATTCAACGCCGAAACGCTGATTATCGGCTTTGTGGCGGGGCTGATGGGCATCGCGGCCACGCTGCTGCTTTGTATCCCGCTGAATATGATTATCGAGAAACTGGCGGATATCGCGGATGTGGCCGAACTGCCGGTGATCGGCGGCGTGCTGCTCATCGGCATCAGCATTGTTCTGACCACCATCGCCGGGCTGATTCCCGCAAGAATGGCGGCGAATAAAGACCCCGTTGTCGCGCTGCGAACCGAATAATAAACCGAAAAAACTGCAGACCCTGCCCCGCAAGAGGGCGGGGTTTGCGCTTTTACGGGGCAATGGTTTTGAATTTTCACAGGCCTCTCATTCGTTGGAGAACTATCATGAAATAATTAACTGCTTTTATTCCCTATGATTTTTATTGCAAGTTCATATCAATTTATGCCGCGTCTGTGATACGATAAATCATCAAGACGAGTATGGGAGATGACGCAGCCATGGCGGCCATGACATCGAAAGAGATTATTCGGCGGATACTCAACCACGACAACCCCCCGCGCGTCGGCTTTCACTTCAACGATTTCAAATACACGGACTTCTGCTATGTCGCCAGCCGCGCCCATATCGACGAAAAGCCCAACCCTTACGAGCGCTGGGGAAAACACGAGGAACTGCTGAAGCTGACCGGCTTCTCCGGCGAGGTGCGCGCCGACCGCTACGGCAACATTTACGGCCGCTTCAACGGCAAGACCAAGGGCGAGTGCATCCGCGGCGCGATTCAAGACTGGAGCGATTTTGACCGCTACCTCATGCCGAAAATCGACCCCGCATATCCCGATAAACTCAAAGGCATGGCGTTGGACAAGGAAAAGAAGTTTGTGCTCGCTGGCGGCTTTTCGATTTTTTCCCCGCTGCGCGACGCCCGGCTGATGGCCAACGCCCTGGCCGACACGGCGCTCGAGCCGGAGATGGTCCGGGCGTTCTGCGACAGAATCGCGGAGCATGAGGTCGCCGTAGCAAAAACGCTCTCCGGCTGCGGCATCGACGGCATTATGGCCGGCGACGACTGGGGAACCCAGACCAACACCTTTATCTCGCCCGAATCGTTCCGCGAGTTGTTTAAACCCGCGTACAAAAAAGCTTTTGACGCCTATCACGACGCCGGCATCCAATGCTTCATGCACTCGTGCGGCTACATTCTCAATTTCATCCCCGACCTCATCGACGCGGGCGTCGACGCCTTCCAGTTCGACCAGCCCGACGCTTATCCGTCGGAACTGCTGGCCGAGCGTTTCGGCCGCCGGGCGGTTTTCCACTCCCCGGTCGACATCCAGAAGGTGCTGCCCACCGGCAACCGCGAGCTCATCGAAAAGCGCGCCGCCGAAATGCTCGACATTTTCAAAGGCTGCGGCGGGTCGTGGATTGCCAAGGACTACCCGACCTATTCCGACATCGGCGTCGACCCCAAATGGGCGCGCTGGGCGCAGAAGGTTATCCTCGCCGGCGCGAAAATCTGACATAAGCCGGTTTGTTGTTTGAACTTCTTCTTCATCATCGTCCGTATGGTTAAGGATAAGGAGGCCGGCAGATGAAAAAGAAACTTCTCAAAGCGGCGTCGGTATTGACGGCGCTCGTTGTATTGGCGGCGGCTCTTCCCTCCGGCGCTTCGGGTTTCAGCGGCCGCGCCGGAGGGCCGGTCCGTTTCGGCGTAATGTCCGATATCCACTATTATCCCGAAAGTTTCGTCAATCTGCGTTCGCAAAAATATCTGGAGGCCGCTTACAGCGAAGCCAAGTTCATGGGCGAATCCGCCGCTGTCCTGCGCGCCTCGCTCGAGACGATTGCCGCGCGCAAGGCGAGCGGCGCTTACCCGATGGATTATCTGCTCGTGCCCGGCGATATGACGTTCTCGGGAGAAATCACCGGCCATTTGGAAGTGGCTGCGCTTTTCAGGGCCTTCGAGGCGCGCACAGGCATACAGGTTTATGTCATCAACGGCAACCACGACGTCAACAATTACAACGCCGTCAACTACGCGCTCAGCGACGACGACGATCCCGCCCTGATTACGCCGCCCGAAACGTTCAGGGAGATTTACGCGGACTTCGGTTACGCGCAGGCGGACAGCGTGTTTACGCCTTCGGCCGGCAAGGCGGGCATGCTTTCCTACGCCGTGAGCCTGCCCGGCGGCATCCGCCTGATCGCCGTGGACGCGTGCAAGTATTCCGCCGACGTGACCAAAGACGGGCTGGATAAAAAAGAGGGCGGCATGCACCTGTCGCCCGAACTCTCCGCCTGGGTTCTCGGCCAGGCGCGGGCCGCTGCCGCGCGGGGCGAAACGGTCCTGGGCATGGTTCATTTCAGTCTGCTGACGCATTTCGAATTGCAGGCGTACTTGACGGCCGGCGACGATATGCTGGATAACTACGAGGGTTTCGCCTGTCAACTGGCGGACGCAGGCATGCGCTTCGCATTTACCGGGCATGTCCACGCCAACGACACGGCCGGCATCGTTTCGGCCGAAAACCATACGCTTTTCGATATCGAAACCGCCGCGCTGGCGGGTATTCCGAACATCTACCGCGAAGCGACCCTCTCGCCGGCCGCCGGAGGCGCAACCGAGTGCAGGCTCAACAACGTCGCCTGCGACGCCGAAAGTTTTGTGGATGTCGGCGCGGTTTCCGACCGGTACGGCGTCATCGAACGGCCGTTCAGCGAAAACTACGCGTGGCCGATGCTCCTGGGCGGCTGTGTCGAAGACGGAATCCGCAGCGACGCCGCGGTATTTTTCGATACCATGTTTCTCCCTGAAGTGCTTTCCGAGATCAGAAAAGCCCTTCCCGGCGGTCTTTCGGCATTGCTGAAAGAACAGGGTCTCGATCCCGGCCGGGTGATGACGAACGCGTCCCCCGCTCTGATGAAATCGCTGGCAGGGTTTCACCTGTCCGCGCAGGATTTCTCCGCGTTTCTGGCCGCGGTCATCCAACAGATCGACGAGCGGTACATCCTGAACACCGAACATACCGGGCAGCTTCTCGGCGCGGCCGTCGCGCGCCTGACGCGGTATGAACTGGCGCAGGGCAACAGCGCGGCTCAACTGGGCAAAATCCTGCTGCTGTGCTTCGAATACCACATGACGGGCGACGAAAATCCCGCTGACCATCCGGAGATTCAGGCCGCCGTCGACGCGCTGCGCACGCAGGCCGGCGCGGACGCCCTGGTCGCCGAAGTGGTTGACACCGTCGTCAACGACATGCTGTTCGACGATATTCTCCCGTCCATCAACCTGAATGATTTGGACAAGCTTCTGCCTCCCAAAGTGATTTCAGCCCTGCGGGCGGCGGCCGGCGGCAGCTTCAACGCCGGCGCGGTTCTGGACAACATCCTCAATGCAGCGGCAGCATGCATGAACCGCAACCCCTTCCTGCGCGTGGACTCCGGCAGGGATTTGGTCAAAGCGCTTGTTTACACCGCGGGGTATCGGTACCTCAACGCCGGCGCCCGCCTGAAAATGGCCGGCGCGCTGGCGGATATCATCGTTTCTTTCACGACGGACTCCGACCCTGTCTTTTTGGGCGATTCCAAGGCCGTGCTGCTGGCCGGCACGGCGCAAACGGTTCCCTCCGCGGAAAACTTCCGCCTCCCCGCGGACATCACGGCGGTAAAAGGCGCGGCGGCGGGCGAAGCGGTGATTGCCTGGTACACCATGCAGGGCATTGAGGGCAGCGAACTCCTGCTTTCTCCCCTGCCTGCCGGCGCGCATATTTCGGCACAAACAGCGATTGATAAGAAGACCGTCAAGACTTTCGACTTTGGTTTTACCGATATTGAAGTCCGGCGCACGCTGCTCAAGCACACGGTCACCGTCAGCGGGCTGACAGCCGGCGCGTCATACACGTTCAGCGCCGGCGACGCCGCGCGGGGGCTGATGAGCGCGCAGCAAACCCTGACGCTTGACGCGAACGGCGATGTCCGCTTCAACAAGGGCGGCGGCAACGACTTTTATGCGCGGCTGCTTGATTTTTTCTCGACTGCGGCCAACGTGCTGGTTTCGCTGAGGACCGTCGTGATGTTTCTGGTGTAAAGGGAAATGATGGACAAACTCAACCTCATCAATCCCCAGTGGCAGGGCGGAGCCGACATCGCGGTGCTCGCGGGCACGCGCGAAATCGAAGAGTTGTATCTTAAAGACGCGCCTGCGGCGCGCGTCCCCGTATCCGGGAATCCCGCCCTCACGGCGGAGCACGGCGTTCTCGGCTACCGTGAAATCAAACAGCAGACCCTCGACGCCTCCGGCATCCTGCGCGGCAGCGGGGCAAAGCGCGTGTTCACCGTCGGCGGCAGCTGCGACGCCGACGCGGCGTCCATCCTGTACGCCAATGAAATCTATCGCGGCGACCTGGCCGTGTTGTGGCTCGACGCCCACGGGGATATCAACGCGCCGGAAGAGTCCGCGACGCATCTTTTCTACGGCATGCCGGTCCGCATGCTGCTGGGCGGCTGCGGTGCGGCATTTGCCGATATCGTCCCGGAGCCGATGGCGCCGCGGCAGTTCGTGCATCTCGGCGCGAGGGATTTGGAGGCCGCCGAAAGCCGTTTCATGCGGCGCAGCCGGATGCCGGTCATCCCGGCGCGGGGCGTCGCGGATCTGCCGGGCGCCATACTCGAAGCGCTCAGGATAACCGGCAGACGGCATCTTTATGTTCATCTGGATTTGGACGTGCTCGAGCCGGCCGACTTCCCTCATACCGCTGTTCCCGTCGAGGCGGGACTCCCGCTGAGCGGGCTGATGCCGCTTTTAACGGCGCTGCGGCAAAAAACCGAACTGGTGGGTTTCGGCTTTTTTGAATATATCCCGGCCGGGGCGAAAACCGGCGCGATGGAGCAGCTGGTGCGCTTCGGGCTGGATTTGTGACGGCCGTATCCCCCGCGTTTGAGCAAATAAAGTCTGATGTCTGACGTCTGAAATCCGATGTCTTAAAGGGTTTCCACCATGTCTTATGCAGACGGTATGGCGGCCATGAACCTCGAGATGCCGGCGCGCGTCCCGCGAACCGAATACTCGGCCGAAGGGCACTGGGCGCTGGTCGCCGCGGTGACCGGCATCGAGGTGGGCCCGTTCAGCCCCGGAGATATCAAGCGCCGGGCGCAGCAGGCCTTTTACAAGGCCTGGAACTATGATTTTCTGTGGAGCACCCTGACCGGCGGCGGTATTTTCGGCGATATGAAAACCAGCATGGGGCACGCGGTCTATGCCGACGGCGGCGTCGATTTTGACGCCGCCGTTTACTGCCCGTTCAAGTCGCCGGAAGAAGTCATTGCCTTCGACCCCTGGCAGGTTTTCGGCGAGCGGGACCAAAAAGAACTGACGCGGCAGTACGAGGCACATGACTGCCTCAACCGTGCGTTTTTTCCGGACGCGGTGAATATGACGGGCATCTATGTGACCTGCATGTCCGGCTTGATCGACCTGTTCGGCTGGGAAATGCTCTTGCTGGCGGCGGGCACGGACCCGGACGCCTTCGGCGCGATGACCGGCCGCTACGCGTCCTGGATTCAGCAGTATTTCGACGCGCTTGCCGCGGCCGACGTGCCGGTGGTGATGGTGCACGACGATATCGTCTGGACCTCCGGCGCGTTCATCCGCCCGGACTGGTACCGGCGTTACGTTTTCCCGAACTACAAAAAGTTTTTTGCGCCGCTGGCAGCGAGCGGCAAGAAAATCATGTTCACCTCCGACGGAGACTATACGCAATTCATCGACGATATCGCCGCGTGCGGGGTAAACGGTTTTGTACTCGAGCCGGCGACGGATATGCGGTATATCGCAGAGAAATACGGTAAAACGCATGTCTTTATCGGCAACGCGGACACCAGGATCCTGCTCGACGGCAGCCGGGATGATATTTACAACGAGGTCAAACGGTGTATGGACATCGGTAAAAACTGCCCCGGCTACTTCATGGCGGCAACCACATCCCCGCCAACACGCCGGTCGAAAATGTTTTGTATTACAACGAAGTGTACGAAAAACTCAGTCGCAGGTAACACCCCTGTAATAAAACATCCTCATTCTTCTGTGTTGCCCATGTGAACATATCAAGCGAAAAAAGTCATCATTCGCATTGAAAACAAAGGCAAATGGTGATATATTCACGTTGATACGGTATCCGTTTTCCGGCTGTCGGGCGCAACCGCTTTTTTCCTGCTTGGCTCAAGAAGCGACAAATGACTGACGGGAGGCCGTTTGGAATGAAAAAAAAGACTCAGCCGCCGCAGACCGCACAGTATGCCCCGCCCCCCGGTTACGGTTATCCGGCGCCTCCGTCCGCGCCCCGGCCGCCTCAGAAAAAAGGCGGCTGTTTCGGCTGCTTCACCGGATTTGTGGTCGCGGGCGCGGCCGTTCTGCTCGTCGCCGCCCTGGCTTTGTGGTGGATATCCGGCAGGGACAGCGCCAATATGACGCTCGGGAAAGCCTCGGCCGCCGTGACGCAGACGGTTCCTTCCTCCGGTGGGACGGTCAGCATCACGCAGGGTTCCATGGCCGGCATGAAAATCGAAGTGCCGGACGGGGCCTACCCGGAGGCGACCAAGTTCAAGGTTTCCGCCAGTGAAATCAAGCAGAGCGTTTTCGACGACAACTTCAACCCGATTACGCCCCTGATCAGCGTGGAAAACGGTGGCGAAATGTCGTCGGTGCCGATGAAGGTTACCATCCCCATCTCCATCAGCGACGACGAATTTGCGATGGGCTTCTATTATGACCGCAAGAGCGGAGAACTGTCGGGCATGCCGCTGGTATCGCTGAACAACAATCAGATTACCGTTGAGGCGACCCACTTTTCTGATTTCCTGATCTCGAAGGTCATGAAAAACGAGCTCAACGATATCGTCATCCGAACGGGTTATTATCCCGGCAGGGACGATTTTCAGTTTATCAACTATGGTTCTTCCATCGAGCCGGAAGGCCACTGCGCCGGCCAGGCGATGGCGTCGATCTGGTATTACAACGAAAAGGGCCTCACGTCCGGCAAGCGGCTATTCGGGAAGTTCGACAACAACGGCAGTCAGGTTAAAACGCCGAAGTTTCAATGGGATGACGCCTTCGCTTACCGGTTCGCCTCCGTAATTCAGAATAAGAGCGACTGGGACAACCGCTGGCTAAACTTAGTCTTGAATATTGAGGATAAGTCAAGCCGCATGACCTATTACGCGTTAGCATATTCGATGAGCACAACCAACAGGCCGCAGCTGATGTCGATTAAGGGAACGGACCGGAACGGAAACCCCGCCGGCCATGCCGTGGTGGCGTACCGCATCGAGGCCAACCGGATTTATGTGGCGGACCCCAACTACCCCGGCAAAAGCGACCGGTATGTCGAGTTCAACACGTTTACGAGCGGTTTCAATCCCTATTCCTCCGGGGCCAACGCGCGGGACATCGCGACCGGCAACCCCATTGTTTTCACAACCTTTTATTACGTTCCCGTGGGCGCCTTAATTAAATGGGAAACCATCGGCCGGGAATACCAAAAAGTCCTGACGGGCGAAATCGGCAACGACCTTTTCCCGGATAAATGCGACATTGAGTGGCTCTCCAAAATCGACGAAAAGACCGGTGAGGAAACCTGGGAAAAATGCACCGACGAAATGACGCTCAGTTATGACAGGACAGCCGCGGTCAGCAAAACCCTTGCCGGCAAGATAAAAATCCGGCTGACCAACTGCAACGACAAACAGGTAACCTACCTTTATCTGGGGACCACGTACAAGAAAACCGCCAAAACAGACAGCAGCGGGATTGCCGAGATCGGTGCGGTCAGCCTGAAAAAAGGCGTCAACGACCTGGGCATCTGCATCGACCATATCACCGGCCGGGACGTAAACGGGAACGAAATCGACTCCTTCTCCAATTTCAAACGGATCAAGATCATCTATGACAACACCGATCTGACGGGCGACTGGACCGTCAAAATCGAACCGACATCCGGAAGTCTGCTCACTTTTATGGAAGAAGTCGTCGCGCAGCTGATTTACCGTTTCAAGCTGACCGATTCGATTGACCAGGCGAGAACCGAGGCCAAAAACAACGTCGCCATCGAACCCGGCGCCGTGACGAGCGACGCGGTGTTCAACTTCAAAAAAGACGGCGGCAGCAAGACGAACTCCTATGTAGTCACCGTCAAATACAAAGACGATAAGGGCAAGCCGATGACCGCCACCTGCAACACCGTGCTCAAGCAGGACGGCTCGCTGAAGATGAGCTTTTGGGACAGCAAGACGGCTTCCCGCATCGTGCTCGAGGGTTTCCTGCTTGAAGATAACACCCTCGGGGGCAAATTTGATTTGAAAGTGTTCGGGATGCTCAACGGGGCGCTGGAAGGCACCTGGAAACTGACCAGAAAACCGTAACAAAAACACAATGGCGCCGCAATGCGCCGGCGTGCAGCGGATCGGCAAAGGGATAGGCTTGTTTTCAACTCTATCCCTTTGATTGATTCTTATTGAAAATGCCTCTCTCTACTCCCCGTCCACCGTCACCGTGCCGTCGGGCGCGACGCTTAGCGTCATGCCGTCCTTGACATATTCCAGGAAGTCGTCGCCCAAAAGGTCGACGGCGACGATTTTGCTGCCGGTCCAGACGCTCGCGAGGATCACGCCGGCCGCCGCGAGGGAATCGATATGCTTGGAAAACAGCATGGCCGCCGGGGCGATGCCCATGGCGCTGACGGCATGGAGCACCATCCCGCCGGTGGTCGAACCGATGGTCTGCGGCAGGCAGACGGCTTTGCCCGTCAGCAGTTTATTGTACAAATCCGGATTGTTCTGATCGGAGCAGATGACCTGTTTTTTCTTCATCAGCGCGCTCTTCTGAAAAGAAGCGAGCGTGTTGAATCCGCCGTGCGAAACAACGGCCTCGCAGCTGATTGCGCCCGCTACGACCGGACGGCCCTTAAATACCCTGCTCAACTCAAAACCCTCCTTTGACGGCGATGGCGACAATCTCGTCGTCGGTATAATACCTCGCCGAGGTGTAGGTGCGCAGTTTGTTGGAATTGGTGATGACCGGCTTCTTTTCAGCCAGGGGGTTGTTCATATACATCAGCGGGCAGAAGCCGGACAGTTTGATGCCGTACCGCAGCAGTTTGCCGTAAGCGTCCATATTTTCGGTTTTGAAGCGTTCGATGACATCCGGCGCGGCGGTAAAGACGGTAATCATGCCGACTTTGGTTTTTCCCTGCTTTTGCAGTTCCGCGCCGAATTTTTTCACCCAGTCGTCCAATTGGCGGTAACTCAGGTGCGGGCAGCCGATAAAGCAGCGGACGGGCTTCGTCTCTTTGTTTTTCCAAATAACCGGGTAAGATGCCTTCACGCGGTCCAACTCGGCGTCGTCAATGACATAGGTTTTCGCGCCTTCCGCAATCAGGCCTTCGCCCTTTTCGGCCGCTTCGGGCGTCAGCCCTTCGATGTGGTAGAGCCCGACGGCGCCGTTGGAGGCGGCGGCCGCGCCGAAATCTTTGAGATAGTCCTTGACCCCGCCGGTAAGCTCGCTGCCGAGGAACTGCCCGAGTCCTTTGACGTAGGGCACGTCCTCCATGACCTTCATGCCGACGGTGCTGCCGAGCACCTGCGCTTCGGGCAGTTTGGAAGTTTTGACCTCGACGACCCATTTCGCCTGCCTGCCTTCGTCGGTCAGCAGGTCGAAAAACGGCACTTTGCCCAAAATCGCGCCGAACAGTTCGATGATGCCGGAGTTGCGGTTGGAGCGCGCGCCGATGACGGAGTTGGCGTACACCACCGCCGAGGACTCCGCCCAGGATAAAATGTCGCCGTATTTCGGGATGTTGCCGACTTCCTCATGGTAGCAGGTGCAGGTGTAGGCGTTGCTGTTTTTCAGCCCCAGCTTGGCCAGCTGCGCGTCGTAGGCCTCCTGCATGCCGTACATAATTTTCTTAAAGACAAGGTTTTCGAGCAGGCCGCTCTCGATATTCGCAAAATCGGGCCTGGGGTCGACGGTGAAAGGCATTTTGGCTTTGACCCCGCCGGCGATCAGCTCGTCCATGATGGCGAAAACGGGTTTCAGCACATTGAGGCCGAAACTGGTGACGAGGTGCGACGGCCCGGTGACGTCCACGAACTTTTCGGCGCCGAAGGCGTCGCCGTAGAGGACGAGGGTTTTCATCACCTTCGCGAGGGATTCGCCCTGCTCCCCGTTGAGGATAGCCTCCTCCTCGGGCGTCAAACGCATGTTGTGTTCCATAACGGTCACAGCCTTTCCGGATTGTCGACTTAAACCAAGTATGGCCGTCGGGGGCCGTCTTGTCAATGGGCCGGGCGTCGCCCGGAGGTTTCAGCCGAGAAACGCTTCCACGTTGTTGCGGTAATGGCCGGTGTCGGTATAGCCGTTTTCGGTGCGCAGGTACGCGCCCCATTTCCTGGCGATTTCCGCAAACGGGTCGGTTTTGATTTTCGCGCGCTCAAAGCCGTCTTTGCTGCCTTTCAGGCACCAGTCGGACTCCCACATCAGATGCCCGGCGCCCTTGTATGTCCAGAGCATCCAGCTGAAACCGAGGTTTTCCATCGTGCGGAAGCAGCCCTTCCAGGTCGTTCGCCCGAGGGGATAAAACTCGCCCATCATCAAGGGGATACCCGGGTGGTACAGGCGGGTCAGCAGCAGGAAGGCCGCGAAAATGAAATCGGAATTATTGTAGAAATGCACCTGGTACACCACGTTTTGCCAGTTGTGCGTGCGAACCTGCGGCAGGGCGAGCGGCGTCCAGATGCATTCGAGCGTGATGATGTGGTCCTCGTCGGCGGCGCGCACGGTTTTATAGAGACGCTTGTAAATGCCCTCGTTGTAAATGCGCCTTTGGAGTTCCGTAACGGGCATATCGCAGCACGGCTCGTTGAGCAGGTCGTACATCGCGACGGCGGGGTTCCCCCTGAACCGGGCGGCGATGGCGGTCCACAGTTCGTCGGTCAGTTCCCTGTAACGCTCGCCTTGCGGCGTCTTGGCAAACAGGCCGTTGGAGTCGGCTTTGCCGCTGTGGGGGGCGTCGCTCTGGAAGCCGGGCGCCCCGTGCATATCGAGGATGACATAGATGCGCCGCGCCGAACATTCCCTGACCACCCAGTCGAGGCGGGAGAAATCCCAGTCGCCGTTGCTGTCAAGGATCTTGGAGCCGTTGTCGTCGTAATAAAAATTGCGGTACCAGAACGGCACGCGCACGCAGTTGAAGCCCATGGCCGCGATCTGGTCGAGGTCATAGGCGGTGATGAAGTTGTCTTCATAGGTATTCATCAGTTCATACGCTTTTTGCACGCCGAAGCGTGCGATAAGCGTTTCGAGCAGCTCGTAGTTGTCGCCGACCTCCTCGTACGGGCACAGCCAGTCCTCCATGATGAGCCACGCGCCGAGGTTGGCGCCCTTGAGTTTGACTTTCTCCCCTCTCCGGTTGACGAGTTCGCGGTTGTTCACCGTCAGGTAATCGTCGGCGGTAAAGCCGACCGCGCCCGCGGGTTTTGCCGCCGCGGCAGCCGGCGGCGCCGAAAGCGGCAGCGCCAGAGCGGCGGCCAAGGCGAAACACAGGATCATCCTCAGCGGTTTTTTCAACGCAAGCGCCTCCTTTTTCAGTTGTCTGCCGTTTTCATCATAGAATAACGCGCAGGCAAGGTCAAGCCCGCGGGCGAAGCCGGCCGCAAGCCCGGACGCGGCATCCTCCGCTTGTCAGCGCGGCAGCCGGGTATTATAATTTATTCACGGCAATATAGATAAATGAGCAAACCGCGCGGGAGGGAACGATGAAACAGGCCGTCTTGATTATGGTCGATACCCAGCGCAAGGATATGGTCGGTTGCTATCCCGGCGCTATGGCCGATACGCCGAACCTGAAACAGCTGGCTGCCGAAGGCGTCGCGTTTACAAAGGCCTACACCTGTTCGCCCGTCTGCGGCCCGGCGAGGTCCGCGATTTTCACAGGGCTGTTTCCAAGCGCCAACGGCGTCATCGCAAACGGAATGCCCCTGGGCAAAACGGTCAAGAATGCGGGGGAATGGTTGTCCGCCCATGGAATCGTGTGCGGGTACATCGGCAAGTGGCATCTCGACGGCGGGGACTATTTCGGGTACGGCAAATGCCCGGAAGGTTATCATCCCGATTATTGGTTCGACATGAAAAACTATCTGGATTCGCTGGCCGACGACGCGGCCAAAAAACGAAGCAGGGTCAATATGGCGATGCGAAACGACGACCCGAAAGAGGAAGATACCTACGCGCACCGCTGCTGCGACAGGGTGCTGGCGTTTTTGGACGAGTTCGCGGACAAGGACTTTTTCCTGACCCTCTCGCTGGATGAACCCCATGACCCGAGCGTTTGCCCGCGGCGGTTTATCGACGCCCTCAACAAAAAGAACTTTAAAATCAGACGGTACCCGAACTACAAAGCGCCCCTGAAGTGCAAACCCGCATCGCACCAGGTGTGGAGCAAAAAGTACGGGAACATTCCGTTCGCGGCATATTCGTATGTCCAAAAAGCATTTTTCGCGTGCAACGAGTTCTGCGATTACGAAATCGGCCGTGTGCTCGATAAAATACGCGGCCTCGGCATCTCCCCGATGATTATCTACACCGCCGACCATGGCGATATGATGCTGTCCCACCGACTCGTCGGCAAAGGCTGCGTCATGTACAACGAGATTACCAATGTCCCGCTGATTGTTGCCGGCGAGTGTGTCGGCGACGCTGAACGGCCGGTGTCGCATATCGACCTGCTCCCGACGGTGATGCGGTATTTCGGCGTCAGCGTCCCGAAGGTTTTGCACGGGAAACCGCTGCAGGAAAAGAGCGCGCCGCCCCACGATATTTTCATGGAATACACCCGCTACGAGGTGGACCACGACGGGTTTATGGGCTATCAGCCGGTCCGCTGCATCTGCGACGGGCGCTATAAACTGGTCATCAACCTGCTGACGAGCGATGAATTTTATGATTTGGAAGCGGACCCGTATGAAATGGAGAACCGCCTGCTTGACCCGGCGTGCAGAAAGGCGCGCGACGAACTGCACGACCGTCTGCTCGAGCATATGAACGATACCAGGGATGTGTACCGCGGATATTACTGGCGCTGCCGACCCTGGAGAAAAGGCAAAAAACCTTCTTTTGACGACACGGGGATGACCCGCCAGCCCGAAGAGGAGGACTATGTCCAGTTGGACTATGCCACCGGCCTGCCGATGGAAAAAGCTGTCAGAAAAAAGTGAGCAGCCCGCGGCAGCTTTCGTCTTGTTTGGGAAAACGTACGCAGGCAAAGATGTTTGAGTGCCGCCTGAGATCTGTCATCTGTTATCTTTCTTTTGCCAGGGGTTTCGTATAAAATAAGAGCATCGCAAACGCGCATATTCAATGCGTGTAAAATGTAAAAAGGAGCGTACCGTCATGCCGCATATCGTTATCAAGACCATCAGCGGGCCTTCCCGCGCGCAGCTCCAGCAGGCCGCCGAGGAGATCGCCGCCGTCGTCAACAAGACCATGGGCAAACCGAGCAAGTACATTTCCGTCTCCGTGGAGGAATATTCCTTCCCCGAGTGGGAAGGCGTGTACAACGAGTGCATCAAGGGCAAAGACAACGTGCTCGTCAAGCCCGGCTACACCAACCCGAAGACCTTTGAGTGATGCTTCCGGCGGACCGGAGCATTTGAAAGGCAAGGCAGGGCAGATATGCCCGGTGTTGAAAAGCGCGCGGAAACCGTGGTTCCGCGCGCTTTTTATGCGTTGGGCCGCCCGTGCTTACTCAGGTTTGCTGACGTACTCTTCCACTTTTTTGGCGATCAGACCGAGCAATTTGGCGGAAATCAGGATCAGGTCCTATGTTTCAGATAACGCGCGCGGGCGCGAAAAGCAGACCCTCAAGGATACAACCGCCAATATTATTCCGATGTATATCAAATGACAAGGGGTTCAGGCGTTAAATTCAGCGCAACGGATCGGATTTTCGCTTGGCGGGAATCCGGATATCAGTGATACCTCCCCTTTCGATGATTTTATACCGTCCGCCGGCGCGGGTTGCGCCTTGACAAACCCGCCATTACGTACGATAATTAGTTTACTAACTAACTATTTGGGGTGAGTTATATGAAAAAGGGGCCGCTGTTTCCCATCAAGCCCGCGCTCCCCGAGGGCGTCAAAGAGTCACCGCCGATGCTTATTAACGAGATTTCGCACCTGTGCCGGGCGAAAATGCGTGCCGTCAACAGCCAAATGTCACAGGAAAGCACGCGTTTGATCATTACCCGCCTCGCCCGCAAAGACGGCGTCACGCAGCTCGATCTTGTAAAACTGACGCATCTTAAACCGCCGACAGTAAGCGTCACACTCGGGAGGCTCGAGAAGCTCGGCTACATCACCCAAGCGCCCGACCAGGGCGACCAACGTGCGGTCCGCGTCTATCTGACCGAAAAGGGGCGCGAACTCGACCGCACTACGCTGGAAAGAATCCGTGAGATTGACGAGATATTGATGAAAGGCATCACACCGGACGAATCGCTCCAACTGATGGCCCTGCTGAACAAAATACGCCATAACATACTCCAAGACTTGGGTATCACAGGGGAAGAGTAAAGCAGTATGAAAAAAATCGCAGTCTATTTAAAACCCTACTGGTTATTCGCCGTCATCTCGCCGATTATGATGATGGGCGAGGTGCTCGCCGATCTCCTTCAGCCCAAGCTGATGTCCGTCATTGTCGACTGCGGAATCCTTGGAGGCGGCGATGTCACCAGCTCGTCAACCGGCCGCCTGCTGCTCGGCCTTTTTTACGGCTCCGGTACGTCCTATTCCCCGATGCAGGTGATCACCTCCGTCGGCGGCGTCATGCTGGCGCTCGTGGCCGTCGGAGGCTTTTTCGGCACCTTCTGCGCCTATACGGCGGCGCGCGCCGCGCAGTATTTCGGCCACGACCTGCGCTGCAGCGTCTACCGGCGGGTGATGTCCCTTTCGGTTGAACAAACCGACCGTTTCACCACCGGCTCGCTTGTCACGCGGATGACCAATGACATCACGGCAATCATTGATTTTATCGAGATGATTCTGCGCATGTTTGTTCGGGCCCCTGTCTTTTTTATCGGAGGCGCCATCATGCTTTTCACCCAGAACCTGAGTTTCGGCTCGGTCATCCTGTGCGCGCTCCCGGTGCTCGCCGTGCTCATCTACTTCATCCTGCGGCGCGCCACGCCCTTGTTCACGACCGTCCAGACTAAACTGGACAAGGTCAACTCCGTCGTGCAGGAGAACGTTGGCGGTGCGCGGGTGGTCAAGGCTTTTGTGCGGGAGGAGTACGAGAACGGCCGCTTTGACAAAGCCAACGCAGAATTGCGTGACACGAACTGGCGCGTATTAATGCTGTTGGCTGTTATGTCGCCGGTGCTCAACATCGTCATGAACGCCTCCGTCGCGGCTATCATCCTCATCGGAGGGCTCAAAGCCGGAGTTGGCGGAGTTTCGGTCGGCTCCATTATGGCATCTGTCACCTATGTGACACAGGTCTTGATGTCAGTGATGATGGTGACGATGATGTTCCAGTCAGTTTCGCGCTCGATCGCCTCGGGCAAGCGCGTCATCGAGGTGCTTGACACCGAGCCAGTCATTGTAAGCGGCAGCGCAGACAGACCCTCTGCGGAAGTTCAAGTCTCTTTCCGCAAGGTTGAGTTCCGTTACCCGGGCACAGCGGGGAGCCCCGTACTGCGCGATATCAACCTTGACATCCGGCGGGGCGAGACTTTAGCCGTTATCGGCTCGACGGGCACGGGCAAATCGACGCTAATCAACCTCATCCCTCGGTTCTATGATGCAACCGGGGGCTCTATACTTGTCAACGGTTTGGACGTTAAAGACTATGACATCAAAAAACTCCGCAAAAAAATCGGATTTGTAATGCAGAAAAGCGAGTTGTTCTCCGAAACGATCGCCAACAATATCCGCTGGGGCAAACCGGACGCGGATGACACCGAGTTGAAAGAGGCAGCCGAAACCGCACAGGCCGCCGAATTCATCGGCAGTTTCGCCGACGGGTTCGGCACTCTCGTCGCGGAAAAAGGCGCCTCACTCTCGGGCGGGCAGAAGCAGAGGCTCTCCATCGCGCGGGCACTGGTACGAAAACCTGACATCCTAATTCTCGACGACTGCACGTCGGCGCTCGACCTCGCGACCGAGGCGAAACTCCAGCAAGCCCTGCGCCGCCGGCTGAAAAATACTACCGTCATAATGATTGCCCAACGCATTGCCAGCGTTAAAAATGCCGACCGCATCGCCGTGATTGAAGACGGCACCATTCGCGATTGCGCCCCGCACGACGAGCTGCTGCGCGTCAGTGCGGCCTACCGCGACATCTATTCGTCCCAAATGGGGACGGGAGCCTTGAACGGGAAGGAGGCTGCCGTCAATGAATAATCCGGCTGTACCTCCCAAAAGCGAAAAAACGCCAAATCAGCCCGTACTCTTCGGGCCCGGGGGCAGACCGGGCGGAGGTCCGGGCGGCGGCGGACCGATGGCCGGCCGAGTCAATGTGCAAAAGCCGAAAAACGTAAAAAGGACGCTCAGCCGCCTGCTGCGGTATATCGGCAAAAGCCGCACGCTGCTGATTATGCTGCTGTTGATCATGCTGTTTGTTACAGCGCTTGACCTGCTCGGACCGGTGCTCCAGAGCGGCGCGATTGACGCCTTCGCCTATTCCGCCACGAGCGGGCTGACGGTCCATTTCGGCAGTTATCAAAAGACGGTCACCGATGCGGCCGGCGCCGTCATCGGCACGCAGACCGTCCGCGGTTTATCGTTTTACCTGGCCGTCATGGCAGCGGTCTTCCTCATCAACGGTGCACTGAACTACTTCCAAGGCATCATTGCCGCGAAGGTTTCGATGGCGACTGTCTATACCATGCGGCGCGACCTTTTTGCCAAAATTTCCACCCTGCCAATTCAATATACCGACACGCATCAGCACGGCGACATCATGTCGCGCATGACCAACGACGTCGAGAATGTCTCCAATGCCGTCTCTCAGTCCATCGCGTCGCTCTTCTCGAGCGTGCTGACACTCGTCGGCGCCTTCTCGATGATGCTGTATTATAACTGGATCATGACCCTGATCGCCTGTGTGACCATCCCACTGACGATTCTCATCTCGACCGCGCTCGCTAAATTCATGCGCAAGTATTTCGTTCGCCGGCAGCAGATTCTGGGGCAGATCAACGGCCGGATTGAGGAAACGGTGACCGGCTATAAAACCGTCATCGCCTACGGTAAAGAAGAGGAGTCGATTAGTAAATTTGCCGATGCCAGCGGCGAGCTGCGTGGCGTCAGCATCAAGGCGCGGGTCTGGGGCAGCATTATGGGGCCGCTGATGAACTTTTTGGGCAACCTGCAATACCTTCTGGTCGCGGCGTTCGGCGCGTACTTCATCCTCAACCCGACGGCGGGCATGCGCAAGCTCACCATCGGCAACATCCAGGCTATCCTCCAGTATTCCAAGCGTTTTACCCGCCCAATCAACGAAATCGCCAACCAGTACGCGTCCATTCTTACAGCTTTGGCGGGAGCCGAGCGCATTTTTGATATACTGGACAGCCCCGGCGAAATCGACGAAGGCCGGTACCCCGCCGAGGCCTCGGCCGTCAAGGGCAATATCGAGCTCAAAGACGTCCACTTTGCCTACGTGGAGGGCGAACCGGTCCTCAAAGGGCTCAATCTCTCCATCAAAGCCGGACAGAAAATCGCAATCGTCGGCGCGACAGGTTCGGGCAAAACCACCATCGTCAACCTACTCACACGCTTCTATGAGGTCAACAGCGGCGCCATCACCGTCGACGGCGTGAATATCCGCGACTATCCGAAAGATACCCTGCGCCGTTCGACGGCCATCGTGCTGCAGGATACGGTGCTCTTCAACGACAGCATCCGGGCGAATATAAAATACGGCCGGCCCGGCGCGACCGACGCCGAGATGATCGAGGCCGCCAAGGCCGCCAGAGCCGACACTTTCATCGACCGCATGCCCGAAGGATACGACTCGCTGCTGACAGAGTCGGGCGGCAACCTCAGCCAGGGCCAGCGGCAGCTGCTTTCCATTGCTCGAGCGGTGCTCGCGGACCCGAAAATTCTGATTCTCGACGAGGCAACCTCAAGCGTGGACACGCGCACCGAGATGCATATCCAGGAAGCGATGGTGGCGCTGATGAAAGACCGCACCTCGCTGATCATCGCGCACCGCCTCTCCACAATCCGCGACGCCGACGTCATCGTGGTCATCAAAGACGGCGTCGTGACCGAGTCCGGGAGCCACGAGGAACTTCTGGCGCTTGGCGGGGAATACCACAACCTCTACAACAGCCAGTTCGCCGGGATTGCGACATAAGGGGCAGGTTTTTCAACTTTTTGAAATGAAACCCATATCCGTTTGAAGGCTTGCGGAACCTCTTTTTCCGCTCGTGCTGACAACGGTTTCTGTCAGCTGCAGGTTCTATAACGCAGTGTCCATCAAGCGCCGAATGCTTGTTCAACTCAATAATAACGGCAATCAGCACGCCGCCTTTTAAGAGATTGTCAATGTAACCGGACAGATAAAGCCGATCAAAAAAGAGCTCTATCACATAGTTGCGGATAATGATCTGCGCTTTGGTACTGTCGCCACAGGCATCCCGAGATATATATAAATCCTGCGCAACGCGCTCGAGCTCCTGTTTGCGGACGAATTCGCCAACGTATACTCATGAAACACCGATGCGCATTGCATCGGAAGTTTTCAAAAACCATGGTATTTTTGTAAGAAGCTTCAGCAGTTCTTCTGTTTTACTTAAAACAAATCGCCTGACTCCCACGCTCTTTTTGTAATCGATTTGGGCGTGATTGTAAAGCAATTCATAGGATTTCGACAACTGTTTTTCTCGATATTCGCGGTCGGCGCTCCCAAGTCACTCGGGTTTGCTGACGTACTCTTCCACTTTCTCGTAATCCGCCGTCAGCCCGCGTTCCGCGTCGGTCTGTTCGCCGCCTTTGTCGGAGCGGAATGAGATTTTCAATAAGATGGGAGCGATGATGGTCGTGACAATGACGGTGACAATCAAAGGCCCGAAATAGATGGAGGACATCAAGCCGGTTGAAGCGCCCATATTGGCGACGATGAGCGCCACCTCGCCGCGCGAGACCATGCCGCAGCCGACCTGCATCGCTTCCGCGTTGTTGAACCGGCACATCTTCGCGCCCAGCCCGCAGCCGACGATTTTCGTCAAAATCGCGACGACCAGCAGGATAGCGGCAAACAGGATGATGGAGCCGCTCATTTTCGGCAAAACCACTTTCAGGCCGATGCTCGCGAAAAACATCGGGGAAAGGAACATATAGCTGAGCGTCTCGAACCTCGACGAGATGTAGGCCACCCGCTTGTTTTTGGAGATAATCAGCCCGGCGATGTAGGCGCCCGTAATGTCGGCCACGCCGAAATACTGCTCCGCGCAATACGACAGCAGCAGGCAGAAAAAGAAAGCGATGATAATGAAACGCCGCATGTCCCTGGTGTAACGGTCGACGAATCTTCCGAACAAATGGTAGAAAATAACGCCCACCACGGCGGCAAAAATAAAAAACGCGGCGATTTTCAGCAGCACAAACCAAAGGTTCACGCTCGCGTCGGCGGCGCTGGTGATGACCGTCAGGGCGACGATACCGATGATATCGTCGATAATGGCCGCTCCGAGGATGGCGCTGCCCGCTTTGGTATTCAGTTTTCCCAGTTCCTTGAGCGTCTCGACCGATATGCTGACCGATGTTGCGGTCAGGATGACGCCGATGAAAATGTTTTGCAGCATCAGGCTCGCCGTTGTGTCCGGAAGCATCTTGGTATTGAAGAAGTAAGCGGTCCCGAAGCCCCCAGCCATGGGCACGAGCACGCCGATGAGCGCAATGATGAAAGACGCTTTGCCGGTCTTTTTCAACTCCGCAATGTCCGTTTCAAGCCCGGCGGTGAACATCAGCACAATGACGCCGATTTCAGACGTTTTCGTGATGAAGTCCGTCTCTTTAATAAAATCCAGCAAGGCCGGGCCGAAGATCAGGCCGGCCAGCAGGGCGCCGACAACCTGAGGCATGTGGAACTTTTTGGTAATCAGGCCGAGCAGTTTGGTGGAGATTAAAATCACTGCCAGGTCAAGGAGAAAACTGTACGATTTCATGGAATCAAGTCCTGTGTTTCAGATAGCGCCGGCCGGCGCGAAAAAGCGGTTTTTCGAGAATACAAACGCAAATATTAGTCCGACAGCCGTCAAATGTCAAGGGCGCGGGGACATAAAACGAGCGTTCTGTTTTGAAGTTTTCAAAACCCGCCCGTGCTCGTCGTTCGCCGCAATTCATCGTCCGGTTTGCCGTTTCTCAAGCGCGCGTCTTGCCCGGGCCGGCGCTCATTTTGCCGTTGCGAAGATCTGCCGGTACAGGTCCTCGCCGTAGGCGGTCCGCAAAGGTTCGCCCGGTATGATTTTGAACGTGCGCTCGCCGTTTTCCAGCCGCTGGGCCCGCAAATACTGCGTCCTCCGGTCTTCAAGAAACGCCTCGGCAAAAACGTCCAAATGCGTTACCGAAAAAACTTCCACCCCGTTTTCAATCAGCGCCTGCGTGATTTGGCGGCATATCTCGGAGCCTTCGCGTTCGTTCGTCACGGCAAAAGACTCGTTGAACAGCATCAGGGCGCCGCTTTCCAGATGGTCCGCCAGCCGGCTCATCCGGAGAAGTTCTTCATCCAGCTTGCCGCTTTTCATGGCGGAGTCTTCTTCTTTTTTGAAATGTGTGAATATCAGCGGCCGGACAGGCGCGGCAAAGCTGCCTGCCCCGACGAACATGCCGCACTGCGCCATGAGCTGGGCCTGGCCTATACTCCGCAGGAATGTGGTTTTTCCGCCCTGATTGGCTCCGGTAATAATATAAAGGCGTTTATCCCCGGTATTCAGGTCGTTGCCGACGACTTTGCCGTTTTTTGTCAGCGCAAGGCTTATGTCGTAAAGTTCTTTCCAGTTGCGGCTGCTGCCGCTTTGGGGCAGCAGTTCGGGCATGCAAACGGGCATGTCGAGCCGGCGCAGCTGATCCGCCAGGTTGAGGCAGCCGACATAGAAGGCCAGCTCGCCCCTGAGTACGGCAAAGAAATCTTCCAGGTGTTCCGCGGCTTGTGCTAGCGCGTTTGTCGCTTCGTTGATGGCCCTGTCGCAGCGCCGCACGAGATCCGTCGCCCCGGCATCGTCGCGGGGGGCAATGGTATAAGACGGGGCAAAGCGCCAGCGCGTCCAAAACCCTTTTCGGTCGTTGCGGCGCAGGACATAACCGACGCCCTGCAAATGGCTGCCGAGTTTGGAACTGATCAGCATGCCTTTCGAGTCCCGCAAGCTCTCCAAATGGGAACGAACCGTTTGAAAATAATCGTCATCCAATTCCCGCTGGAACATGGCGAGCAAACGGCGAAAGCCGTCCGACCGAAAACCCGGCAGCGACCGGTCGGCAACCAGACGGAGTTCCCGCAGCATTTCGGTATATAACTTAACCAGATCGACAGCGTTTGAAAAAGTGCTGGAAAGATACATCGAGGAAAGCCACAGCCATGCCTTTTTTCTCTTTTTTTCCGTTTCGACGGTTATATCATACAGCTGCCTGACGGCGTCGGGATTTTGGAGAGCGTCTTTCAGGTTTTCCTGCCGGTAACGGATTTCATCAGCGGATTTCAGCGGGCTAAACAGGGCTGCGCGGCACATCGTTTTGATCGTTTCGTCTTTTTGGGCCATACAGGAAATAATCGGTTCCAGTTCCAAGTCGGCAACCAAATCGTCTTTTGCGTAATAGGTTTCGCCCTTCGCCGAAATGTTTTTGTCGCTGAACATCAGGAAGACTTTCATTTTTTCAGCCTCCTGCTGAGCAGCTCATACGTCAGGCCGTGTTTGCCGGCAATGTATATGGCGAACGCCAGCCCGTCGGGCGGTTTCCGGACGATTTTGAACGTCCGCTGCGTCAGGTCGTCTTTCTCGACCATGCTCATCATGCTGACCGTATTGGCCCCGTAATTGGCAATCTCGTCGAGAAAGGTGACGATCACCGCGGGCGCCTTCAGGGCCGTAAGCGCGTCCATCATGTAGCGGCCGAGGGTGACCGCGTCGTTAACCGTCGTGGAGGTGAAAATTTCATTGATGATAATAATGCTTTTTTCGGAGGCCCCGGAGAGCAAATCGCGCAGCCGCACGAGGTCGTCCTGAAGTTTGCCGTTGAGCGTGGAAATGTCTTCTTCTCTGCTGAAATGAGTGAATATATGGTCGAAAAGATACAGTTTCGCTTCGCGCCCGGGCACACATAGGCCCAGCGACGCGAGGTAGTGTGTCTGGCCGAACGCCCTGGCGAAGGTGGTTTTTCCTCCCTGGTTGGGGCCCGTCACCACGATAATCTGTTCGGGCTTTTTCAGCATGAAATCATTTTTCACCGTCTTCTCCAGCAGAAAGGCCGCGAGAGCGATATCGAATCCCTCCCGGTTATAAAGGTCATCCGGCGTTTCGCTGATTTCCGGATATTGAAAGGGAAGGCCGGCTGCCCGGAGCGGCCGGATATAATCGAGCCACGAAAGATAAAACTGCACCTCGCGGGCAAAGCGGAAAAGCGTTTCATCGTCGAATCGGATATATTCTTTGCAGAAATCGTTGAGATCCGCGAAAGTATCGCGGTAAAGTCCGGCAACCATATTTAAAACAGCCGCTTCCACATGGGCGGCATAGCTTTCTTCGGGAAGGTTTTGCCGGTAGTCCTTCACGTCGCCCTGCCTGAATTTTTCAAAGGTCTTTATGATTTGTTCCGAGAGGTCGGGCTGGCCTTCCCGCTTCCGCACGCGGATGGTTCCGTTTTTAATCAGCATGCAGTACTCGACGGCGGAAAAATCGCCGCGCAGCCGCTCAACGCGGGAATAAAACTCCTTATATCTTTGCGAAGAGCATAAAGAAAGAATGTATTCCGAAAAGCCGCGCAGGCCTTCCGAGCGGAGAGTCATTCCCGCGAGTTGACCGGACAACGTTGAAACGGCATGGCAATACCGCTGCGCGTAATCCAGCATTCGCCCTTTTGCGAGGTAATTGTTGTCCCCGTCACGGCCGGACGCCAGCGCTTTGCGGGTCAAATCCATACGGCGGCCCAAACTCCAAACTGTTTTGGCGAATTTCGCCACCATACCGCGCAACTCGTCATTTTCCAGTTCCCTCATAACGTCCTGGCGGTATGCGATGACCTGCGTGTTTTGCAGCGGCGTGTAAAACAAACTTTCCAAGCCGAAGTCTTTATTGGCTTTGAATATCGGCTCGAATACC
The DNA here is from genome assembly GCA_022706685.1 of Bacillota bacterium. Classification (GTDB taxonomy): domain Bacteria; phylum Bacillota; class Clostridia; order Oscillospirales; family Acutalibacteraceae; genus UBA1447. The sequence continues at coordinate 46,231 of JAKJCA010000011.1, forward strand.
TGCCCCAGGTTCAAATCCTTAAAGCATTCGGGTTCGTTTTCCTGCTGCGCCTGCCGGGAAAAGGCGGCGCTGTCTGGAAATAATACGCTGTAAAACATAGGGACCTCCTTGAAAAGCGCGCAAGCGCGGGTTCTTGCGTTTTGCGGATGTTGCCGGCCCGTGTCCGTTTGCGAGCCTGCCTATCCGCTTAATACAATTTTGCGTGCTCGGCGAGACGCTTTAACGACAAAGACATATCCTCGTTGTGAATCAGCACGTGAGAGGGCGCTTTCAGGCGGACCGCGCTGAAATTCCATATCGCGACAATACCGCAGTTTACGAGGGAATCGCAGACCGCCTGCGCGCACCCGCCCGGCGTCGTAATAATCCCGATTTTCGCATTTAACTGCCGGCAAATCGTATCCAGTTTCTCTATATGGTAAACCGGTTTCCCGTAAGCGCCTTTCCTGATGACTTTTTCATTGATGTCAAAACCGGCCATGATATCCAGATGATACACCGAAAAGCCCGAATAACTCATCAGCGCCGAGCCGATTTTCCCGACCCCCACAAGCACCACCGTGTTGACCTTACCGGCTTGGGTGTACCGCGCGATGGCTGAATAAAGAGCGTCAAGGTTAATCTCCTCCACACGCTCCGAGCAAAGCAGCGTTTTCATATCCTGCCTGACAAGCTTCGGCTCAAGGAGCAGGGCGGACGCTATATGCGCCGGTCGAACAACTGCCGTCCCTTGCGGCAGTTGACGCAGGCAGCACAGGTAAAGGTTCAAGCGCCGCTGCAAGCCGGAATCGAAAATCGCGTTGTCCATATTTCCCGCCAGCCTCCCGTCCCCTCCGGGCAGCCGCCCGTTTGAAACAAACAAAATAAAAGCCGATGATTATCCTCTTGCAGAGAAGTCATCAGCTTTTTAAGCGGTTTCGGCAAATCCGTGGGAGAACTTCCTTCCCGCCGACATTATAACATCATTCGGTATGGTCTTTCAATCAGCATTGCGCATGGTCGGGGTTGGGGCGGCTTCACCGGTGCGGCCAAGCCGCCGAACGGCCGTGATATTTTGCGGCGGGCCGCAAAGCGGCAGACCAAGCGCGGCCGTTACTTCCAGGAAAACGGCGCGTGGCCGCCGGGCGTAAGGGCCAGCTCGAACACGCTCTCGCCGCCCGCCCGATACAAGCGTTCGATCTTCCCGCCGCCGTCGAGCCGGGTCAATTCGGCGGCGTCGCCCTTGATAAACACGCGCACCACCGTGCCATGCTCGAGGAAGCTTTGCAGCACGAAGGTGCGGTTGTCATAGGGGAACAGCGCGACCTTCGCCTGCCCCTCGATGCGCACGGGCAGCGCGCGCGACAGGTGCATGCGGTATTTGTCCAGCACCGTGTCCGGCAGCCAGTACAAATCGGCATAATCGTCGGGAATATTGATGAAATACGCCCGACCGCCGCCGTAGTTGTTGTGGGTCACCAGCGGGTTGGGCATGCTCTCGGAGAACATGGCGGCCTTGTAGTCGCAGTCGTTGAGCTTCCAGTCCGCGACGGGCATCCCGATTTCTTTGCCGGAATAGTTGTAGCGCACCGCCGTGTCCCAGCAGCCCTCGAACGCGCCGAAATAATTGCCGCGCATCACGGCGCCCGGCAGGCGTATCGCGGTGAACTCCTCCAGGCCGCGGTCCTGCATCAGCCGTACAAAGCCCGCGGTAAAAGCGACGTCGCTGCCGGCTGTCAAATGTTTCCGCGCCAGCGCGAGCACGTCCGGGTCGCACGCCGACGACGCGGTCAGCAGCACCGTGCACGGCTCCTGCGGAAAGACGGCTACCGGGTCGCAGGGAACGCCGCACATACCCAGGAAGTCGTATACATTTCCCTCCCCGTCGCTGTGGTAAGGAATGTAGGTTTTCACGCCGGCGGGCCGCCCGAGCGAGCCGAGAAATGCGTCCATGCGCGACAGTTCGTGCCCGAGCAGAGGGATAAACTTGGTATCCTTCAGGCTGCCGTAACAGAAAAGCGTCAGTTCCTCCGGTTTGGCGAACAGCGTCAGGTACGCCTGCTCGACGAAGCTGTTGAGCGGATTGTCGCACAGATAGGGGTCGAACCAGCCCCCGCGGTTGTTGTGCGGCGGGCACGACTGCAGCCAGCGGATCAGCGAATAGGACGTGTAGCGGGGATTGCGGAAAAACGAATAGGTCGTATGGCGCGTTTCGGTGCCGGAATAGGTCGCGTCAAACATAAACGGCTGCGTTTCGGGGTTATACCCCAGGCGCTGGAAGGAGTGCATCCAGGTGGGGTATTTGATGGTGATTTTTACCTTCGGGTTCACCGCGCGCGCGGGCGCGATGATAAAATCGCGGCAGACCTCGGTCATTTTCCGCAGGCGGAACTGTTCCCAGGTTTGCCCGCCCTTCGCCTCGCGGCAGGTGTCGCACGCGCAGTTGGTGCTGAGGAAATCGTCAATCATAATCTCGTCAAACTCGCCGGCCATGCGTTCAAACAGCCGCCGCAATTCGTCGAGCTGCCCGGCGTCCGTGTAGCACATGGCACTCGCGATGTTGCCCTTGCCCGACCCGGCGTTGACCGTAGTGATACCCGTCGCCGTCTCGATGCCCGCGCGGTTGAAGAAATCCTTGACCCGCAGCAGCTTTTCCGAATCGACCGTATCGTCGCGGTAGGTTTCGATATAGACCTTGGACAGCTTCAGATGCTTTTGAAAAAAAGCGAGGTCTTGAAGAAACGCCGGGTAAGTATCCGGCAACTTCATCACATCCTGAACCGTGCAGTAAATTGACAGTTTGAAGTTTTGGTATTGTTCCATGGCTCCCCCGCCCCTCTTGCGTATGATCGCATACATCATAACATCTCCGCGGGCGTTTTTTAAGACGCCCGCGGAATATCGCATTTCGCCGAGCGAAATATATCACCATCCGCCGCGGCGGATGAACTCACACCGGCGAAGCCGGTATATCACGAAGTTTCGTACGTGTGTAATGCGGTTTTTGTAAGGAACGAGAATCCCCCTGTCGGTATAAACCGACATCCCCCTTTCGAAAGGGGGTATAGAATTAAGCGTAATTTTTAGCCTCCTTTCAAAAGGAGGGGGACCAAGACCAAATGCGGTCATTTGGTCTTGGTGGAGAATTCTTAGGATTTGTCAAAAGACAGGGCTTGAATTTTCGGCGGATGATATCACAACGACGAAGCCGGTATAGCACTGAGCCCCCGTACGCGAAGAACGCACTTTCTGTGTCAAATCACCTGCTCCTGACGCTTTTAAGACACAGCTGAAAAGGTTCAATCATCAAAATCATGAATGTAAATTACTGAATCCTGGGGATTATACTGAATATATGTAAAACTCCAGCATTTATCAAAAATGTCGCTTTCATTGAATTTAGAAGTGCATTTATTATAGATACAATAATATCCTGATTCCGATCTTATAACGCTTTTATTCAAATACCCTACACCATTTTCGATAATAAATAAATGTTCCTTCATATCATCGCTCATATTTGTTACTTTTTCCCATCTGACATTGTCAGTTTCAACAATTTGTCGAAATCTCTCATTTTCTGAAGAATTTAGACCTATAACTGCAGCCGAAGTACCTTCACCAAACCACCAATCATGAGCATCCATGAATAAAATGTCCGTTGAATACTCATCTGATGGCAGATCAATGCCAACTTCGCCCGAAATATAATCTACATACCTAATACCCATTTTAACCGTGTTATAGTTTTGAAATACGTAAACAATTAGTTTGATGTTAATTATACAGGAAATCAGCAATAATATAGACAGTATAATGGTCATCCATTTGAATATAATTGTCATCCATTGGAATATTTTCATGTTAAGTATTCACCTCGCATAGATTATAAAATAATATCGATTGAATATCAATAATAATTTATTGTTATTCAATAAATATTTAAATGCATCTTTATACCAAGACCCACCTTGGGCATCTCTGCGGGCGTTTTTTAAGACGCCCGCAGAATATCGCACTTCGCCCTGTGATATATGTTCACGAGACAAGCGTATCGTTTTGTCTGCGTGTTTCCAAACCGTCTCTTAGTCTGCGCCTCTAAACGCGCGAAGGTGGTTTTGCCGCGTTTACCGCAGTAAATCCAGTTAAAGATGTATTCTTTGAAATAACTTGGAGACGGGAAGACAAGAGGTCGGTTCATCTGTCCCGTTAAGGTATAGCGGTCGTAGTTAAGGGCAGTTAATCCACCCTGAAATAGTAGGTACTCTTGCCGCTGCCTTCTCTCTTTAATTCGCCGGACGCGACCAATTCGCGTAAAGCCCCCTCAATAGAACTGTCGCTGATCGTGGGGCAGAGTTCCCGGATATCCTGTTTGTTGAAACGGCCGATCTTGTTTTTACTTGCCCGCCGCACCATTTCAAGCGCAGGGAGTTTCGTTTCCACAAGCGCAATGCGGTCTTCAAAATCGTTATAGGCGGCGAGAATTGTTCCGAGAAGGTATTTGATAAACGGTACCTTGTTTTCAGTCGCTTCGTGCCATCGCGTCTTGGATTCGGCAAGCGCATCATAGTACAGTTCTTTATTCTTTGCTATCTTGGCTTCGAGGGAGATATACTTGCCGACATAAAAGCCGTTGCGATACAACAGCAGTGTCGTAAGCAGACGGCTCATTCTGCCGTTGCCGTCATTGAACGGATGAATGCACAAAAAATCATGGATAAACACCGGGATTGCAATCAAGGGTTCCAATTCCATGTTCCCAATCACCCGGTTATATTCCTCACAGATTCTATCCAGCGCTTCCGGGGTTTCATAGGGCGCAAGAGGTGTAAACAACGTCTCCACACGACCGTCGGAATGGGTGGCGCTGATATAATTCTGCACGGTTTTTGTGCGGCCTGCCATCGGGTTGCTCATATGGCTGTACAGAATCTTATGAAGCTGCAGGATATGGTTTTGCGTAATAGGGATCGCGTCAAAATTTTCGTGTATTATGCTCAGCACATCACGGTATCCGGCTATTTCCTGCTCGTTACGGTTTTTGGGCGTTGTTTTTTCTTGAACAAGCTGACGAATGCGCGTATTCGTCGTGACGATGCCTTCAATGGCATTCGATGCCTCGGTGCTGTGTATTCTCGCAATCTCCTCCAGTTTTTCAAGGTCTTGCGGGCGTTGTTTCAAATACAGTTCCTGCTTGCCAGCTTCTTTGTATATGGCAGCAATCAGTCGCAGGATGTCCGAATCCCATTTCTGATCTTTGATTGCGGAATAATGAAAGGCTCTCATTTGCTTCCCCTTTCGTTTTCTTTCCCTCAAAATATAGCGAAAAATAAGGGATTAGTCAATAGAATAAGCGATTATTCCCTTACTTTGTGCCAAAATTAAGGGAATAAAGGCACGGAGCCGGTTCACTTGCGTTATGCGGGGTTTCGTGAACTGTCGCCCGGCGGCGACGTGAAATCATACGCCGCGGCGGACGGTGATATTTTGCGGCGAGCCGCAAAGCGATATCTTGACGTGTTCATATTTGACGTGTATGGGATGAAAAAGCCCCCATTTCAAAAAAATGAGGGCTTTTCCGGATCCAGGGGGACGGTTCATCTTGTATGAACGGAATTGTCTTAAATCGGAATCGCCAGCCCCGTCGCCTGATCGATTTTCAGCAGATAGTTTTCGGCGTCAACCACCAGGCAGGCATCTAAAGTATCCACATTTCCGTCCTTATTGATATCCCCCGCCAACAGTTGCGCGGCGTTGGCGGCCGGGTCCAGGTTGACGACAAAATTTTCATAGTCGACCATCATGCCGGCGTCGGCATTGTCAATATTGCCGTCGCCGTTGAAATCGCCGAAGATGACGATGGTATAACTTTCCACGATTTGCCCGCCAAGCAACGCATTCACAACGGTTCCGGTGCCGAAGCCGTTGGCCGCGGGGACATACGCCAATTCATATCCCGGCGCGACATCCACAAAATTATCCAGCGACGTAATCCCGGGCGCCAGGCCGTATATGAAATGCTTTGTACGGTCAATGGCGCAGCCGGAACCGGGCTTCGGCGTGAGGATGTCGGATATCAGATTGATTTTCATAGCGGGGCGGACACCAAAATTGTGATTGGCATGGTTGATGTTGTAGTCGCAGATAAAGCCGTCATAGTAGACAAAGCTCGTACCATGCTGATTAGAGCCGGGCGAACGCAGCCACCAGCTGCTGTTTCCTTTAATGAAAGTATCGTTATAGACATAAAGCCCCTGGCTTCTTGCAAAGTCGGTGCCCATCGTTTGGCGCGTCTTGTCAATATTGACGGACGGCTTGAAACCGTAATTGGGGTTTTTCACTTCGCCGCAGGAGAGCAGGAACAGTTTGTCATTGGTATCGTTGCCCCCGTCCGTGCCGTACTCCGGGTTATCTTCGGTGACCACGGCGCTTGTTTTAATCCTCGCCTGCTCGGTTGGACTAAAGGCAGTATTATAGAAGTCTCCGTTTAACCACGACCGCAGGTCGCAGGTTTCCCAGGTAACATCCGTTGTGTCCGGATTGTAAGCTCTTGATGCCAATATTTTCTCCGCCATGACAAACAGTTCGCCGTTGGCGTTGGAAAGGACGCGCCATTCAATCGGCTCAAACTTGAACCAATAGACGGTGTTGATAGAATATCCGTTTTGTGCCCGATAGAAATCGTCATAGGTGTAATACACCCGGCAGTATTTTGAACCGCCGTAGGTGACGGTGTTATCCGCCTGCAGCGGCTGGCCTTCAAGCGCGGCGAGCAGCGCGGCGTCGGTCACTTTCGTCTGCGGATACGAGCCGAAGGCGACGATGTCGCCGGTCACATAATTGGTCAGATTAATTCTCATGGCGGGGCGGACACCGGTAGCGGCGGCGTTGACAGTGAAGCCGGAATAGTAAAGACGGCCGTCAAAGCGGACAATGCCCGCCCTGGTCTGATAGACGCCGGGGGTCCGCAGCCACCAATAGCCATTTCCTGAAACAAGAGCGAGACCCCGGCTTATCGCATAATCGCTTCCCTGCGCGACGCGGGCCGTGTCCAAAACCGCGACGTCGCCGAAACCATACGCCGGGTTTGCAGCTTCGGCACAGGATAGTAAAAACAGTTTGTCGTTTGTATTGTTGCCGCCGTCCGTATCATAACCGGGATATTTCTCGTTGACAACAAGGCTCGTTTTTATCTTCGCCTGTTCCGATGCGTTGAAAGCGGCGTTGTAAAACTCGCCGTTGAGCCAGGCGCGGATGGTGCTGTTTTCCCAAGTGACAGAGGCGATTTGCGAATAATACGGCCTTGAATCCAATATCTTCTCTGCCATGACAAACAGTTCGCCGTCGGTGTTGGAAAGGACGCGCCATTGAATCGGCTCGTATTTGAACCAATCGGTCTGTTTCAGGTACTTGCCGCCGTTATACGTCACGATGTTGCCTGCCTGCAGCGGCTGGCTTTCAAGCGCGGTTATCAAAGCGGCGTCGGTCACTTTCGTCTGGGGATACGAGCCGAAGGCGATGATGCCGCCGGTTGTATCGTTGGTCTGTGTTACGGGCGCCGCCGAGGCGGCAAGGTTCATCAACGGGAGCATTGCCGCCGCCATCATGGCCGCCAGCAACACGCAAAGAAGCCGTCTGCCGATTCTTTTCATTCCGCTTTCCCCCTGCTGTTTTAATGCTGATATATGAGGCAAATATACATTAACTGTCCGGAATAAGTCAACACGAAAATGAAGTGTGAATTTGTCTCGCGGGAGAAGGGGCTGGCTTCCATGTCATGTCAGAGACACATGTCATCATGTCAGCGGGACGGGGTTTGACAAACGTTCCGTGGGGTTAGTGATATATCGTCTTTGCCGATGTGAAATTGACGCTTTGCGTCAGTGATATTTTCGGCGAGCCGCAAAATGATATCTTGACGTGTTTATATTTGACGCGTATGGCATAAAAAACCTTATCTTTCGACAAGGTTTTTCGGCGGAGTAGCCCGCGCGGCGCGAGAGTTCGAATCTCGACTCAAAGACGCGGCATTCGGCGTCAAACCCCGTCTCCTTGACATCTTAGGGTTGCGGCCAATACCCCTATCTGATATTATCATAGAAATTAAATAGCTTTTCAGGCGGTGCTTTTTGTTTAATCGTATTATTTCATTAATACTGTCTTTCAGCATGATGTTTTTATCGTTTTTTTCATTTTTTAATTCATCTGCCAAAGAGTTGCGAATTCTTGTGCCGGATGAATGGGAGATGGATGTAGGCGACAGCCGCACGCTTGAGTGTGTTTTCAAAGACAAAGAGCATACGGGGGCAATTACTTGGAGTGTCTCCCCGGACGAGGTCGCCGTTATTGACGATCATGGCAGAATAACCGTAACGGGCATCGGTCAGGCTGCTGTCACCGCCCAATCGGGCAGTCTGCATGACACCGTGACGCTTCATGCGACATCAACGCCCACAATCATTGCCGAAAGAAAGGCCATTCAACGCTATAAAAACGGCGCAGCGGCTCAAGTCAACAATCTTCAAAAGATTGTGACAAGATACGCTAAAGGCGACTCAAATGTACCCGCCGATGTTTCATCGGTTTCCGATTATACCGCTTACCAAAGCGCGGTTACCGCAGACGGCGCGGTATGGACGATAACCGGTTACGGTGTTTTGCGCACCGATGACAATGCACCGACACTCAGGGATCGCGAACAGCGTTTCATGGGAGACCGTTATTTCTACAGCGCCGATACTACCGACGGCAAGGTTCTTGCTATTTATTCGGATGGGGATAACGGTATATGGACGACAATGCAAAACGGATACACGCACATTGCCATGGTTGAAATGGACGGCACCCAAAAGGCCGAGATCATGAGCGATACCACGCAAGCGCATGTTGCACGGCGCGGTATGGTTTCAGAGGCTTACGGTCAAAATAATGACTGGCGAACATATGATGATGACAATGACGGATTGTGGACATCGATGTACGGAGCGGGCGAGCTGATGCGCTATGCATCTTTACGCAACGACCCTGACGCGTCGGAGACTCAGATTGAGCAGGCACGCCGGACAGCGACGCGTTCTGCGGAAGCAGTGTTAATGTTGCACTACATATCCATGAGAACAGGCACGACTCAAGCGTATGTACGCAGAGAAGTCAACGGTGATTACCCTTGGGATACCGAAGACCGCTGGCTTTCGGCCGATGCCCTTGAAAAAGGAGGCAACGGCGCGACGGTTGTTCCCTCTAAAAGCCCTGCGGACCGTTTCAACAGCGCTTATCTGCGCTATACGTTCACAGGCTCGGATAAAAAGCTGTTGAACGAAGGTTATTATGTCCCGGCAGATCCCGGCGTTTGGTCAAACCCTGCCGACAACGCAAACGCAGGCACTGAGTATGAAAAGCAGAATCGATTGCTGAAAGGCTTTGTTGCGAGAACATATTCCCTCAGGGATGAGAATAACGGTGTTTATGGCAATATTTACTGGCGCGTCAACGCCGATAAAACCGCAACCGGTGTTTCCGCCAAGCCGGAGAGTGATCCGGATTACCTTATCAATCATGAGAACCTGCGCGGCGTAATCGTTGATGCGTCAGGCGAAGTTCCGCAGCGTTTGTGGGATGCACTGATCGGTTCCGGTTATACAGCCGAAGATATCATTTACAAAGGAGATACCAGCGCCGATGAGCTGATCGGCCATATGTTTATCTTCAAACTGATTTATGACATACTGGCGCCGGAAGACCCCGAACTCAAGGAAATCCTTGTCACCGCCGCGGACAATTTAGCGCAGCATATGGTTGACAACGGTTATATGCTTGTCGACGGAAGCGGTCAGCCGGCGACATGGTCGAATTTTAGCAGGCAGGCATTTTCTGCAAGCTCCGCTGTTGGGCTTGCTCCCCTGCATGCCTTGGTAGCGCTCAGTATTTTTAAGGTTGCGGCTTATGTTACGGGATATGAAAAATGGGAAAACGAATACCGGTTTTTAGCCCTCGACCCCGCATACGAATACGCTGAGATAGCGGCGCAGTATTCTGAACGCGTGCAGGCGGCAATAGCCTACGCTTTAGGGAGAGAAGTGTCACCTGCCATTTCAACCGCAATCAACCTGCTGAGTTACAGCTCGGCAATGGAAACGCTCAGACGCCTGGCACAAAACTATTCCGACGAAGAAATGGCAATGCTCGCGTTTTATTTGATGTTCCAACTGGAAGAGGACAGTGATTTGCTGTATTATTACCGCGCGGCTCTTGAGGATTGGTGGGTTTCCATTCAGTATAGTGAAAACCCGCTTTGGTATTATATCTATCAACTTGCTTATCCGGATAAAACAGTCAAGGACGCCTACGGGAACGACGTTCTCAAAACTGCCGCATGGTCTTTAAGCCGTCATCCCGTTGATACAATCTGTTACCTTGCGTCCAATAAAAAGCGGGATGATATTGACGCGCTCGATTTATCGCCCTTGAACATTGATGCCAGAACAACGCTGTCATTTTCGCTCAAAGGAGGGGCCGCCCCGCCTGAATTGCCGGCTGAGTCCGAACTGACGGATGTCATTCAATATTTATTTGGCATATCAAGGCTTAAATGGTCGGTTGCCGCACCCGATGAGCGTGCTCTTCATAAGTATAACAACAGCAGTTATTGGCTTGATACCAACTATAATCCCCATAAGATGGAAGGTTCAACGACTTATACGCTGCCATACTGGTTCGGTGTATATCATGGGATGCTGTCCGCGTAGGTAGACAGGGGGACGGCAGACTGTTACAAAACGACAACCCCCGTGGGGCTAGTGATATATCGGCTTTGCCGATGTGATATAGCCGCTGCGCGGCTGTGATATATTTCGCCGGACGAAATATGATATTCAAGGGGCGTCTTGAACAAGTCGCCCCTTGAGTTGAAAAAACCTTGTCTTTCGACAAGGTTTTTTCTGGAGAAGGACACGAGTTTGATACAAAATGCACCCGGTAGCCTTGTTCCCGTTTGTTGGGTGAACACCCTTGACGTTTCCCGTTTGTTCCGTGTGCAGAGTGAACACCCCTTATTGACGATGATATTCAAATTTGCCGTAGGGGTATTCAAAATTACATAGGGGTATTTAAATCGAAAAAGTGCCGTAGAATGGGAGTTTTTCGCAAGTTTTTGCTCTCCGGCACTGGGTGTAGCAGAAGGTGCAGATTCCGTAATCCGGTTGTGTGACTTCGGAATTCTACTCAGAATGAGAATAAAACTCCTCGGGCGGATCGAAGTGTGACTATGAAATTGAAGCGAAAATTTGCCGATTTTCGTAGCAAAGAACGAGTCCTGAATTGTGTGATATCACTCGCTCAAGGCAACAAAAACCGCCGCTACATCTCTGCAGCGGCGTCCCATATCATCGTCAGAACCCATTGAACCACTCAGCATTTTCCGTGTGAACCGGCATGACCTTCTTCGGATTGGTTTTCCTAATCAAGTCCTTTATTGTCTCCGCATCGGCATGACCACTTGTGTGGAGCGTTACTATCTTTAGCCCAAGTTTTTTACATTCACCCAGGAACTCCTTCATGCTGTCGGTTTCCTTATACCCGTTCCAAAAGGAGTAAACAAGCAGACCGCCAGAGAAATTCATCTTTTCCGACAAGGATTTTAAATACCGTGTCATGGAATTTCTTATGCACATAACGAACTTCGATTTTGTAATGAAGTCCTTTCCCACACGGTTTTGATATTTGCATAGTCCTTCATACCGACGTTGGCTAGTAATGAACGGATAGACATCACTGAAGGCGGGATTCGGAATGCTCCCTCCAATGGCAGAAGTGATGTCCGCCATATAGAGCTCTTCGAGGAAAATCCGCCCGCTTTGTTTTGCCGCACGATACATAGTGACGATTCGGTCAATATTCATAGAGGACTGAAGTACGAACACGGGTCCTTCGGTATCACGAAACAAGGAGATAGCTTCTTTTTCCAGTTCATGCTCTGTTGTTGCGATGTATCCGTCTCTGGACAGAGTAGTACCCTCGCATATCAGAATATCGACATCCGAAGGAAGTTCATGGAGTAGCCGGTCATAAGACTTGCGGGCGAGCTGATTGAAAAACCGCTGGCAAAAATTGCGGCGGACTCCGAGGAAAAATTTGTTACAAAATTTGTTGACGTTTATGACGACACGATAATTTTCA
>JAKJCA010000101.1 GCA_022706685.1 Bacillota bacterium
CGGGATGAAAATCCTCTTTATCGGCCTGCTGACCGAGGAGGTCCTCAACCAGACCCGCCAGGACCGGCTCATCGGCACTTTTATCAGCGTCAGCGAGGCGGCGAGGGAGGTCGGAAGGATCTGCAACGCCTACCGTACCGAGGACGTCGACTTCACCGTGCTGCTGACCCACATCGGTTTTGAAGAGGATAAAAAACTCGCCGCGATGCTCGACCCCGACTGGGGCGTCGACATCATCATCGGCGGCCATTCGCACACCCAGCTCAGCGAGCCGTTCGTTGTCAACGGCATCCCGATCGTCCAGGCCGCGACGGGCAGTTCGCAAATCGGCAGGTTTGACATCGTCGTGGACAAAGAGCTCAACCGCATCGACTCCTACCGATGGCAGCTGATTCCCGTCGACAGCGAGCACTGCCCGCAGGATAAGGCGCTGGAAAGCCTCATCCGGAAGTATAAGGAGAAAACCGACGCAAAATACACACGCATCCTCACGCGGTTCAAAAGCGTCTTTACCCACCCCGTCCGCAACGAGGAAACGCAGCTGGGCAACCTGTTCAGCGACATCTTTCAGCAGTCGCTGGGCGTCGATATCATGTTTTTGGGTTCGGGCTCCATCCGCAAAGAAGAGCTGGGCCCAATCGTGGAACTTCAGGACCTGCTGGAGGTGTTCCCCTATGACGACGCTGTGTTCCGCCTGTGCGTCAGCGGAAAACAGCTGCGCGCCATGATTGCCTATATGCTGCGCGACGAAGCGTTCGAGGGGCACACGGAATATTACCAGCTGTCGCAGGGGGTGCATGTCGAATATTCGAAAGCCCGGCGCGAAATTGCCGCCCTGACGCTCAACGGCGAACCGGTCGACGACAACCGCATTTACACGATAGGCCTTCAGCAGTTCCACTTTGTCAACTTTGCGAAATTTTTCAATCTCGACCCCGAGGAGGTCGCCAGGAACCGCAAGCCGAAGGTGCTCACCACCTCCGCGCTCGACGTCGTCGAGGAATACCTTTCGCAGGTGGATTTGGTTCAGCCCGGCGACATGGGCCGCATTGTCATTTTGCCGTAGGAAATTTTGAACCCCGCGTTCAGCCGGTGTTCCGGCAAAGGAGGAAAAAGAAATGAAAAGACCGTGGCGGAGATGTCTGTCGTGTGTTTTGGCCTTGTGCGTCCTGCTGCCGCCGGCCGCTTTGACGGCGTCGGCGGCTTCCGCCGAGCCGCTTGTCGTCAACGTCATCACGGACGTCCATTTCCGGCCGCTGTGGGCGGTGCCGGACGTCGGCGCGATTGTCAACATGCCCGGCAGCGAACTGTACGCGCACGCCGCCTACAACGCCCAGCTCTACCCCGAGTCGGAGGCCGTCCTCGCCGAGTTTTTCAAAGGCGCGGCGGCAAGTGCTTCGAGCGCGGTGCTCGTCGCGGGCGATATGGTGGACGGCGCGAACAGGGCCTACCACTCGGCGTTCGCGCAGCGGCTCGCCGCTTTTGAAAACAGCACGGGCAAGCGGGTCTTTGTCATCAACGGCAACAATGATATTTCGCCCGGTTCTCCCGGCTGCGCGTCGCCGGAGGATTTCGCGGCGATTTACGCCGATTTCGGTTTCAACGAAGCCTTGAGCCGTGACCCGTCCTCGCTGTCTTACAGCGTCGACCTCGACGGCGGTTACCGCCTGCTGGCCATCGATTCGTGCAAGTACGGCGAAAGCTCCGGTGTGCTCACGCCGGCCGTGCTGCAATGGATACGCGGGCAGGCGCAAGACGCCGGGCGGGACGGGAAACATCTCGTGGCCATGATGCACCACGCGCTGCTGCGCCATTACGGCGGGTTCGGGGACCTTGTGCTCGACAGGGCTCTGGACGACGACAGAATCGACAACGCCGACGCCGTTTGGGAAGAACTGGCCGACCTCGGCATTCAAATCATTTTCACCGGGCACATGCACGCCAATTCCATCACGAAAGACACCTCCGCCAAAGGCAACGAGCTCTATGATATCGAAACCAACGCCCTGACGACTTATCCCTGCTCCTGGCGTACGGTCACCTTCGGGCAGGAAGGCGTCGGCGTCACGACGCGGACCGTCGGTTCCGTTGACCCCGCCAACCTGCCGGCCGGCTACAACGCGGCGCAGCTCGCGCTGCTGGAGGGCGGCTTCCCCCGCTACGCCTACGGCTATATCGCGGCGTCCGCCCAGTATATGCTCAAGGTCAATCTGCTCTACCCGCAAAACGCGCTCAACCGTTTCGGCATCGACGCGCAAAGCGACCTGGGCAAACTGCTGCTGGCCGTCTTGCCCGACGCTTACGGCTGCTTCTGCATGCCCTTGTACGCTACGCCGCAGACGCAGGGCGCTTCCATCGAGGAAATCGCCGCGCTGGGCGGCTACACCCTGCCCGCAAGCGGTTACGCGAGTTTCTTCGAAGTGCTCAACGTCATCATCGGCCAGTATACCTGCGGGGACGCCGACATGCCGGGCGACGCCCCGGAAGTGCGGCTGCTGCTGGACTGCATCAAAGCGGTGATGGTCTACGCCCTGGGCAGAAATGCCGACAAAATCACGCCCGAAAGCCTCAAAGAGTTCTCCGCCCTGACGGGCATCCGCTTCACCGAGGCGGAGACCCGGGCGGGGCTGGCAAGTTTGCTGTTTCGCCGCAATCTGGTCAACCGGACGGTCAGGAGCCTCGCGCTGCCGTTTTTGGAGGGCGTGACGAAAGACGCGTTCGCGCCCGCCGACGTCAACGTTGGCCTTCCGCCTTACGGGGAGATACAAAACCGTTTCGGCTTTTTCGACCGTCTGCTGGAAACGCTGCGCGCGTATTTCGACAAGCTGATGAAAATGTTCTCCTTCTTCATCGATTATTGATATAAAAGAGGAAAACCGCCGCGTCCCGGACGGAACGCGGCGGTTTTCCTTCGCCGCTCTATCTGCGGTTTTTCGCCTTTTTTTCGGGCGGCTTTTCGGGCGCCGGCGCCGGCAGCCCGGCTTCTTCCAGTTCCCCGGCCGGCTTTTCTTTGGCTTCCTCCCGGTAGTCGCCGGCATTTTTCCAGAGTTTCAGCAGGCCCTCGTCGTTGAGGATTTTGAAAAAGATGAAAGAAATCGGCAGGAGGAAAAGGCCCAGGATGCCGAAAATCTGATAACCGAGGAAAATCCCCAGCAGCGTAACGGTCGGCGGAAGGCCGATGTTGGCCCCGACAATCCTCGGCTCGATGAACTGGCGGATGACGTAAATACACCCGTAGAGGACCAGCAGGCCGATGCCCAGACCCGTATCCCCGACGATTAAAGAAAAGACGGCCCAGGGCAGCAGAATCGTTCCGCTGCCGAACACCGGCAGGATGTCGACACAGGC
>JAKJCA010000102.1 GCA_022706685.1 Bacillota bacterium
CGCGGCGAAAAAACGCGGCATTCCCGTCGTTTGGGGCGGTCTGACGCCGTCCATGGTGCCGTGGCTTGTGCTCGGCAGCGGCGTGGTGGACGCGGTGGTCATCGGCGACGGCGAAAAAACGCTGCTTGGCCTGGCGGACGCCTTCTCGGGCGCTTGCCCGCTGTCGGCGGTCGAAGGCATCGCCTACCTCGAAAACGGCGAAACGGTCCTGACGTCCAGGCGGGAGCCTCCGCCCCTCAAAACGCTGCCGCAGATCGATTATTCTTTCGTCGACCCGAACCGCTATATCGTCACCAACGTCAGCGGCAAAAGGATGCTGCACACCTATTCGTCCAAAGGCTGCCCGGGCGGCTGCGCGTATTGCTACAACCCGTCCTATTGCGCCGGTCGCTGGCGGCCCAGGCCGCCCGATTATTATCTCGGCGAAGTCGAGTGGCTGCTCAAGCACTGTGCCGTCGACGCCGTCACGTTTATCGACGACCTTTTCAGCCCGGGCGAGGCCTACACCCTCCAGGTCTGCCGCCGCATTAAAGAAAGCGGCCTGCGCTTCCTTTGGGGCTGCGACATGCGCGCCGACAGCTGTTCCGAAAACGAACTGCGCGCGATGTATGACGCCGGCTGCCGCTGGATCTTTTTCGGCATCGAAAGCGGCTCGCCGCGCATGCAGCGCCTCATCGACAAAAATCTCGACCTTGACAAGGCCCGCCGGACGCTCGAAACCTGCGCGCGGCTGGGCATCGTCACCACCACCTCGTTTATCGTCGGCTTCCCGGGGGAAACCAGGGAGGACCTCATGCAGACCGTCGCCTACGCGCTGAGCCTGCCGTCAGACGTCAAGATGACCTTTTCCTTCGGCCCCATCCCCGGTTCCGCCCTCTATGAACAACTCGTCGCCGGAGGCCGCCTTGAACCGCCGCGCTCCTGCCGCGCGTTCGGCAAACTCAAATGGTTCGACACCTTCGGCATCAACTATTCCGACGTGCCCACGCGCGATTTCAAGGTCATCACCTCCTGGTTTATCCTCGCCATCATCCGCAAAAAACACTTCACCGGCTCCGCAAGCCGGCGCACCTGGTACCGCAGGATGTTTTCCATGGCGGCCGTCATGCTCAAACGCGCCAACTTCGCTTCGGTGAAACTGATTTTCAGCGCTCTGTACGAGTCCGCCGCCATCGTTTTTTATGCCAACATGTTTCCCTCGGTCAGAAAAAAGTACGGCCTGGCCAAACGCTGAAGCGCCTGCGCCTCGCCGTGATTTGAGAAAGTGAAAGCCATGAAAGTCCTCCTCGTCAACGCCGCCACCGACAATGTCACCCAGAAACCGGTCATTCCGCTCGGCCTGCTGTCCATCGCGACCTGCCTGGCCGAGCACGGCCACACCGTGCGCATCTTTGACCGGACGGTCGAGCGCGGAGGCAGGGGCAAGTACCTGCGTTCGTTCGCGCCCGACATCGTCGGCATCTCGGCCATCACCTTCGGCAGTTTTCCCGACGCGATGAAACTGACCGCCCGCTGGCGCAAAGCGGGGGTGCCCGTCGTCTGGGGCGGGCAGCTGCCGTCCCTGGTGCCGGAGATTGTGCTCAAAGACAGCGGCGCGGATTTCGTCGTGATAGGAGACGGCGAATTCGCCCTGCTCGAACTGCTCGACGCCCTCGCCTCGGGCAATGATGTCAAGGATATCGCGGGCCTCGCCTATATGTCCGGCGGCAGGGTCGAGTTCACCCGCGTTCGCGGGCAGGCCCCGCTGGATGATTTTCCCGTCATCGACTGGTCTTACGTGGATCCCCGCAAGTACTTCGTCAGAAACGTCAGCTGCGCCAGGACGCTGCATGTCTATTCCTCCAAAGGCTGCCCGGGCCAGTGTACCTACTGCTACAGCCCCTGTTTCTGCAAAGGGACCTGGCGCGCGCGTCCCCTGGAACATGTGGTCGCCGAACTGCGCGCCCTGTCGGAGACCGCCGGTATTGACGGCGTTTATTTCGCCGACGACCTCATCAGCCCGAACAGGGGATACATGGAGCGTTTTTGCGCCGCTTTGAAAAACAGCGGGCTCGGCCTGCTGTGGGGCTGCAACCTGCGCGCCGACACCTGTACGCGCGACGAACTGCAGATGATGTACGACGCCGGCTGCCGCTGGATTCTCTTCGGCATCGAGAGCGGTACGCCCGAACGGCAGAAAATGATAAAAAAGAACCTGAACCTCGCCAAAACGGCGGATACGTTCCGCTGGTGCGCTGAAATCGGCATCCAGACCACAGCGACCTTCATCGTCGGCTACCCCGGCGAAACCGTGGAGGAGATGCGCGCGAGCATCGGCTATGTGCTGGGTTTGAAACCGGACATTTCGGCCTGCGGCATGTTCGGCTTGATTCCGAAATCGGAACTTTTCGAAACGCTGGTCAGCGAGGGCAAAGTCGAACCACCCCAAAGTTTTGCCGACTGGAACCGCCTCAAGTGGCTCGACAAACTCGGCAAAAACCTCTCTCAAGTGCCCGATATTGACCTCAAAGTCGTTGTCAACCGCTTTTTCTACGGCGTCATCACCTCAAAAAGCGGCAAAGACGGGGCGGATTCTCGGCTTTGGGCGAAACGCCTGATCGGGCAGGCGCTGTCCTTTTTGCGCATGGGAAACGCCCGCGCGGTCAAACTGTTTTTTCTGTCCGCGGCGCAGTTTTTGCAGATTGTTTTTTATGCCCTTTGCTACCCGAAAATTTTGAAAAAATACGGCCTGCGTTAATCCGCCGCGGACGGCGGGGTGAAATTATTTTCCGGTCTCCGCGGCGTAATAAAAATATTTGCTCGGCGCGTGTGTTTTCCCGGCGCGTGCGCCGCTTATTTTTATGCCCGGCGGTATGTATTTTTTCGTTCGCAAACCGGTTTGACGTGCCGCGTTTTCCGCGCCGTTTCTCTGTGCGTTGCGTTTGTCCGCGGGCAATTAGTTTTTTGCTCGGTGCCTTGATAAATAAGGGATTATGGACACAGTTCGTCTGGCGCGCGCCGCTGAGCCGCGCCGGTTTTTGGGGGATTGTTTTACTGCCGCGGCCGCGGAAAAAACATGACTTTTCGCCGGCCGAAAAATGGCCGGGCGGCCTCTCGGCTGCCCGAAACAATATGAAAAAAATCTTTTGTATAATATATACAATTTATTGACACACCCTGCCGATAAGGTACTGTCAAATTAAGTTCGCAACTTTGGACTCCGCTAATCATGTTATGCTGCCAGTTTGTCTATCGATTTTAGCGACTCTTCGCTCAGATACGAT
>JAKJCA010000103.1 GCA_022706685.1 Bacillota bacterium
GGTTACTATATTCGAAATCTGTGAATGTTTGCTGATTCATGTTTCACCCCGTCGATTTTGATGCCTTTATTATACCATTTTACCGGTCCTTGTGGGTTTGATTAAATCAGCGGTTCCTTAGCAAAAGACGTCATTATCGCAGAAAAAAAGCCGCTTACGCAAAATCAAATATGGGATAAAGCCGTCGACTTAAAAATTGCTGAAAAAATTGGTTCTACGGGAAAAACACCATGGCAAACTATCGGCGCCAGGCTATACGTTGATATTAAGGAAAACCCCAACTCCGATTTTATTCAGGTTAGTTCAAGACCTGCTCTGTTTTATTTGAAAGAATTAGATCCTAAGGCAATCCCCAAAGCGCCTCTAAAGGCCCAGCAAGAGCCTAAAAACAGATATCCGTTTAATGAACGAGATTTACACCCGTTGCTTTCAACTTTTGTGTTTTCTAGCCCCCATTTCAATTGCTATACAAAAACAATTTTCCATGAAAAATCTGACAAAAATCCTAAAGGTTTGAACAAATGGCTTCACCCAGATTTGGTTGGAATTCACTTTCCTTTTGGAGATTTTCATTATGATACGATAAGTTTGCTTGAGGCGCTGAAAGAAAATAAATGCAAACTATTCTCATTTGAAATGAAAATAGAAATAACGATGAGCACGTTAAAGGAATACTATTTCCAAGCGGTTTCAAATTCGAGCTGGGCTCATGAAGGTTACCTTGTCACGCTTAAACTTGATGACGAACCTTCTCTTATCGATGAAATCCGCAGGTTGAACAACTCTTTTGGAATAGGACTTATAAAACTTGACCCAATAAACATTGAACAGAGCGAAATCGTCTTTTCTGCAAAGACTAAAGATTTTTTAGACTGGGAAACGATCGACACACTGACAAAATTAAATTTTGATTTCCAAAATTTCATCAAGGACTTTATTGAAGATATAAACATCAAAAAAGTCAAGTCGGAATACGATAAGGTGTTAGCTACAAATACAGAAGAATTTAATGATTATGTGAAACAAAAACAAATTATGTAACACTGTGTGACCAGCGGGCATCACAAGTGGATGCTCAAAAAGAGGTGTGGGTATGGGTTCACTGGCCAAACTTTTCAGGGCCTTGACGGCGGTTATGACGGCTATTCTCGCGCTCACACAGGGGGCGCCCTCCATGCCTGTTCCGGAACCGGCCCGGGAGAACGCGGCGCTGAGCGCCATCAGCGCGGATATCCTGCCGCTGCGATTTGATCACGAGGCGTTGTACACGCTCGACCTCGCCGCTTATCTCGACGCGAGGCCCGGCGTCAGCGCGTCGGATTACTACGACACGGCACTGATGATGGGCGTGCTGCAAGGGCTCGTCAACCGGGACGCGCCGCGCCTGTATATCTTCTTTACCTCCGCCAACAATGCGGACCGCGTGTGGTTCGAGCGGCTGACGAGCAGTACCTACTGGCGCGAAAAACTCGGCCGGGAACCGCAGTTCCTCGCCGGGAAAGAAATCGTCGCGCTGCAAAGCCCTGCGGACGCGCTGTATGTGTTTAGGGACTTTTTCAAGGGCTTCGCCGTTTGGGACAACGAAGTGCCCGCGACCTCCAACGCTGCGCTGACCGCCTGCGGCTGCGACAATCTGCTCCCTCTGCGATATAGCGCCAAAGTCGACAGCCTGTATGCCAACCTGACCGGGCTGGGCGTCAAAGATATCTTCAACTACAAGGACCGTTTCACGGCGAAAAGGGTCGCAGTCGACCTGCACGGCCGTTTCAGGCAGGACGCCGAATTTGTGTTCGGCACCAGCGGAAAGTACCGCTCGACCGGCAGCAGGAAATGCGACGCGGCGCTGTGGGCGGTACGCAATTACCTCGAAACCGGCAAGACGAACCCGCACCTGATGGCCTACCACATCGACGCCTACTACCCGCGCAAAACGGCGAACGGCGAGACGGCATACGATATGGGACATATCAAGTCGACGGCTTTTCTGCTCAACAACGACTACTACATCGCCAAAAAAGCCTTCTTCTTTGACCTGTGCGTGATGAAAAACGAAATCCCCAGCGACGATCCGGACCAGGCGGGCAAAGGAGTCTGCCCGCTGACGGGCTCCGCCGACTATCGGACGCTGCAGGTTGTTTTGGCGGCGCAAAACGCCCTGGCGGCAAAATTTGAATACGCCCCGATTACCTGCGGCGGCTTTACCGCCTGGCACATCAAATATACGAACTTCATTCAGGCCGAAGGCGCCGAAAAACTCAGCGGGCCGGTCGCGGTCGAGTGGCAGACGGTGCGGGAGTTCTCCTATTACAACGTCATGCTCGACGCCGACGCGCCGGGACTCGTCGCCATGTCAGACGCCTCCGTTTTTATGCACTATCCGCACCCGGAACGCTATGAGCAGAAAAGCGCTGCGGCGCGGGGCGAGGCGACGGCTGACGAAGGCGGCAATTTCAACTACGTGATGGTCTATATGGGTGATTACGACTCGGCGGCATGGCTCAATTCGCAAAGTCTGACCTGCTGGGACAATGCGCAGCGCGGCACAGTGCCGCTGGCCTGGTCTTTCGCGCCCGGCCTCTATGAGCGCGCGCCGCATGTCATCGACTACCTCTACGCCACGGCGACGCCGAACGACACCTTTGTCTGCGGGGACAACGGCGCTGGCTACCTCAACCCCGAAGCGCTGGCGGTTTCAAAACATTTCGGCACGCTCGAACAGTGGGCGGCTTACAATAAAACCTTATTTGAACGCTTCGACATGGATATCCAGGGCTTTCTGATTTTTGACAAAGGCGTCAAGACGCCCGGCGATTTCCTGCTCAGGCGCAGGGTTCTGGACGCCTATGCCTCCTTTGCCCCGGCAGGCCTCTTGACCAACAACGCAAGCGGTATCGGACCCTGTACGCCCATGCCCGTCGTGAAGATGGCCGACGCTTTGAGCGCGGAAGACCTGCTCGGTCATTTACGCGAGAACCCGGCGAAAAACGGCAGCGCGTTCACCGCCGTGCGGGTCATCCTCCAATCCCCCGAAACGGTGAACCGTTGGGCGCGCGCGATCGAAGCGCTGCCCGGCGATTATCGGCTGAAAATCGTCGACCCCTACACGTTTATGGCGCTGTACGCCCGGTCACATTGAGCGCAAGGCAGGGAGGTATCGCTTTGGACTTCACATGGTTCAAAAAAGGATTCGCGCTGATTCTCAGTTTCTTTATGGCGGCGGCTTCGCTAGCCTCGGATTTGTGGAAAAAGCC
>JAKJCA010000012.1 GCA_022706685.1 Bacillota bacterium
CCGCCGGCATCGAACGCCTCGGCATACCGGAAACGGTTGACAACGACGGGCCATCCTGTGTCAAAGGCCGGTACGGCAGCGTATATGCCGACTGCGGAGCGGCCTACCCCTGCGAGACCGCGGTCGCCTGCAGTTTTAACGACAATATCGCCCGGGCGATGGGCGCCAGCGCCGGCGCGGAAGCCCGGGAACTCGGGACGGACATCTGGTACGCGCCGGGCGCCAATATCCACCGGAACCCCTGCGGCGGCAGAAACTTTGAATATTTTTCGGAAGACCCGCTGCTCTCCGGCCGCATGGCTGCGGCCGTTATCAGCGGCGCCCGGTCCATGGGCCTCGTCACTACCGTCAAGCATTTCGCCCTGAACGACCAGGAAAAGAACCGTACCGGCGTTTTTACCTGGGCGGACGAGCAGACGATGCGCGAAATCTACCTTAAGCCCTTTGAAATCGCGGTGAAAACCGCCGGCTGTTCCGGCATGATGTCCGCCTTCAACCGCATCGGTACCCAGTGGTGCGGCGCGAACAGCGCGCTGCTGCAAAAACTGCTGCGCGGGGAATGGGGATTCGAAGGTTTTGTGGTTTCGGACTACACCAACAACTTCACCGGCTACGGCTACATGAGCCCGGCGCTCGCCGTTTACAACGGCAACGACACGATGCTGACCGGATTGTGGTTCCTGCAAAAACCGTCGCAGTTTGCGGCAGTAAAAACCGCTTATGCGCGCGACCCCGCGGGTTTCGGAGCCGCTTTGAGGGCCGCGGCGAAAAATATCTGCGTTGCCAAAATGGCTACCCGCGCCTTCCTGGCGCCGCAACCCCTGCCGGAGGAGACGCTGGGCGACGTTCTCATCCCTCCGAGCGAGTGGCGTTTTGAGCCTCCGCGCGTTCTCTCCGTGCTGCTGTATATCGCCGACAACCTGATGAACGCCATCGCCTTCGGCCTGCGGGGACTGCTGTAATACATTTCGGCGTCACGGAAATCAAAACGCCTCGAAGGCGGGGGGCAAATCCGGCAACCGCATACACGCGGGCGGCCTCTTCTCAACACCGCGAAAGCATCGTCCATTCATCATCAAGGCCTTGAAGCGCGATGGCTTCAAGGCCTTTGTTTGGGTTTTGATATCGTCACGCCCTGCTGCGTTTCACCAGTATTTCGCCACGTGCGCCTTGGCAGATTCGGCGGCGGCGCGGACGTTCTCTTCCTGGCTGAGGCGGTAATAGTCGGGGCGGAAAACTTCGACGGTGCAGCAGCCGCCGTCAAAGCCGATTTTTTTCAGCGTGTCGGCATAGCGCTTGTGGTCCAGACAGCCGCGCGCGTCGCCGGGCCAAAGGCGCTTCTCGTCGGTGTTGTAGGCGGCGCCGCAGGGAACATCCTCCATGTCGTTGAGATGCCAGATGAAAATCTTTTTGCCGTCGGCTTTTTCCAGCGCGTCCCAGCCGGAGGCCATGGCGTGGAAATGGTACTGGTCGAGCGTCACGCCGACCAGCGGCGAGCCAACTTCCTGCACGACGGCGTAAGCGTCTTCAAAACGATTGATGGTCATGCCGGGAACGCCGCAGAACTCCAAGGACAATTTGATGCCGTGGGGCTGCGTTTTTTTCAGCATCTCTTTGAGCACGGCGACCGCGTCGGCGCGGATTTCGCCGCGGGTCGCGTGGACGGCGATGTCCTTCGAAGGCACGACGACGATCATCCTGCAGCCGAGAATCCCGCAGCGGCGGACGATTTCGTCGAGTTCGGCCATGACGGCCGTCTTCTCGGCTTCGGTCTGCTTCATGTTGAAAAAGCAGAGCGCGTTGTAGGAGAGCATTTTCAGCCGGTGGGTTCTGAACCATTCGCCGAGCTGCTCAAGGGTCACCTTGCCGGCGGCCAGGTCGCGGTCAAGGCATTCGGACTGGATGTCGATAAAATCGAACCCGTATTGTTCGCACAGTTCAAGGTCGCGCAGGACGCTGTGCCCCTCGCAGTAACGGTCGCAGCCCTCGTTAAAACCGATTTTCATAATCATGCTCCTTTACATATTTTTCATTCGGCTACCGGGTTCAATCAAAGCGGGATAGCCCTTAACGGGCCGGCCGCCTCCGCGGTGTCCGCGTTATAGCTCTGCTCGCCATACATCATAGCACCGCAAATTATATTGCGCAATATCAAATATAAGCGTTTGCCTGTCCGTTTGATGGGGACGTTGTCAACAAAACCGGACAACAGCCAAACCGATTATCGCGTGTTGAACGGGACACGCTGAAAAACATCTATTTCCCCGCCCCGGAATATGTCTCTGGCGACAGGCCGAAATAGGTCCGGTACGCCTCGCGGCGCGCCCGGTCGTCTTCGAGCGTCGTTTTATGCTTGCCGTTTTCGTCCCACCAGGTCAGCGTGTCGCCCGAGACCGAGTGCTTGCCGCCGTAAGGGTTCAGAATCGCGAGCATAGCCGTTTTGTTGAAAATGGAATCGGGGTGCTTCTCGCAGTAGAAGGACGGCATGACATAGTCGATGTCGAGCTGCGGCTCGTCGGTAAAGGCAAAAAATCGGTCCCAGACGCCTTCGAAACACTGGTGTATGATGGTGCCGAAGAAGGCGTCCTTTGTGATTTTGTAAACTTCGCCGCCGATGAACTGCTCCGCGTCCGTATCCAGGCGCACAGGGTGCACGGGGCTGACCATGCCTACGCCGGCGTCGCACAGGAAAAGGCCGTCCGCGCAGCGGACGCGCAGGACGCGGTGCCGGCGCATGGGGACGGCCGTCTCCCCTTTCAGGAACCGCGCCATGCAGTCGGTCACCTCGAAGCCCAGCGCGCGCAGCAGGGCGCCGAAGGCGCCGTTGAGTTCAAAGCAGTAACCGCCGCGGCGGGCGGTCACGATTTTTTCAAAAAGGCTTTCGCTGTCAAGCCTCAGCGGGATACCCGCAAGGATGTCCAGGTTTTCATAAGGAACCGTGGACAGGTGGCAGTACTGCAGCCGGCAGAGGGTTTCGTAATCGTTGCCGACCCTGCCCTCAAAGCCGATTCTTTCGAGATATTTCGCGGTGTCCATACATGCCTCCGGAAGTCGTTTTCGTTTATGGTAAGGCAAAACCGTGCGCCGCACAAGACCTTGAGGGCGAATATCGGTTTTTTCCTGTGCCGCGGGATATAAAAAGCCCCTCCGGCGCGGCAAAGGAACCGCGTTGCGGAGGGGCCGCGCCATTTGTTTTATCCGCCGTCTGCCAAGTCCTTGTATTGATAAACCCGCACATAATCAACCACGAACGCCGAGGGCAGCAGGGTGTTATTGCGGATATCGCCCGACCAGCCGGGGGCGGGAACGCCGCCGCTGCCGTCGACTTCCACCGAAAGGATCATATACTCCGGCTCCTGCGAAACGCCGCCGAAGGTTGAGCGCGCGGTTTCAACGCCGTTGATGTAGAAAATATACTCGTGTTCGTTCCACTCCAGGCCGTAGGTGTTGAACGTGTCATAGGGGTCCGGGACGCGGAATTTGCCGACGGCTTCCATCCGATGGCCGCTTCCGTAGCCGTCGTAGTGGATGTTGGTGGTGACAGCGTTTCGTTCCAGACCGTTTTTATGGTAGTAAGGCGCTTCGAAAATATCGATTTCCATCCCGTCGCGGCCCGAGCCGTCGACCTGGAACATGCCGTCGTTAAGCATCCAGAAAGCGGCCCATTGGCCCTGGCCTTTCGGCAGCATGCAGCGGACCTCAAAATAGCCGAACTTCTGCAGATAGCGGCCGTTGGTGTCAAAAGCGCAGGAATAGTAACCCGGCTGCCCGCCGCCAAAACCCTCCGGCTGATATTCGGTGCGGATTTTCAAACTGCCGCCGCCGACGCTTTGAAAGGCGGTGTTCCACCAGCCTCCGCGGCGGATGGTGCTGCCCCAGGTGAAATGCGGCGACCATTTGGAAACATCCAGTTCGTCGCCGTTGAACTCATCGGCCCAGACAAGTTCAAACTTGCTCAGGTCAAGGGCGGGTCCGCGCGGCGTCGTCGGCAGATCGAAGAGCAATAAGCCGAGCATTTCGGCCGCGGCAAGCAGCGCGGCGAGCAGCGCTTTGAGCGCGCGCAGCTGGCGCGTCGCGAAGATCGCGGAGAGGAAATCCATAGCCGTCACTCCTTGTTGTTGATCAGTTTGAATGTAGCACAACCGCGCGTGGCATGTCAATCCGCGCCGGGGCGGAAATCGCCGTTCCGGCTTGAAGAAATCGGTCCGGCATGGTACTGTATCAGCAACGAAAAACGGAAAACGGCCGACCGGCTTCACCGGTGCGCGAACGGGCTCTGCACACGGAAGAACGACGCTGCCCGGCCGGTATTTCAAGGAGGTTTGCACGCATGCCCAAAAAGCTCGTTTCACTTGTGCTCGCTATTTGTTTTACGGCAACGGCCGCATCGGCGCCGGCCGCCGCAAAGATTCCGCCGGGGCGCGGGTTTACGGCGGCAACGCAGAGTAACGGCTGCACGGTTGTGGACGCGGACAGCGCCGAAGAGGCGTTTCAATATCTCGAAAAACATAGTGAAGAAAACGGCAAAGCCGTTCCCGGCGTGGTGGTCGGGGGCATTATGCAGTCGATTACCTATATGTATAAAACCGGTGAAAACGGCCAGAAGGAAATCCTCAAGGGCGACGACGGCCGCCTGATTATGGAATCGGGCGATATGGCGTTTATGATCGACAACCCCGCCCTGAAAAGAGCCGTCGCCGCCGAAAGCGGCACCCTGCTGCGCTTTTTGCTGACAGGCAGCAACCGCGGGCTTGACGGCAGCATCGCGCGCATTTTCAACGCCGGCATGAGTAGCCACTATTTTAAGCCGGACGGGACGAGGGCTGCCGAAGGCATCACGTTCGAGGTGGAAGAATACCCTTATTCGCTCGCCGTCGCGGCGACGAAAGAAAACTCGCTGTACCGTTACAGCCGGGAAGGCTCCTACCCTTACAGCGGCGGCGGGCCGACCGAACTCGGTTATATCACCAGCCAGATTGATATGCGCGAATACTGCGACCTGGTGGGGTATGAGAACGTGTACTATTTCGCCTACGAATCGTTTGGCGACACCTATGAGGTCGCGCGGCGGCTTAACGACTATATCGAAAACGTGGTCAAAGCCCAGACGGGCGCCGAAAAAATCAACCTGGTCTTTATCAGCCTGGGCGGCACCATCGGCACCGCCTATTTTGACCTCTACGCGCATACCGGCGAAATCGACGAGCTGCACAAGGTGATTTTTGCCGATTCCGCAATCGACGGCAGTTACCTGCTCGGCGATATCATGGGCCTGAATCTCAATTTATATGACAAAGATTACCTTTGCACCGAGTTTATCCCCGCGCTGCTCGATATGCGGCATTCCGTCGCGCGGGAATATAGGTGGCTGGGCTACCTGGGCGGTATCGTCCTGCGCGCGCTGCCGCAGCGGCGGTTTGAAAAACTCATCGACAGCGCGAAGCAGGGGCTCAAGGAGTCGATCGTCACCAACCTTGTCGCCAACTGCCCCTCGATGTGGGCCCTGGTGCCCAACGCGCAGTATGCCCGGCTGGCGGCCGAATACCTCGCAGGCGGCGAACACGCCGCCCTCAAGGAGAAAACCGACCGCTACCGCGACGCGCAGGTTGCCAACAGTGTCACCATGCCCTGGATTATCGAGAATACGGACACCCGTATTTTTGCCGTTTGCGGCTATGACCTGCACCTCCCCTCCCCCGTCGATTCATACCGGATGTCGTCGGATTTCATTATCAACGCTTCCTCCGGCTCGATGGGCGGAACCTTCCCCGATGCCGGGACGGCCTTTACGGACGAATACCTTGCCGGCGCCGCCGACCCGAGTTATATTTCCCCGAACCGCAACGCGGACCTGAATACCAGCTATCTGAAAGATTATGTCTGGCTGATCGACGGGCAAAGTCATCTCGACCTGCCAAGCGGGAAAGAAAGCGTCATCCGCATGTGTATCCGGCTCGCGTACGACGACACGATTACCGACGCGCGCGTCCATAACGGCGGGTACCCGCAGTTCAACGAGTTCCGCGACACCGGCAGCATACGCGGGATGCTGAACTCGGCTTTTGAAAACGCCGAATTCATCGCGGCGCACCCGATGGACACCGAGACCGCCGCAGCGTTCGAAGCTTTGCGCGGCGAGGCGAACGCGCTGATAGCCGGCAAAGCTTGGAGCACTGAGGCGACCGACGCGCTCGCGCTGAGAATGGCCGATTTCCTGCTCGAAAACTTCGGTTTCAACGAAGGCTGGACCACTTCAAAACAGGAAGCGGAAACCCGGAAGAAAACGGACTTTTTCCGAACGCTCAATCAACTGGCGGACAAATTGTTTTAAACCCGCCGGACGCCTTATCGAATCACAGCCGGCCGCGTCCGTGAAAAAACGGTTCAAGACACAGCCGGCCGCCACGTACTGGAGGAGCGGTATGGAAGATATGAATACGAAGCCGCTGAGTACGGCCGCCTTTGTCCGCATCGGCTTCGGCATCGTCTGCAGCTTCGCGCGCGAATTCGTCCGACTGCTGCTGCGCGGCAGGCCGGATCAAAACGTTTCGTTCAGCGGGACCCTCGCGCGAGAAAGCGTCAGGCGCATCCTGACACTGCCGCATATGCGCGACGGCGGTTTCTTCAAGGCGGGCGCCGATTTATCGAAACGGAAAATGAAATGGCGGGCGCCGAAAGGATATGCCCTCCGGGTTTTCGATTTGCCGAACGCGAAAATCGAACTTCTGCAACCGGAAGGCCCCGCAACAGGCCGGTTGATTTACCTGCTTCACGGCGGCGCGTACACCGCGAAACTGACGAACAACTACCGCTCGATGGCCGTGAAATATTCTTCGCTCGCGCGGGGCGCCGACGCCGCTCTTCTCGAATACCGGGTCGCGCCGGAATTCACCTATCCCTGCGCGCTGGAAGACGCCGTCGACGGCTGGGACTTCCTGCTCGGGCAGGGCTACCGGCCGGAAAATATTCTGGTTACCGGCGACAGCGCGGGCGGCAACCTTGCCGTCGCCCTGGTCGCGAAACTGCGCGACAGCGGAAAGCCGCTCCCCTGCGGGATGATCGGCCTGTCGCCCTGGCTGGACTTGGCATCCGAGGGCGAATCCTACGCCCGCAACGCCGAAAAGGACCCGCTATACGCCCAAAGGCCCAACGCGGCGGCCTGCAAAAGCCCGGCGCCTCTGGATTACGCCGGAGATACCGATTTGCACGACATATACCTGTCGCCGGTCTACGGCAGTTTCGCCGGGTTCCCCCCGATGCTGCTGCAGGTCGGGGGATGGGAGTCTATTCTCAGCGATGCGGAGACCGCCGGCGCAAAGGCCGCCGAAGCGGGCGTCGACGCCAAAGTGACGGCGTACGAGGGGATGTTTCACGTCTTCCAGGCCGCGGGCGGCTTCACCGCGGAAGGAAAGGCGGCCTGGGCGGAAATCGAACAATTCATCCGCAAGGTTCTGCTCGGGTGAATGCCGCCGCGCAGACTGCAAAATTCCCCGCCCGCACGTCGGCGAACGGGGGATTTTCTCCGTTGTTTTCGTTATGCCGCGAATTGCCTACCGCCTTTTTGAGATAACCTCGTTTTCATAAGCGCGTATAGCGTCAAACCATTCGCAGCCCGCGGCCACGCCGCTAAGTTCGCAAAAACGCGCCCAGACATCCGCGTAGGGATAGAACTTCATTTCCTCCCCGAGGGTAAGCAGTTGAGTGAAGTTGCCTTCGTCCTGCCATTGCCTGAGTTGGGCGTGCGGCAGCAGCAGGGCGTAGAGCAGCGCTTTTTGCATATTCCTGACACCCGTCACCCATGCGGCGACGCGGTTGATGCTCGCGTCGAAATAATCCAGGCCGATGAGCACCCTGTCCAGCGCGCCGCAGCGGACGATCTCCTTGGCGATTTCCTTGAGTTCGTCGTCAAAGATGACGACATGGTCGCTGTCCCAGCGCACGGCGCGGGTCACGTGCAGGGCGACCTTGTCGGAGAAAAGGAGCATGGACGGGATTTTATCGGACACCGTTTCGGTGGGATGGTAATGGCCGTTGTCGAGCAGGCAGACGACGCCGTTTTTCGCGGCGTAGTTGAGATAAAACTCGTGGGAACCGACGGTATAGGATTCCACGCCGATGCCGAACACTTTTGATTCCACGGTGTCGACGAGGTAGCGCGGGTCGAACGCAACGGCGAAGATTTCGTCAAGGGAATCTTTCAAACGCCGGCGGGGACCCAGACGGTCGGCGGGGATATCCTTATAGCCGTCGGGAATCCAGATGTTATTGACGCAGGGGATGCCGAGTTCGCGGCCGAAATATTCGCCGACTCTGCGCATGGCGATACAGTGGTCGATCCAGAAACGCCGCACGGCGGGGTCGGGATGCGAAAGGGTCAGACCGTCCGCCGCCAAGGGATGAGAAAACAGCGTGGGGTTGATGTCGAGACCGAGCCCGCGTTCTTTGGCGAAAGCCACCCAAGGCACAAAGTGCCGCGGCTCGAGTTTGTCGCGGCTGACGGCCTCCCCGCCGGTCACGGCGTAAATGGCGTGCAGGTTGATTTTATGCCGGCCGGGTATGACGGCCAGCGCGGCGTCGATATCGGCCATCAACTCGTCGGCGCTGCGCGCCTTGCCCGGGTAGTTGCCCGTCGCGGCAATCCCGCCGGAAAGCCCGTCCGCGTTCTCAAATCCGCCGACGTCGTCGCCCTGCCAGCAGTGGATGGAAATCCTCACGCCCGCCAGCGCGGAGAGCGCTGCATCGGTGTCCACACCGAGGGCCGCGTACTTGTTTTTCGCGTAATCGTATCTGTCCCCAGCCATAAAACCCCTCCTGAAAATTCAATCATCCGGAACTGCCGATAAGGAAACCTGAACCGAAAGAGACCGTCGCCATGACGAATTAAATGAAAAAAGCCGTCAACAACCGGAAAGAGTCATTGTTCCTGCGGCACGGCTGCCGCCGGTTGTTCCGAACCGATCCACATATCTTCAAACCGGTGCCCGGCGATGCGCTCGCAAACCGCCTTTTGCTCCTGTGTCATGGAAGCGAAGCCGTTGATCTTTTTCTCCCGTATGGCGGCCTTAATCATTTCATGGTCTTTTTTCGTCATGTCATAAAGGAAAACGGTAAGGGCGCTCATGGTGATAAAGAGAATCGGCAGAACGCTGTAAGTCAGGCGCAAGCCGCGGATAGCCCTCGGCGTTTGGGTGACGTTCTCTCCTTTGCCCGTGACAAAGCCGAACGCCGACAGTGTAAAACCCGTCATAGAACCCATCAGCCCGCTGACGGTTTTTTTGATCAGGGAACTGAACGTGGCAATCACGCCTTCGCGGCGCCTGCCGGTAATCATCTCGTCGACGTCCGTCACGTCAGGCTGAATATTGGTCGCCACAAAACCGACGCCCGAGAAGCCGAAGTTAAACATGATAACCGCCAGGTAAACCAGGAACGAAGGCGAGGACGGCGTAATAAAGAGGTTCAGCGCAAGCCCGCCAATCACGACGGGCGTGAGCAGTTTGCCGCAGAATTGCTTGCCGTATTTTTTGGTCAGCCAGTAGTTCAGCGGGAAGGCGGAAGCCTCCGATATGCCGGCGACCGTGGTGATGATATTGTAGCGGTTCCACCGTTTGGCGATGTAACGGATGAAAAACTGGTTGGAATAGTTGTAAAACCCCCTGCACATCATAAAGAACAGGCTGATGAAAAAATAACGCCTGAACGCTTTGTTCCTGAAAACTTGAATATATTCGTTGAAAAAGCCCTTCAGGTCCAGCGGTATGAGAGGCATGTTCTTGGAACTCGGTTCCCGTGTGCTGGTAAAGGTGAAAATCAGCGGCAGCGCGAAAAACAGGCAGAGGATACCGCCCATAAGCGCGAATCTCGGCCTGGTGTCGGCAGTGAGCGTGTCCATGTTGACATAACCGAAAATCAGCGAGGCCAACACAAAAGACGAGGTCATTCCCACGGAGTTTACTAAGTACTCGACCGATTTATACTGCGTTCTCAAAAAGTATTTCGGCGCCAGTTCGGGCAGCATGGCCGTATGCGGCACCGCGACAATGGTCATCGCCGTGCTGAAAAACATATAGGCGATGATGTAATAGGTCATCGTGGCGCCGTCGTTGCCAAGTTTGGACAGGCCGAAGGAGTTCCAAAGCATAAAATAGGACAGGGCGACCGGCGCGATGCCCAGCAGGATGTAAAGGCGGTGCCGGCCGAAACGCGAACGCGTCCGGTCGGTTATCAGGCCCATCGCGGGGTCCGTTACCGCGTCCCACACCAGGCCGAAAAGGATCACCAGCCCCGCCTGCCTGGTGTTGAGGCCTTCCACCTCAGTCAAAAAGCTCATGAAATACAGCGAAATAATATGCCCGGCGCCGCCGAAAAGAATGCTCGCGGAATTGTAGCCGACCATCGGCATGATGGTGTCCCTGAAACCGCCCTCGATACCGACGGCTTTTTTGACCTTTTCGGAAAAACCCATGTACCCTCCGTCAGTTGCCGGTGTTGTCTGCTTTGCGCGCGGATAAATAACCTTCA
Source organism: Bacillota bacterium (assembly GCA_022706685.1). Lineage (GTDB taxonomy): Bacteria > Bacillota > Clostridia > Oscillospirales > Acutalibacteraceae > UBA1447. The sequence goes on from JAKJCA010000012.1 coordinate 10,522, forward strand.
AAGGTCAGCGTTTCAGTAAAATAGCCCGGCTGTTTTGAATTTTGATACTGGATATCGTAGCTGAGGTAACGGTCCTCGTCGCCTTTGAAAAGATATTTGAATTTGTAAGTGTAAAAAGCCTCGCCCTGCCGCTCATAGAGCGCAGCGGCGCCGCGCCGGGTGCTGCGCATCAGCCGGTTGCATTCGAACTTCGAGGTGCTTGTGTCCGAAAGCAGGTTAAACACGTCCAGCAGAAACGGATAACGGCCCATGGTAAAATCACAGTCTTTGACCGATGCGCGGTCCGCCTGAAGAACGGCAATAAAACGTTCGGTCCGTTCCGTATTGAACAGCGTGACGCTGAAGGTTTCTTTCCCGGGTGTTTTCAGTTCATACCGCAGCGTTAAGGAATAGGCGTCGGGCTTCGCGCCGGGCATATCGTCCGACGAGGTCGCCTCGACAGCGTAGGCCACCGAATGGGTGTCAAGGATCTGCCCGATATCCTTTTGAAAAGCGGCAAAATGCGTGCGCGACTGGTCCAGCGTCGCCCGGTTCGGCTCGGGAGGCTCCCCGCGCGAGCAGGACGCGCAAAACAGCAGAATCAGCGCGCTCAACGCCAAAAAAATAAAACGCTTGCTTTTCATGGCGAAAGTCGCCTCCCGGATCGTTATGCGGTAAGAGCGGCGATAATGCCCGAGTAAAAACCGACGGGATCGTTGAGGAAACCTTTTTTCACCGTTTCGACCTGCTGCAGGTCGGCGGCGTAGACGGTCAGTTTCATGAAATCGACCCCTTGGTCGGACATGGTGAAAGTCACATAAAAGCCGTTGGGCGCCTGTCCGACTTCGATGTTGTTTTCCCGCTCGCGCCGCTCCCTTGTCTGGATGCGGACGGCGGTTGCGAGCGCCTTTTCCCGCACGGATTTCGGCACGTCGCTTTCCAGAAGCAGCGACGCCGCATTGGTTTCGCCCGCAAGGCGCAGCACCTCGAGTCCGCCGGCATCTTCAACAACGGCGCCGCCCGTTTCAAGAAGTTCGCAAAGAGTTTGACTGACGTCAAAATAGTTGGCGAAAGCGCCCTCAAGCATGACTTCGATCAGTTGCTGCCTGGTCAGCGGCTTTTCAAGATGGCCGAGCAAATAGCAGATGAGCAGTCTGATATCGCCGATGTTCCTCAAGCCGCCCGGCTCGACACCGGCGGAAAAAGCGTCGTACACGTCCACAGGCATTGTCCTTCCTTCACACCATACGGCGGTAGCGTTCGGGCAGGGGCTTGCCGTAATAGCCGGTAGCAAGCATATTTTCGCTGCGGAAAGCGTCGCGGCTCCATTTCAGCCCCCACAGGTTCGCCCAGCCCTCGCAATAGAGTTTGTAATAGGACACGTTCTTTTCTTTGCGGTATTTGATCAGGGCGGGAACGCCGCACCAGATAACCGACGGCAGCGCGATGACGAAAGGCCAAACGGGGCCGAGAGCCAGCGACTGAATGGTGTGGCCGTACTCGTGAATCCGCGTGTCATAAAGCCAGTCGCCCTGCCTGCCGGCATTGATGAAAATAAAAATGCCGATGGAAACGCCGCCGAAGTTTTTCTTGTCGACGTAGGTGATAAAAGCGCGGTGAAACCGCTCGTGTTTACGCCCCGGATAAAGAGCGATAAAGGCGATGAGCCCGACGAGATTCTGCGGCAGCGCCCAGGTAAACTGCACCAGATAGAACAAGATTTTTTTCATACCGGCCCGCAGCCCCTTCTGCTTTGTCTTTGTCTTTTGTACAGGTACATAATATAGCATGATTCGACCGTCTTCACAAGCCGCCCGAAGCGCTTGTTTGCGTTTGGATATGCGGGCGTGATAGGATAGGTGCAATCCATCATGCAGGGAGGGGCTGTCATCAGCGCGAGCGTCTTTTATACTGTCTCGAGTACGGGATTTGCGCTTGCCGCGGCGGCTGTCGCGGCTGCGGCTGCTGTGATGGTGAAAAACCGGCGCGCCCAACAGCGGGCGCCGGTGATGACGGTCGAGGCGAAAGTCAGCCGTATCCTGGAGGCGCCGGACAGCACGGTCCTTTTTTTCGCGCCCGGCCGCAGCGGCGCCGCCCGCTGCCGCGCCGAGTTCCTTTTTGCAGACAACAGCAGGAAGACTTTCCGCATTCCGAAAAACTGCGCCTGCGCTTTCGATCTCGGTGAAATCGTGGTGATTACTTATCAAGGTTATCAGCTGCTGGAAGTCAGGAAAAAAGAAGCGGCGGGCGAAGGGACGCGGTTTGAGTGAGTACGTTTTCTTTTCATTTCAACTCGACTGCTTCCCAGCCCATGATTTCAGCGAAATGTTTTAAGATGTTCAGCGCGCCGCCGTACACAACCGCCGCATGGTGGGTGCCGCCGTGTCTGCTGTACTCCGCCAGAAAATCCGCGACCGGGAGCGCCGGTTTGAACCAGCCGCGGATGCTGTCTTCCATTCCGGCGTCCTCCCGGGCGTCAAGCATCTCAACCGGCGAGAGAATCAGTGTAAAGCCATTGCCCTTTACTGGCGCCAGGTTGACAAAAACCGCGTTTCCGCCTTTAAATCGGCCGTAGGCCGCCACAGGATTTTCCGCATCGGTGAACGGAAAGTCCTTTTCTTTAAGAACCGGCTTTCCCGCCGCAAGGTTGATATTCATCTCGCCCATGTGGCTGATGAAAACGCTGTTGTTCGCCCAGTCGGGGCAGAACATCTCCGCAAAAGTCGTTTCGGGAAAGACAGGCAGCAGCGCGCCCGTCAGCGCCGCCGTCAGGACGTCGCCCTCGCCGGCATAGCCGGTGCCGCGCGCCATGGCTTTGCCCGCTTCCAGAAACGGCATGCAGGGGAGCCCGCACTGTTTGGTGATGCCCATAAAGTTCGCCGTGAAAGCCGTGAGGCCTTCTGTTTCGATCCATCGCCTGACGGCCAGGCCTGCCCGGATCGACCGCCGGTAAACGTCCGGGTTCAGGTGGACGGCGGTAAAACTTGCTTTGTCACATTCTATTTCACTATCGATCTGACTGTCTGTGATGCTGCCGTAAAGTTCGGCGCCTTGCGCGCAATCCCATTCGACCGTTTCGATGCCGATGGCTGATTGCAGAAAATCATCCGGCAGGGCAAAATCGCCCATGCCCCGGAAAGCTCCGCCCAGCCGGCCGACGCGGGCGTTTTTGATATTTCCGGCTGTTTTCACCGCTTTTACATCGTCTTTGATTCTGTCGAGCACATCCGATTTTTCCCAGTGCCCTGCTTCAATGAAAAAACGTTTTCCGTTTCTCAAAAGCAGATTGCACATATCCTGAACGCCGTGAATCCCGTGGTTATACAAAATCCCGTCGGGGTTCCGAGCGGGGCTGAAATCGAACGCAGGCGTTGTGTCCAGCACGATCAGCGGCAGTTCGGTGCGCGCCAGGGCATCCGCCGATTCGAGCGAGGGCGAATAGGCCAGATGCAGGGTGACGACGGCGTCGGCCTTTTCGGTTTCAAACAGCCGGATCGCGCTTTCAAACTCGGCTTTCACCCTGCAAACCGGAACCGTCACCACGTCTAGGTCCCTTTTACGCAGTTCGCCGGCGACGGTCCGGTAAAACGCCTCCATACCCGCCCGCAGTTCCGGCCAGGCGTCGTCATACAACCGGATATAAAGCGGCAGCAGGCCGATTTTAAGACTGTTCAAAATACTTCCCTCCATAAGCGCTGTCGATGATTCTAAGGGCGTTGTTGCGGAAGATATCGCAGATATCGCTTTGCTTCAGCCCTTCCGCCGCGGCGGCCCTGCGCATGGCTTCTATCTGCTCGTACATAAAGAAGGTCAGTCCGTCCGCTTCGGGCCCCTCAACCTCCCGCAGATGCCGGTCGCCGGACACGTCGCCGTAAAGCCCTTTGGGCACCAGGTTGACGTAGCTGCCGTTTTCGCAGATGCGCCGGGTCCGCATTTTCAGGATTGGCAGGTCGCTGCCGAATAAGATTCTTTTCGGGCCTACGGCTTTGATCAGCTGCCGGAACACGTCTGTATTGGTGTTGGCGGCAAAATCGAAGACCATATTTTTCGTTTCGGCCAGCAGTTCAAAGGCATTCCCGACGTCCTGCGGGCAGTACGCCCTGCCGACATGCGCGACGATGAGTTTGATATTGGGGTAATCGCGCTCGATTTCAAGCAGCTGGCTGAGGTTGACGGGGTCTTTCAGCCGCCCGTCTCGCGGGATATGGAGCATCACCATCAAACCCAGACGGTCCAGCAGACGCAGTTGATGCGCGGGCAGGAAGTCGTAAATACATATCTCTTTTTCAGAAATGTGCGGAGGCGCGAAATTCAAGTACACCTTGCTGCCCAGAAATCCGCCTCTTTTGATGCGTTCCTCAAGTTCGTCAGCACTTTGGCCGGGCTTTGTCACAAGCAGCGCAGGGAACCCGTGCTTTACGGAACACGCCTGAATATAGCCGTTGCAGGCGTCGATATCCACATCCAGGCTGACCTGTGAAAAAATCAGCGGCGTAACCGTTTTACCCGGAAACATCAGGCGGTAGGTATCGAGCAGATCCTCGATGGAATTTTCGTCCGCTACCAGAGACGGCCAGGTCACCGTGCGCAAAGGTGCGCCCTGCGCTTCAACGGCAAATTTTTTCAGCCACACATGGGTATGGATATCGATGAAATCGGGCGGCAGAAATCCGCGGAGTTTTTCTTCATAAAAAGTCCGGTCCACATTTTTTATCGTCAGCGTCCTGCTCAAATGATAGCCTCCCGTTCCGACGGACCCGATCAGATATATTTCACATCCGGATATTTCGCCTTGAACCGGCCGAATATCCGGTCGTATGCCTCGCGCGTTTCTTTGTCCGGCATCAAAACGCATTGTTCAAAGGCCATCCGCCGGCAGGCGTCCCTTTCATCGGCGAAAATGCCCGCGCCTATCGCCGCGAGGACAGCGGCGCCGACGGCGCCTGCGCAGGAACCGTTGACGATTGCGACCGGCCTGCCGAGCACGTCGGCGATGATCTGGGGCCAGGGACGCGTTTCGGAAGGGCCGCCGACCATATGGATGGTTTCAGTACGCATGCCCGCCTGCCGCAGCTGTTCGACGCGCATCCTCAGCAGAAACGCCGTGCCTTCCATGACGGCCCGTGCGATATCGGTTTTAGGACGGGTATCGAGCTGATCCGTTTCTTCATATTCCATGGTGTTGATCAGCAGCCCGTTTGCGCCGACGGGGGCAATGGCCGCCAGGCGGTCAAACTCCCCGTACTTGTCCGGCGCAGCCGAAATGTATCTGCACAGGTACCGTTCCACCTCGTTTGAAACGGCTTTGAGCGAAAGCATCACGCCCCATAAACCCTCTTGACGCAGAAACGGGTCCACCAGAAGTTGCCGGCCTACCGCCAACTCCCGGTTTTTGAACGGGTAGAAGCCCACCCAGGAGGTGCCGCACGACAGCAGCAGCTGCCCTTCGTCCAACACGCCGGAACCCCGCGCGGCGCCCGGATGGTCGAAAGAGCCGAGCACGACGGGCGTACCGGCCGGGAGGCCCGTTTCCGCGGCGGCCTGCGGCGTTATGCGCCCCAAAACCGTACCGCTTTCATAAACGGGCGGCAGTTTGCCCTGCCCGATACCCAGTTTATCGAGATACGGCCGGTACCAGCCGCCCGCCTTCTGGTCCAGCAGATACGAAGTGGTGGCGGTGGACGGGTCGATCCCCCATTCCCCGGTAAGCCTGAGATGGACATAGTCGGTACTCATGCCGATTTTAGCGGCTTTTCGCAGCAGCTCCGGCCGGTTGCATTTCAGCCATGCCAGATGAACCATGGGGAACATATTGATAAACGGCCAGCCGGTGACCCGGTGAATTTCCGCCGAATCCAGCAGTTCGCCGAACACCGCCCGCGCTTCGTCCCGGGCGCGGGTATCCATCCAGCTGACGCCGTCGGTCAGGGGTTTGTTCCCGCCGTCAAGCAGTACGGTGTTGCCGCTGGCGGTCACCATGCTCAGCGCCGCGACAGCCGTCGCGTCAGGCAGGGCTTTTGCAAGGTTGCGTATGACGCCGGCAACGAGCGAATAAAACGCCTGCGCGTCAAATGTCACGATCCCGCCGGCGGCGGTCTTATATCGCACGGGCGCTTTCTCTTTTGCAACGACGGCGCCTTTGGCCGACATCAGCACCCCTTTGACGCCGGAAGTCCCCAAATCAAGGCCGATCAAATATTCTTCTCCCGCCATGGCACTGCCTTTCCCTGCGGTCGCGTCCGTTTCAGTCCAAATCGACCCGGCACTGGTTGAGGTCGGATTCATAGGCTTTTTCCATCACATACTGCACATAGGCGCCGTCGAGCAGGGACGGCGCAGCCTGGCGGCCTTCATCCACGCAGCACAAGAAATGATACAGGCTGTGCACATGCGCCCGTATCCAGCCGACGCTGAACTTGGGCCCGGGAAAATCGCCGCCCGGTTTGGGGTAACGCTGGACGCATTCGATTTTTTTGAAACCCTTTTCGCCGCCGAAATCGCCTTCGGGCAGGGTATTGTCATAATACTCCAGCCAGTTGGGTTCCATTAGGTTGAAACGGACAGCGCCTTTGGCGCCGTGGATTTCGAAACGGAGTTCGTCGTTGGCGCCGGTCGCGATTTTCGACGCCTCGATGGTGCCGGTCGCGCCGTTTTTCATTTTCGCGATGAGGACAGCGATATCTTCCGCTTCGATATCGACCATCTTCCCGTTTTGATCCGGCCGCTGCCGATACAGGATATCCGTTTGCGCGTACAAGGATGCGTATTCGCCGAGCAGGTGATAAATCAAATCGATCACGTGCGAGCCCAAATCGACCAGAACGCCGCCGCCGAATTTCTTATCCTGCTTCCAGCCGATTTTCTTGCCGGGGTCTACCGACCCTGCGTGCAGGTAGCAGGCCCTGAAAGACGTCACACGGCCGATTTTATCCTGTTCGACGAGCTGTTTGGCGCGCATCGTGGCGGGGAAAAACCTGTTTTGCAGCGCCATTTGCGTGATGACGGGGCTGCCCGCGACCAGGGCGGCGATTTCTTTCGCCTCTTCGTAATTCGCGGCAAGCGGTTTATCGCAATAGATGTGTTTGCCGGCCTTGACGGCTTTGACGACCGCTTCTTTATGGTAAATATTCGGCGTGCAGATATCGACGATGTCGATATCCGGGCAGTTGAAAATATCGTCGGGGTTGTCTGTGGCGAATTCAAAACCCAGCGTTTCTTTCGCTGTTTGCGCTTTTTCCAGCGTTCTGTTGCACACGCCGACGAGTTTGATTTTAAAAGGCAGACTGCCGTAATAAAGCGGGATGGTTTGATAGCCGTAGGTATGCGTTTTGCCCATGAAGCCGAAACCGATAATGCCTATTCCCAGTTCTTTCAAATCATATCATTCCTTCCGTTATCCGCCGAAGCGCCTCGTCCATTTGCCCGACCAGATAATCGACCACCGCTTCGGTCGCGATGACGGGCGGTTTTGTCAGCGCCGCGGGCGGGCATTTCGCCTTATACGTTTGCGCGCTGATATCGATGCAAGCGGCGTTCAGCAGCCCGGTAAACCGCAAAACCTTGTCCGCGTCGCGGAAGAAGATGCCCGAAAGATGGCCCTTGCCTTCGATACGCTCGATCAGCGAAGGGTATTTGTCCGCCAAGCCCTTCAAACGGCTTTCGTAATATTCGCCCGTTTCACGGATGAACGCCTGATTCTCTTGCGCAAACTCCATGGTAATTAAATAGGCCAGCGAGGCCAGTTCCTCCTGCCCGTTGGTGACCAGCGCGCCGAAGAGGTTCAGGTTATCCATCTCGGACGTCGTGATGATGCGCGACGCCGCGTACTGCCCGCCGGGGAAACCTTTGCCGACGACAACAAAATCCGGGCTTAAACCGTACTCCCTGAACAGGTACATGCCGGGATACCACATGCAGGACTGGATTTCGTCGCACAATACCGGCGTATCGTTCGCGCGGCAAAGCGCATACACGCTGTGCAGATAATCTTCGCGCAATTTGATGCCGCCGTAATTCATCATGATGATTTCATGCAGAAACCCGGCCGCTTTGTAAGGGGGCTCGTTGAAGCGGGCAAATTTCGCCCTGAAATCCTCAAAATCGTTGATCTGGACCGGACACACCTTCAGAATCCCCGCGTCGCTCATTTTCCCGGTAAAACCCGGCCATAAATCCCGCATGGTCTGCGCGAGAACGGTCGTCCCATGGTAGTTCGCTTTCCCGCCGCCCTCGTGGTCCGCCATGACAAAGAACACCGGCGTTCTGCCCGCGTACTCCGGTTTGGGGAACGGCTCTTCAAGCCGGTAAAACCGGGCCAGCATCATCTTGATGCCCGCCTCGCAGGCCAGCGAACCGGTCTCGAGATTAATGACGCGGTTTAAAACATGCGGTTTTTTCGACGCGATAATTTCTTCAAGCGCTGCCGTATCCCCTTTTCTCACGCCGTTTACCGTCCGGACCAGTTCCCTTTCCAGCAGCCTGGTGATGTATCCGCGCGAATTGTTGTGAGACGTGTTGTCAATTCCGAGCGCTTTGGCATGGCCGAGCAGTTTATAGCCGGGGAAGTTGTGCCCGAGCGGCGCATGGTAATGCTCGCTTTTCGACGCCAGATAAAGCCGCCCGTCCTCCCCGAGGCGAAGGCAGCCCATTCCGCCGACGGGGCTTGCGTTCAAATTGGACGCCTTTTTAAATGCTTCCGTTGCGGCGCCGGCATTGGAAAACCGGGCTTTTGGAATCACCTGCGAGCCGACTTGCTTCAACAGACCGTCCATTTTTGCGGCCCAGGACGCCGGTATAAACTCGATTTCATCATCGGCAAGCTTAAGGGCTTCCTCCCGGCTTATGTCGCCGAAAAAACCGGCGCCTTCTAAGACGGCTTCGATATATTCCGTACCGAGCAATTGCCGCAGCGATCTTTTGACCGGTTTATCATTCATCTGTCTCCCCTGATTCTGCCGGCAGCACAGCGCCGGCCGGAAATTAATATTTTCTAACACGAAATAAATACCGTCATTTTAATGGTAATCATAGCACAGGTTCGTACACCGTGGGAAAGGTTTGCGGCGAAATGAGTAAGCCCGGCGGATAAAACGCAATATAAACCCCAGCATCACAAACCCGCTGCGGCGCTCAGAACCGCAGCGACATCGCCGCGGATGAGCAGGGTCGCCCGGCCGTCGAAAGGCGTCGGGCTTTGATTGATGATAACCAGGTCACTGCCGCGGAAATAATGCAGCAGGCCGGCGGCGGGATAGACGCTCAGGGAGGTGCCGCCAACAAGAAGCGTATCCGCTTCGTCCACGCAGCGGACCGCTTCGTCTGTCACGGCGCCGTCAAGCGCTTCGCCGTATAAAACCACATCGGGTTTGATGATGCCGCCGCAGCGTGAACATCGGGGAACGCCCGGCGCGGCGAGCACCGTCTCGAGCGGATAAGCAGCGGCGCAATCCGTGCAGAAGTTCCTCCTGACGCTGCCGTGGAGTTCGAGAACCTTCCGGCTGCCGGCGTCGGCGTGCAGCCCGTCAATGTTTTGGGTGATGACGGCGCTCAGAACGCCCCTTCGCTCGAGCGCGGCCAGCGCCAGGTGCGCCCCGTTGGGTTTGGCGTCCGTAAAAACCATACGCTCGCGGTAAAAACGAAAAAATGTTTCCGGCTCGGCGATAAAAAAATCATGAGAAAGAATTTTTTCGGGCGGATGGTCAAACGGCTGCGTATAGAGACCTCCCGCGCCGCGGAAATCGGGGATTCCGCTTGCCGTCGAAACGCCCGCGCCTCCGAAAAACACAAGGCTGCGGCTGTTTTCGATGATGCGGGCAAGCTGGCTGACGGTATCTCCGGCCGGCTGCGCCATGCGTTTCCCTCCCCTGCCGTTCCGGCACCCGCGATATGCGCGCGGACGTTTGACGAAACGGCTGATATTGATTATCATAAACAAGACGACAACCTCTTGCAAGCAGTAACGGCAAATCCGGCGGCGGCCACAGGAAAAGGAACGCTTTTTCCCGCGCCTGACCGGACCGTCCCGGCAAGAGGGATGAAAGGAAGAATAAAAATGAATCGGGCCTTCAAAAAAATCACGGCAGCATTTCTGGCGCTGGCGTTCGTGCTGTCAGCGTCTGCGGCAGGCTTTGCCGCGCCCGTTGCGTCCGCGGCGGTGAACCCCGCCAAAACAAGCACGGGTATTCCCCCCGCCTCCGCATGGGGTGACGGCAATCCCGTCGTCGTTGTGCCGGGTATCGGGATGTCGGACGTTTCGCTTTACGACGACCAGGGCAACCGCATCCCCAACGAGGGAACCTTCAAGGACAAATGGAAGGTGCTGAACCTTTGCACCGACGACCTGATGAACGATATCTGGAAGCTGGTGCCCCGGCTGCTGATGTCGATTATCCTCCAGCGCGACTGCGGGCTGAGCAAAACCGTTCGGGAATATATGCCCGGCATGTTCAAATACGCCAAGCATGACCTCAACGGCAAGCCCGTCGAGAACGTTAAAGCGATAGAAAAGAATTATCCCCTTTCACAATTCAGCGAGGAAGACCGCGCCGACTTTTTCGGCATGATGCCGATGGAAAAGTTCTCCAATCTCGTCGGGGAGGATAAAATCTATCTATTCAACTTCCCGCCTTTCTCCAACACCTATGACCAGGCCAAAAGGCTTGACGAATTCATCCAGATGGTCAAATCGCAGACAGGTTATAAGCAGGTCAGCCTCGTCCCGCTGAGCCTGGGCGGTGTGGTGACCAACGCCTATTTTGACCTCTACCTCGACAAGGGCGACGTTGCGAAAGTCGTCAACGTCGTATCCGCGCAGGGCGGCAGCTATGTGTTCGCCGACCTGGTGAGTAAAAACTACGCAAGCAATTCCGCGGAGCTATTTTATAAAGATATGATGCCTCAGCTGATGAACGGCTATCAGGGCTACCTGATCAACCTGGCGCTCAGGCTGCTGCCCAAGCGCGTATTCAACAACGTGCTTGACGCCGCGTTTGACGTAGTCAGGAGCGACTTTTTTGTCAATACGCCCTCAATGTGGTCCATCGTGCCGGCCGACCGTTATCCGGCGCTGGCGGACACATACTTAGGCGACAGCGCACACGCGGTCATCCGCGAACAAACCGACCGGTATTACGCCTACCAGAGCACGCTGAGGGAAAGAACCAACGATTTGCTGGAAAAGGGCATCAAGATTTACAATATCGCCGGCTACGGTTTCAATTTCGGCCACGGCTGGGGCGACTATCAATACTTCCAGTTCTTTGCCTGCGCCGAAAACATCAACTCCGACGGTATTATTCAGCTGACCTCCACGGCAATGGGCACCTACGCCTGCGCGCCGGGGACCACGCTGCCGGCGGATTATACGCAGCAGAATCTCTACTGTCATAACCCGGCGCACAACCATATCTCCCCCGACAGGGTGGTCGACGCTTCGACCTGCTGGCTGCCCGAGCAGACCTGGTATTTCACCGGCCAGCATCATGAGATTGCAGGCAACGATGTCGCCGTCACGCTGGCCTGTATCCTGCTGGGTACCGATACGATTACGGACATTTACAGCAACCCCGACTTTCCGCAGTTCAACGGTTCGCGCAACTCCAAACGCATCGTCAGGGATTATCTGCCCAAAGCCGAAGCCCTTCTCTCGGGCGGCACGCTGTCGGCCGCCGACGCTGCCCAGCTGCAGGCGGCTGTCGACGACGCGAACGCGATGCTTGCAAGCATGGTGGCCGACGACGCGCAATGCGACGCCGTCGAAGCGCGTCTTTACGACCTGCTGGTTAAAGCTGGCGTTTATCAGAAACCGGCGCCGCCCAGCACGTTTGAAACGCTGTTCACACAGGCACTCAAAGCGACCGGCGAAAAACTCTATGACCGTTTCGGCCCTTGCGGTTTCAGCGAGATACCGGGTAAAATCATCCATTTCTGAATATCCGCTTCCATACCCGACATGATAAGCGGCGAAAATATGCTCCCGGCCCGCAACGGCCGGGAGCATGCTTTTTTGCATTGCCGCACTTGTTGAACATTGACATTTATAAAGAACGGCATTAATATGATAAATATAATGAACAGATATTAATAATTTTGGGCAAATATAAATAAAAATCAGCTTTTTCGCGGCGAAACAGGGCAAGCCCAAAGCCCCGAGAAACAACGAAAATCAAACGCTGTCCTCTGCGATAAGTAAGATTGCATAGCATCAACGGTTCGGCTGACTGCGCCGGGCGAAGATTTCCATCCCCGGGCAGGACCTGCCCGGCTGCACACGGTATCGGTTGGAGGGGAATGACATGCCTTCGCCTTTCATCCTGATATTGTCCAGTTTTATGCTGATATCCGGCATAGGGCTTGTCCTGTGGATTTTTCTCATCCGCTCCAGAATGGACCGGAAACTGAATATGCGCAAAGCCCTGCTGACTAAAACGGAATTGGACAGCCACGCCAAGGCCACTGCTTCCGAACATGTTGTCGGCAAAAGAAAAAACTATTTGAATTTGCCGTTGTTATGGATCAACCAGAACTACGACATCATTTTATCCGTTTATAAAGAGCTGAATGCGGAAATCAGAAAGAAGCGGCCGGTGCCCCCTGCCGCCGAATGGCTGCTGGATAATTTCTACCTGATTGAGGAGCAGGTCAACGGGATCAGGCGCGACTTCGATCTGAGAGACTATTTCAAACTGCCTGTGCTGAAATCAGGCTTCCTGAAGGGTTACGCGCGCGTGTTTGCCATAGCGGTCGAGATCATTCTGCATACAGACGGACAGGTGAATGAAAAGGTCGTATCGGATTATCTGGAAGCTTATCAGTCGCATAACAACCTTTCAGAAAGGGAAATATGGAACCTCCCGCTGGTCATTCGAATGGCGCTCATCGACGACATCAAGCACCAATGCGTTAAAATACGCAACGCCATGCAGCAATGGCGCAAAGCGGACGATGCGCTGAACGCTTCCCTGAACAACGGCATGCCGGACACCGAGCGTATTTTAAAGGCCTACGAGGACAGCATGGAGTCGGGCGAAAAAACGAATGACGCTTTTCTGGACCACCTGCTGTACCGTTTGAGGCGCTCGGGCCAAAACCATTCCGGGATTCTGATCGCCCTGGATGAGTTTCATGCGCGTTCGGGTATTACGACTCCGCAGATTATTCAGCGGGAGCATATGGCGCGGTCCGTCAATACCGTTTCGCTTGGCAACTGCATTACCAGCCTGCGGCTGATAGCGACCTTGGACTGGGGGGAACTGCTGGAGAAAGCCAGCCGGGTCAATGAAATTCTCAGCCGGGACCCCGACGGCACCTATCCGAAAATGGATTCCGCAACGCGCAGCATGTATCGCGGCAAGGTGGAAGCGCTCGCTTCGTTTTACGGTGTTTCCGAAATCTACCTCGCCAACGAACTGCTCGCCCTGGCTTCGCAAGCGTTTTCGATGCACGGGCAGGGCACAAGCAATCCTGAAATTCTCCGGACTTTCCATGTCGGTTATTACCTGATTGGCAAAGGCGCGGCCATCTTGAAAAACAGGCTCAAACAGCGCAAAGAACCCTCTTCTGCCGAAGCGGTCATCCGGAAGAAACATCCCGGTTTGTTCTATTTCATGCCGATTCTTCTATTCTGCCTGGTTCTGACGGCCACGGCGGCTTTATACGCCTATTTATGTTCTGATACCCGCAGCATTCTCGCTGCCGTTATCGCGGGCCTCTGCACCCTTCTGCCATCGTCGGAAATAGCGGTCATTTTTGTCAACCGCATTGTGTGCCGAACGCTGCCGCCTTTCATTTTCCCGCGGCTGGAACTCAGAGACGGCATTCCCGAAGAAATGAGTACCGTCGTAGCTGTACCGACTTTGCTGTCGGACGTCGGCAGGGTACATGATATCCTCAAAGGCCTGGAAGGCCATTATCTTGCCAACCGCGAGAAAAACCTTTATTTCGCGCTCATAGGCGCATGCAGGGACGCCGACAGCAAGCATCTCGAAAGTGACGCCGCCATCATCGAAACCGCCCTCAAAGGCATCCGCGAACTCAACGCGAAATACGCAGCCGGAGGGGAAGATATCTTTTTCTTTTTCAACAGGGAAAGACGGTTCAGCGCCTGCAACAACAAATGGATCGGCTGGGAACGCAAACGCGGCGCGCTCATCGAATTCAACGATCTGGTTTTAGGGTTCAACGATACCAGTTTCACCGTCAAATCAAACGAATCGCCGCCTTTTTCACATATTCGCTACATCATCACGCTGGACTGCGATACGGTCCTTCCGTTCGGCGCGGCAAAAAGCATGATCGGCGTCATGGCTCATCCGCTCAACAGACCCGTCGCGGACAAGAGGCGCAACATCATCGCGGAAGGTTACGGCATCATGCAGCCCAGTGTCGAAGTGGACCTCGACAGCGCAAATCAATCCATATTTTCCCGTATCCTCACCGGACAAGCGGGGATTGATCCTTACGCAAACGCGGTATCCAACGTCTACCAGGACCTTTTCGGAGAAGGGATCTTTACAGGCAAGGGTATTTACGATCTTGAAGCATTCCAGTCCATCCTCAAACAAGCCATTCCCGAGAACGCGGTTCTCAGCCACGACCTGCTGGAAGGGTGTTTTATCAGGGCCGGCTTGATTTCAGACCTGAAACTTGTTGACTCATATCCGTCGAAGTTCAATTCCTATTCAGCCAGGCAGCACCGTTGGATTCGAGGAGATTGGCAGCTGGTGCCTTTCCTTTTCAGGAAAATCAGAAACAGCCGAAACGAGATGGTGCCCAATCCCCTTACCCTGCTGTCACGCATGAAAATATTTGACAATCTCAGGAGAAGCCTCATCGCCCCTTCTCTGGTAACACTGTGCCTGGCGGCATTCAGCATCTTGCCGGGAAGCTTTTATCTCTGGCTCGGTTTTTTCCTTGCCCCGCAGTTTTTGCCGGTGATTACCGAGGCGATACACTTCCTTTTATCCCGCCGCTTCTATAACACAAAAGTCAGGCATTACATCCAGGCTTTCGTCGGGTTGCGGGCCATGATACTCCAGGCCATGCTCAATTTGCTGTTCCTGCCTTATCAAGCCTGGCTGATGCTCGACGCGATAGCGATTACGCTCGTGCGGGTCTTTATCACAAAAAAGAACATGCTGGAATGGCTGACCGCAGCGGACGCCGAAAAGTCACAGAAAAACTCGGTCCGCAGTTATCTGCGCATGATGCGGTGGTCGTTTCCGCAGGCTGCGGCCGTACCAATCCTCGCCTTCATTTTGAAACCCGAAACCCTGCTGTTGGCAGCCGTCCTTTTCGCCGCCTGGAGCGCCTCGTTTTATATCGCCTGGCTGATCAGCAGGGACATCAAATACAAAACCTATATTCCTACGCAGGCGGATAGAGCGATACTCGGAACGGCGGCCCGCAAAACATGGCGCTTTTTCGAGGAATTCGCGGGCGAAAGGGACCATTACCTCGCGCCGGACAATTACCAGGAGGATCCGCCGAAGGCCGTCGCCCACCGGACCTCCCCGACAAATATCGGCCTTGGATTGATGGCCGCAGTATCGGCGTGCGACCTCGGTTATATCCCCGTTACGGAGATGGCTTCGCTGCTGGACAAAACTCTGGATTCGATCGAAGCGCTCGAAAAATGGAACGGCCATCTCTACAACTGGTACGACACCTTAACGATGAAGGTACTGCCGCCCGGTTATGTTTCGAGCGTCGACAGCGGCAATCTCGCAGGATACCTGATAACCGTTTCGGCGGCGATGAAAGAATATCTGAATCAACCGCTGGCCGATATGCGCTGCTTCAAGGGGTTGGAAGATACCCTCAACTGCGCGGGGAGCGAAGCCGCCTCGTTCCTGTCGAATTTCGATATCGGCCCGGCAGCGTCGGCAGGCACCGAAATGGACCTTGTGGAGCGCAACAGGATACTGTACGCCATCGAAACCGGGCCGGTTTCCACCGTCGCGACGGAAGCGGTCTGGCAAAACAAAATCATCCGGATGCTTAAATTGTTCAAGACCGAGGCTGAAGAATGCCTGCCATGGACAGCACTGGTTGAAAGCATGCCGGCTTGTCTCACGCCCGAGGGGCCCGACGCGGATATTTCGGGGGCAGCCGGCGCTCTGCTTTCGTCATTGAAAGCCGCCATCAAACTCAAAGATATGCCCGCCGCATACCGGAAGGGTATACGGGATATCGACGGCCTGAAATCCAAAACGGACAAAGACCCTGTTCAGTACGGCGAAGCGGCGGCGTGGTTCGATTTGATGAAAAACAAACTCGAGCAGGCGGCAGCGAATACCGCGGCACTCGCCGAAACCATCGAGGCTTTGGCGCGCAGGGCTGCCGCGATTGCGGACGCAATGAATTTCACCCTGCTGTACGATGAAAAAAGGCAGTTGTTCTCCACGGGGTTCAGTTTGGAGGACAGCAAACTTTCAATCGCTCATTACGACCTGCTGGCTTCAGAGGCCAGGCAGACAAGCTTTATCGCCATCGCAAAAAATCAGGTACCCGTGTCGCACTGGTACAAGATGTCCCGCCTGCTTACCGTCGTCGACCGGTACAAGGGGCTGCTGTCTTGGACAGGCACGATGTTCGAGTATCTCATGCCCCTGCTGATCATGAGAACCTACAGGAATTCCCTGCTGGATGAAAGCTATTCGTTTGCCATAAGGTGCCAGAAAAAATATGCTAAGCAGCGCAACATGCCGTGGGGCATTTCAGAATCCTGTTTCAATTCGCTCGATAAAAACCTCAATTATCAATATAAAGCGATCGGAATCCCCGCGCTGGGGCTGAAAAGAGGCTTAATCGAGGACTCCGTCGCGGCGCCTTACGCGACTTTTCTTGCGTTGGCGGTGGACCCGGAAGCCGCTGTCGACAACATTGAATATCTGAAAGAAGAAGGGCTTGCCGGCCCCTATGGTTTCTATGAAGCGGTCGACTACACCAAGGAGCGTCTGGCCTTTGAAACTCGGAAAGTTATTATTAAAAGTTATATGGCGCATCATCTCGGGATGAGCCTGGTGGCGATGAATAATTTTTTGAACGGAAACATTATGCAGAAGCGTTTCCATTCGGACCCGGAAATGAATGCCGCGCGGCTTTTACTGCAGGAAAAAATACCGGAGAACCTCCTTTTCGCAAAGGAAACCAAAGAGGTCGTACTGCCCTATAAAGGGCCCGTATTAAAAGACAGGAGCCCGGTCCGCCGCGTCACGCTGCCCGGTTCGGATCTAACGAAAGCTCATATTCTGACCAACGGGAATTATTCGGTCATGGTAACCGGCAAGGGAACCGGTTACAGCCGAACCAAAACCGCCGCCATCACCAGGTGGCGGGCAGACAATACGCTCGACCGGTACGGAACTTTCTTCTATATCCGCAACTGTACGAACGGCAAAATCTGGTCTGCCGCCTACTCGCCGCTCAATCAGATACCCGATGATTACGAGGTGACCTTCTCCAACGATAAAGCCGTCTTTTCAAGGCTGGACGGCACCATCCGGACAAAAACGGAAATCATCGTGACGCTGGAGGACAATGTAGAAATCCGGCGGCTTTCATTGAAGAACTCCGGCGACAGCCCGGCCGTCATCGAGGTCACCAGTTACTTCGAAGTGGTCATCGCTCCCGCGCAAGCGGATATCGCCCATCCGGCTTTCAGCAATCTCTTTGTCGAAACGAGCTACAGCGCCCGCAACCATTGCATTTTTGCCTGCAGGCGGCCGAGAACGGATACGGAAAAGCCCGTATGGCTGGCAAACACCGCCGTCGCCCAGGCCGAACTCCTCGGAAGTATCCGCTTTGAAACCGACAGGCTGAACGTTATCGGCCGTTCTCGCGATGTGAAAAACCCAGCGCTGACGGAGCCCGGGAAGCTGTTCACGAATACCGTCGGCCCTGTGCTCGACCCCGTGATGTGCATACGGGGCAAGATGAATATCGGCGCCGGAGAAACCGCTGTGATTTCATTCATCACGGCGATCAGCGATTCCAATGAACAGCTGGTTCACTTGATGGATAAATACAGCAAACCCGAAGCCATTGAAAGCGCTTTTATGCTGGCCTTTGCCGGCAGTCTGGTGGAGACGAGGTATTTCGGAGCCTCCAAAGCGGATATCGAACTGTACCAGGAACTGCTCAACGACGTCCTGTTTCTCAGCCCCTTGAGGTCAAAGTACAGCGAGCAGATCGCCCTGAACAAAAAAGGGCAGTCGGCTCTCTGGCGTTACGGGATTTCCGGCGATAATCCGATCCTGTTTGTTATCCTCTCCGATACCGAGAAAGTCGCCATTATCAACGAGGCCATGAAGGCAAGGGAATACTGGCAGTTGATGGGTCTGACGGTGGATCTCATAATTTTTTGCCGGGAAGAACAAAGTTATTTTCTGCCCCTGCACGGGCTGGTAACGGATATTGTCGCCACAAACCAGGCCTATGACAAGGTGAGGCAGAGCGAAGGGATCTTTATCCTGGATTCAAATCAGGTGCTGCCGGAGGATATTCCGCTTTTCTATGCCGCAGCCTGCATCACGCTCACCGGCGAAGGGGGAAGCCTGGCTCAACAAACGCTCCGGCCGCCGCCCGCGGCGTATCCTCCCGACCGAGTATTTACGCAGATGCCGAAAAAGTACAAGACGCCGCCGGCCGCCGCACCGAAACTGCACTATTTCAACGGGACGGGCGGCTTCAGCGCGGACGGCAAGGAATACGTGGTGCAGCTGGAAAACGGCTCGGTCACCCCGGCCCCCTGGATCAATGTGGTGAGCAATCCGCGTTTCGGTTTCATGGTTTCCGAATCCGGCTCCGGTTACACGTGGTACGGAAACAGCCGCGAGAACAAGCTGACGCCGTGGTCTAACGACGCGGTATGCGACCCATCGGGAGAAATGATTTATCTCAGCGACGCCGAGACCGGGCAATACTGGTCTATAACGGCTTTGCCGGTCAGAAAAAAACAGTTGTATACCGCTATTCACGGGTTCGGTTATTCTGCTTTTGAGTTGACCAGCCACGGTTTCAAACAGCGTCTGACTCAATTTGTTCCTGTCGGCGAGACGGTTAAGGTAAGCATTGTCAACCTGAAAAACGCGACGGAGCAGCGGCGGAAATTGACCCTGATTTATTATATCCGGCCGATTCTGGGTGTTACCGACCAGTCGACCGCCTTCCATATCAGAACCGGCACCACCCCTTCGGGGCTTATGACCGTTGAAAACCCTTACAACGAAGAATACCCGGGTTTGGTATGTTTTGTCGATTCCTCGCTGCGTGAACGCTGCGTGACGGGAGACCGGAAAGAATTTTTCGGCGACGGCGGCGCGGGCGCACCAGCATGCCTTTTCCGCGAATCGCTGTCGGGGCAAACCGGTATCGGTTTCGATCCCTGCGCCGCCATGCGCTTTGAGATTGATTTCGAGCCGAATGAAAGCAAGGATGTCGTGCTGCTTCTTGGCGCGGCGCCGAATATCGAACTGGCCGAGGAAACCGCGCTGCGTTACACTGAGCCTAAAAGAGCTGTCAAATCGCTGTTGGAGGTTAAGGAGTTCTGGGAAAACAGACTTGAAAACATCAGTGTCAGCACGCCGAGTTTCCCGATGAATTTGATGCTTGACGGCTGGCTGCAATATCAGATCCTGTCCTGCCGGCTGTGGGCAAGGACCGGATTCTACCAGTGCGGCGGCGCATACGGATTCAGGGACCAGCTGCAAGACTGCCTCGCGCTGGCTCAAATCCTGCCCGACGCGGTAAGGGAGCAGATACTGCTTCACGCCAGGCACCAGTATATACAGGGCGACGTACAGCACTGGTGGCACGAACCCAATTCCAGCGGGACGCGCACCCGTATATCGGACGACCGCCTTTGGCTGCCTTATGCGGCCGCCGAATATATCAGGATCACCGGCGACGAGGGAATTCTCAACGAGCAGCTTGAATTCCTCGAAGACAGCCCGCTTGCCGAAACGGAAGATGAACGCTACGGCAGGCCGAAGGTGTCTGAAAGCAAGGAAAGCCTTTATGAACACTGCGCCCGCGCCATCGACGTTTCGCTGAAGTTCGGGGCCCGCGGCCTCCCGCTGATGGGTTCGGGCGACTGGAACGACGCCATGAACGCCGTTGGCAGCAAAGGCAAGGGAGAGAGCGTCTGGCTCGCCTGGTTTTTAAGCTGCGTGCTCGACAAATTCACGCCGTTATGCGAAGCCCGTTCGGACACAGCCAGAACGAAACGTTACAAGGATTGCCGGGCAGAGCTCATCCGTTCGATTGAAGAAAACGCCTGGGACGGCAACTGGTACATGCGGGCATTTTTCGACAACGGGGAGCCGCTCGGTTCTTCCCAAAATACCGACTGCCGGATCGACTCGATTTCACAAAGCTGGTCGGTGCTGTCCGGTGCGGGCGAACCTAAAAGGGCCGCCATGGCCATGGCGGCCCTCGAAGAGAACCTTGTCAACCGCGAGTATGGCATCATACAGTTGCTGAAACCGCCTTTTGACAAAGGGGATTCGGAACCCGGCTACATCAAAGGCTACTACCCGGGCATCCGTGAAAACGGCGGTCAATATACCCACGCGGCCGTTTGGGCGGTCATCGCTTTCGCACTGCAGGGTGACGGAGACAAGGCGTGGGAATTGTTTGAACTGATCAATCCCGTCAACCACTCCGACAATTCCAAAGAATGCGCGCGCTACCGTGTGGAACCGTATGTGATGTGCGCGGATGTCTACGCGGCATATCCGCACCTCGGGATGGGCGGGTGGTCGTGGTACACAGGCGCTGCCGGCTGGATGTATCAAGCCGGACTCGAGTATATCCTCGGGTTCCGAAAGCACGGCGAATATATTGTGATGAAACCCTGTATTCCGCGCAAATGGAGACAATACACCATCGAATATAAATATATGGATTCCCTGTACAACATCAGTGTCAGCAACCCGCAGAGCGTATGCGGGGGCGTCACGCGAATAACGGTCGACGGAACCATTGTAAGGGGCGACAGGTTCCGGCTTGTTAATGACGGAAAGGTTCATCGTGTCGAAGTGACGCTCGGCCGCTGAAACCGTTGATTGGACTTGAAAAAAGCCGTTCCAAAAAGCGGAGCGGCTTTTCGCTTAATATATGAGCGCGTTCAGGAATTCGCTCTCAAGCTGTCACTGCCCGCATTCCGATCCCTGCTGCTCGGGTTTGTCGGTCCCTGCGTTTGACAGTTCGCGGTTTTTGGCTGATCTGCGCGCGAGGAGCTCCTCATACATCGCCTCCCTCTTTTTGCCGGTCAGAGGATAAAACGCTTTGGGGATGACGCCGATGAGACTGGTCAGAAACGGCACGATTGTACAGAAAGCGAACAGGAGGTACTTTGTGCTTTCGTCCTGTTTGCCGAAAGCGCGCGTCATATCGTAGCCCAGCGCTTTGAGCCACAGCGGCTTGATGGTATTCATAATCGACCCGAGGATTTTATTGGCGAAACCTTTGGCGACCGTCGTGACGCCTTCGGTACGATAGCCGTTTTTCCATTCGCAGTAATCGAGGGATTCGTTGAAAATCTCCGTAGGGATGATTCTTTTAATACCGAGCACGCCGTTGGCAAGAAACTCCTGGATGGTCAGAATCGGAATCATTTTCCAGATATCCCGGTACCACCCCTTTTCTCCTTTGCCGCCGATGGACCCGAAGAAAAAGACCAGCGCCATAAGGAATTCGCTGAAACTTCCGCCGACGATCCAAAGCAGTTTTGTCGAAAAAACGCGCCTGGCCCAGGGCACATACAGAAAACTCAGCGACGAGGTCAGCCCTCCGGGTATGCCGACGATATTCTTGATGCTCGCCGCGCCGAGCACGTCGATATAATAGTTCGTTTTATTGACGCCGATTTTGAAGTTGGAAAGGCATTCGGAAATAATCGCAATCATCAGCGGTTTGTTATTCGCCACGGACTTCAGCGTCTGCATGATGCTCGGAGTCTTCACGCTCTGCACAACGCGCTCGCGGGAGATAAAGAGGAAAAACAGCGCCGTTGTACCGCTGACGAGCGTGGTAAAAAGCCCCATTTTGACATAAGTGCCGCGCATGGACCATTTGACTACTTTGTTGTTGATCAGGTCGATAAAGACGCCCATTAAGATGCCGGGTATCTGCTCGCCGAAAAAGCCCGACAGCAGCTGGGTAAGCATGATCAGGCGCGTCCGGTCAACCGGGTGCGGCGTGATGGCGGCCAGATAACCGCCGACAGATATCCCGCGGAAAGTGCCGAGGCCTTCGCCGATCATCGCGAGGGCGAGGTACATGCCGAACTTCGCCATGTTCATCGGATCCTGGTTGAACATATACGGCATCAGCCAGCCCAGACAGCCCAGCAACGTGCCGGGGACGGCGGTGATCATCAGGTAGGGTTTGAATTTACCCCATCTTGTTCTGGTTTTGTCGACAATGGTGCCGATAAACGTATCATTGACAATATCCCAGACGGAGTTGATGCCGTTCACGATGGCCAGAAGAGACAGGTCGATTTTCAGCACGTCGTAGATATACCGTTCGCCGTAATCGCTGATGTTGAATCCGCCGGCCACGTCGAAAAGGATGTAGCCGAGCGTCTCTTTCGAGCCGACATAGCGGCGGTCCTGGTGGACGACGGAAGTGCGGGCGGGTTGTGCCAAAGCAATCCCCCTCATCAAAAACGTTGCCAAAGGCCGAACGCGTCAGTCAGAACCTTGCAACTGCTTCAAAAATGATTTTAAGCATGGCGGCGAAAATCGAGTAAAGGCTTCGCACCTGCGCGATTGTCCTGCAGCCGATACCGGCGAAACCGGCGAGTGTCGTTCGAACCTCAAAAGGTTCGCTCCACCAGCCGCGCCGCGCGTCGCCCACCCGGCAAAGGTATGTTCTGCCGGGGAGCAGGCCGCTGATATCGGCCCGGTGCCGGACGACCGGCAGCCGGTACGGAAAAAAGGAAAGGCCTGCCGCCTCCAGCGCGTTGAATGAGGCGACCGTGCTTTCGTTTTGTACCGCGACCCGCACGCCGGCGGGCGCTGCCGAAGAGCCGCCGAAGCACGCGCCGCCTGACGGGATAATTTCGATATCGCCCGCAAGGACGGAATACTTGGTCAGCCATGTCACTTGCATGGCGTTCAAGCTGCCCGGCAAGCCGCCGCATTCGACACGAAACGGGATGCGGTAATTTTCAGCCGTGGCGGGTACTTCCCGGACGGGTTGACAGTCGATGAAAGCGAAACTGTCCCGGCACAAACCCGGGCTGGTATCGGTCAGCAGGCTGCGCAGCCAGACACCGATTTCGCCGCTCAGTCCGCTGCCTTTGAAGACGGCCGCAGCCATCGCGGACAGCACCACGCAGTCTGCTGCCTGCCTTACCGCACCGCTTTCCCAAAGAAAATCGGAAAGGGCGGCGAAAGAACTTTTCTCCCCCAGCGAGGCGCCAAGGAGGAAGGCGACAAGGTCCTCAAACGCCTGCTTGCCGACACCGGGGTCAAATCCGTCTTCAAGCAGCTGCGCGGCAACGGAGCAGGCGATTTTGCCGATGAGTTTGCCGAGGATCTCGCCGTTTTCCATGCGTTTGACGCAGTCTGCCGAAAAGGGATCGCCACCGAGGTCTTCGTTGCCGCCGAACATATAAGCGACCAGGCTTGCGCCGAATTCCTCAAAGTTCCCTCCGCGGCCGGGATTCCCGAATCCGAGGGTGTCGAGAAAACGCACGCAGGGAATATCCGAAACCTGCATACGGGCGGCGGCGATAACGGTGTCTTCCACGATTTTTTTCAGTTGTCCGGGAAAGCGCAGATATGTTTTATCGATTTCGGCGGCGGTTTTACGTATCAGGGAAACCAGCGATTCGGCAAATTCGGGGTTTGTACCGGCAAACCCGAGCCGTACCGCAAGGTCCCCGGCAAGACTTTCCGGCTCAACGCCGGCAGACGCGAGCAGGCCGAGGATGCCCTCGCCGGCGCCGAGAAACCCGTCGACGGCAGCTCCGGCGATGGATGCGCCGAGCACCCCGAGACCCTGCCGCCCGAAGGACTGGCCGAAGGAATAGCTGTATTGATAAGGCTGCGGATACGGTTTGCCCATAAAGACAACCGGTTGTTCGCAATCGACGTCAAGCGTTTTAATGTCCGCCGTCAACCGGCCCCCGGCGCGGTCAAACAGGACTTCCCGGAAGCTGTTGGGGAAACCGGTCAGGGAGGCCGTGCTGACATCCGTGACAGGTTCGCCGCTGTCGGAATAGGCCGTTACGATATCGTTCTGATGCACATGGCCGGAAAAAACCAAATGCATGCCGGCGTCCGCGAGCATTTCGCTCTGGACAAGCCAGTTGTCTAAAATCAGTTTGGGCATCACCGGCGCCTCAATGTCGAAATGGGAAGCGACGTTATGGTGCGTCAAACCGATGATTTCCTCACCGGCAGCCCGGGCAGCCGCGCATTCGCTGAGGATCCATTCCATCAGCGCGCCGGAAATATTGCCGTAGCCTTCCCGCTCGTCGGCGCCGTCGGAGGTGCTGTCGGCGCTGTACTTTTCCGCGTCGAAGGCAATCAGCCTGTAGCCGCCCTCAAGGCGGACGGAATAAGACAGCATGCCGGCCTTCTCCCCTTCGGGAGGGGTGAAAACGCTGCATGCGAGGTCGTAGCCTAAATTGCGGTACAGGGAAAGCCATTCTTCCGGCGAGGTTTTGCGCGCCTTTTCATAAAAACCTTTTTCGAACGTGGAGGCGCTCGAATTGTTGATATCGTGGTTGCCGTTGATGACCAGCACATGGACGCCCGTTTCGTTTTCAAAGCGCTCGAGGCGGCGGGCAAGGATTTCGTGCGCGCGGTACTCGCCGTCTTTGCTCATATCGCCCGCGATGAACAGGTAGCGGATACCGTCGCGGCGCGCATGTTCGGCTACGGCCGCGAGGGCGCTTTCCAGCAAGGCTTCACTCTGCGGGTGCTGGCGCGTATCCTCGGCGTAATAATCGAGAAAAGCCTTGCAGTATTGGCCCGTCAGCTCGGCCGGAACCAGATGCAAATCGGAAAGAACCGCCGCGCGCACGGGCATTTCCCGTGCGGCGGCGGAAAAAGGCATACAGGTAAAACAAAGGATCAAAGCGACGGCGGCGCAAAACAGTTTTTTCATCGGCAGGCAAACTCCTGTCGGGCGTGGCTCCTTGGCGGGCATCTGTTTATATTTTTTTCACCGATATGAACACTTTCGCGCCTGCGGCCTCGATTTCTTTCGAGAGGTCGCCTTCGATGGGGACGTTGATTTCAAGCCTGGCGGCAAGCAGTTCGGACGCGATATGCGCGCGGTTCTTTTCCAGCGCGCGGGTGATGCGTTCGTCGCCGCTCACGACGGAAGCCTCGATGCGCTGTTCGACGGAGTAGCCCGCTTCTTTGCGGAGGAGCTGGCACTGCCGCACAATGTCGCGCACGGCGCCTTCTCCCCTGAGTTTCTCGTCAAGCGACACGTCCAGCGCGACGGTCATGCCCATCGCGCTTTCTGATAGCACGATGCCGGTTTTTGTCACGGCGTTGCTGTTGAAAAGGCCGATGTCAAACGCTTCGTCGAAACCGGGCACCCGTACGGGACCGCCTGCCCGATACTGCGCCGCCATATCGGCCATCTGATCGCTGCCGGCCTGTTCCAGCGCCGCTTTGAAGCGGTTGACCTCGCCCTTGAGGACGGCGCCGGCGGCCTTGAAGTTGACCGAAAGGCGGATGTCCTCGAGGCTCGAAGTATCTTCCAGGTATTCGACACGCTTAACGTTGAGTTCGTCGAGGATATTCTTTTCAAAAACACGGATTTTCGCGGCCGCATCCGGGCTGCAGCAGACGGCCATCGAGCGCAGGGGTTGGCGGACTTTGAGCTGCTGCTCGTTGCGCAGGCGCATGGCGGCGGCGATCACATCGCGGGCCAGAGCGGTCTGCTCGATAATGCCGTCGTCCTCAAAGCCGGGCATCGGCTGCGGCCAGCCGCTCAGATGGACGGAAATCGCCGCGTCGGGCAGAACCTTGCGCGTAAGTTCCTGCCAAATCTTTTCGGTCATAAAGGGGATGACGGGCGCCATGGTTCTGACGCAGGCATCCAGCGCGAAGAACAGCACGCGGTAGGCAACGTCTTTGTCAGCCTCATCTTCCGCCTTCCAGAAACGGCGGCGGTTGGTCCTGATATACCAGTTGGATATATCGTCGACAAAGGTCTCAAACTCCCGGACCTGAAGGTAGGATTTATAGTCCTCGTAGCACGCCGTGGCTTTGGCGATGTAGTCGTTGGTCCGGATAACGAGCCAGCGGTCGACGGGTGTCAGGCTGAGGCCTTCCAGCGAGCGTGTGGCAAAGACCGGTTTGTCAATCGAAGCGTAGGTGTCGAAAAAGGTGTAAATATTCCAGACCGAAAGCAGTTTGCGGCGCGCCTCGTCGCCGAGGTTGAAACCGAAGCGCACATCCGCGCCGACCGGCGCGCCTGCGTACAGATAGCGGATGGTGTCGGCGCCGATTTTTTCCGCCGCCTCGTCGAAGCGGATCATGAAACCCGTTTTGGAAAAACGCGAGCCGTCCTCCGCGACGACGGAACTGTGCGAGAGGACCCGTTCGTAAGGCGCGCGGTCCTGAAGCACCACGCTCATAAACAGCATGGAATAAAACCAGAGGCGGACCTGCTCGCGCATTTCCGTCACCCACTCGGCCGGGTAGTTTTTGAGCCATTCCTCTTTGTCTTCGAAATAGCCGAGCGTCGTAAACGGCACGATGCCTGCGTCGAGCCAGACGTCGCCGATTTCGCTGATGCGGGAAACCTTTTCGCCGCAGCCGGGGCAGGTGATTTTAATTTCATCGATCCAGGGCCGGTGCAGTTCGCGCAGGGAATCGACGGCCTCGCCGCCGAGTTCCCTCAATTCCGCTTTTGAGCCGACGACGGTCAACCTGCCGCATTTCGGGCAGGTGTAGAAAGGCAGCGGCATACCGTAGTAGCGTTTGCGTGAAATGTTCCAGTCACCCATATTGGTCAGCCAGTCGTTCATCCTCTTGCCGTTGGACTCCGGTTCCCATTTCACGGTGTCCGAAGCGCGGATCAGGCGCTCCTTGAGATCGGCCGTCGCGATGTACCAGGCGGGTACGAGGCGGAAGATGACTTCCGTCTTGCATCGCCAGCAAACGGGGTAACTGTGTTCATGCGGTTCCACTTTATATAATTTGCCGTCGTTTTTCAGCGTTTCAAACACCTCGGCGGCGATGTCGCGGCTGTTTTTGCCGGTGAGAAAACCGAAACCGTCGAGAAAGACCCCTTCGTCGTCGACCGGCATCACCTGAGGCAGGTTCAGGCGCAGCCCGAGCTCAAAATCCTCCACGCCGCAGCCGGGCGCGATATGGACCACGCCGACGCCTTCGGCGGCGTCGACATCCTCCCATGCGACGATGCGGTGGTCGATGCCCCGCTGGGCCGGGAAATCCGGAAAACATGTTTCGTAGCCGATGCCTGTCAGTTCGGCGCCTTTGAAAACGCGGATGACTTCGCGTTTGTCTTCGCCGAGCAGTCGGATGGCGTTCCTTGCGAGAATCAGCCTGGCGCTGTCGCTTGCGACACTGACCTCTGCATAGTCGAGTTCGGGATGAACGGCAAGGGCGACGTTGGAGGAAAGGGTCCACGGCGTTGTGGTCCAGACCAGGATGCGGTACTCCTGCTCGGGGTCGAACCCGTGCGACTGGGCGTCTGTCAGCGGGAGTTTAAAAAAAACGGAGTCATGGGTCATCATCCGGTAGGAGCCGGTCATCTCATGTTCGGAAAGCGACGTCCCGCAGCGCGGGCACCAGGGCATAGGCCTGTACTCGCGGCGCAGCCAGCCGTTTTCGCTGCAGGTTTTCAGAAAATGCCAGATGCCCTCGATGTTCCCGTCGGAGTTGGTGAAATAGGAATGGTCCCAGTCCATCCACTGCCCGAGGCGCTTGGATTGTTCGGTGATGATGGAGGAAAACTTCGCCACGCGCTCGAGGCATTTGAGGGTGAAACGGTCCATTCCGTAGTCTTCGATATCGCGCTTGCAGGCAAAACCGAGTTCCTTTTCGACCTCGACCTCAACCCAGAGCCCCTGCGCGTCGAAACCGTTCTGGTAACGGCAGTCGTAACCTTGCATGGCTTTGTAGCGGATGAAAATATCTTTCAGGCTGCGGCCCCATGCGTGGTGGATGCCCATGGGATTGTTCGCGGTAATCGGCCCGTCGAGAAAACGGAACCGTTTATTGCCGCTGTTTTGTCTGCGCAGTTTGCCGAAGCAGTCGTTCTCTTCCCAGAACCGCATGATTTCATGCTCGGTTTCGACAAACGCGTTCTTGCCGCTCTGCGCCATGTTCAACCTCCGGTATGTATCTCAATAATGTTACTATTATACACGCTATCGCCCACATTTCAAGCATTTTCGCCGTCCGGCAGGGCTCCTTCGCCCCCGGCGCGGACAGCGCGCGCTGTTGCCAAACACATTGCCGCGTGCTACCATAACATCAACCGACAAACCGTGTTTTTTCCGTAGCAGGCCCCTATGACCAGAAAGAAATTCAAAGAGTATTATCAAAAGAAGACCCTGCCCGGCGCGGACGGCCCGGCGGGAAGGGTTGTCTATGAATATACCGGCGAATACTACCTGCTGGGCACCGCGCGCGGCTCGCTGAAAAAGCAGAAAATCCTACTGGCGGTTTCTGCCGCGGGCGCTTTTACGCTGTACGCCTGCGCCGGTTTTATCAATGCGCAGGGACTGCGGGTTTTTTATATCCTGCTTCCCTTTGTGGCCGCTTTTCTGCCGGGCGCGCTGCTGCTCATCGGCGCCATGCGTCTGCTGCTAACCCGGAAAAGCAAGCTGACGATTTTTGACGTTTCGGAAATGCACACGCGCACGCGCAGAAGCGCCGCTGCCGCAGCCGTTCTGTGCGCGGCTGCCTGCGCGGGTGAAATTGCCCTGCTTGTGCTGAAACGGCGTGATATGGCGGGCAGGGCTGACCTGTATGTGCTCGCCTTATGCTTCTCGGCGGCAATCCTCTTTTTTTTCGCCTGGAAAACGGCACGCACCTTCTCCTGCCGCCTTATCCCCGGAACGCCCGCGCCTTGAAGCGCGTTTCCCGGTTTCGCCCCGTCGCTTGACTTTTAATGTATCAAATGCTATTAATAGATAGAAACTATTATAAAGTTTCGAAATTTATCGGAGGAGGATTTCAGCATGCGAAGAAAAACCGTCAAGAGGCTCATTGCCGTCCTGAGCATATTGGCTCTGCTGGCAACGGTAACAGCCTGCGCAAAACTCACGCAGAACACGCAAACCCCGCTTGTCGTAGGCTATTCCGAGTTTTCGGAGAAGTTCAGCCCGTTTTTCGCGAACACTGCTTATGACCAGGACGTCGCATCGATGACCCAGGTATCCCTGATGACCACCGACAGGGTCGGCGGCATTATATACAACGCCATCGAAGGCGAAACGGTTCCCTACAACGGGACCGACTACACCTACACGGGCATCAGCAACATCAAGGTAGACATCAAAAAAGATGCGGCGGGCGAACCCGAATCGACCGTCTACACCATCGACATCCGCGACGACGTTAAGTTCAGCAACGGTGAAAAACTGACCGCGGACGACATCATCTTCTGCTACTATGTGCTTTGCGACCCCTCCTATACGGGTTCTTCCACAATCTATTCCACTCCGATTGTCGGACTGAAAAACTACCACTACAACAGTTCTCTCGCCGAGGAAACCACGCCCGACAAAGAACTGGCCAATCCTTCCGAAGCGACAAAAGCCGAGTTCAAAAAACAGCTTGTCGAGCCGCTGCTGACCAGTGAATTCGACTGGGTCAAAGGAATTTACAAAGACGGAACGATCGCGACCGACTGGGGTGTCGATACCAAAGCGTATCCGGAACCCAAAGACGGTTTCTATCTGTTCTACGGCACTGCGGAAAACTACTCCACCAAAGGCAAGGATGACAAAACGGTTTTGGCCGATGTCATCGCCGAGTACGGTTCCGACTACAAAGCCCTCGCGGCCGCTTACGGAGACCCTGCGTACTTTGACGCCCAGGCTGCGGACATCGCCCTGAAACAGGTTCTGGCTACGGCGGGCGGGGAAAAAGTCGCCAATATCGAAGGCATCAAAAAGATCAGCGCCACGCAGGTTCAGGTAACCACCAAGGGATATGACGCCTCCGCCATTTACACCATCTGCGGCATCCAGGTCGCTCCGCTGAGCTATTACGGCGACAAGGCCGCTTATGACTATGCCAATAACAAATTCGGTTTCACCAGGGGCGACCTCAAGATCGTCGAGGAGAAAACCACGAAACCTCTCGGCGCAGGCCCGTACAAGTTCATTAAGTTTGAGAACAAAGTGGTCTATTTCGAATCCAACGACGACTACTACAAGGGCACGCCGAAAACCAAATACATCCAGTTCAAGGAGACGGCAGACGCCGACAAGATTTCCGGCGTCGGCACCGGCACCATCGACGTCACCGATCCCAGCGGCAGCAAAGACGCTTTCAAGGAAATTGCGGATTATAACTCCAATAAAAAACTCACCGGCGACAAACTGACGACCAGCCTGGTCGACAACCTCGGTTACGGCTACATCGGCATCAACGCCGACACGGTCAGCGTCGGCGGCAATTCCTCCTCGACCGCCAGCAAAGACCTGCGGAAGGCTTTTGCGACGATGTTCGCGGCCTACCGCGCGTCCGCCATCGAGAGCTACTACGGCGAGGCGGCCTCGATTATCAACTACCCGATTTCGAGCACCTCCTGGGCTGCTCCGCAGAAATCCGACGACGGATATCAAGTCGCCTATTCCAAGGCTGTCGACGGTTCCGACATTTATAAAGCCAACATGACCGACGAACAGAAAATGGCAGCCGCGCTCGAGGCCGCAAAAGGCTACTTCAAGGCGGCGGGCTATACCTTCGACGAAGCAAGCGGCAAGTTCACCAAAGCCCCGGCAGGCGCCAAGCTCGCCTATGAAATCATCATTCCGGGCAACGGCACCGGCGACCATCCGAACTTCGCCATTCTCACCAACGTCAAGAAGGCGCTGTCGACCATCGGCATCACCCTCAACATCAACGACCCGACGGATACCAACATCCTTTGGGACAAGCTCGACGCCGGCACGCAGGAGATGTGGACGGCTGCCTGGGGCGCGACGATCGACCCGGATATGTACCAGATCTACCACAGTTCCAATATCGTCCCCAACGGCACGGGCGACAACCACTACCACATCAAAGACGCCGCGCTTGACAAAGCCATCATGGATGCCAGAAAGAGCGATGACAGGGCTTACCGGAAACAGACTTACAAAGCCTGCCTTGACATCATCCTTGACTGGGCCGTTGAAATCCCGATCTACCAGAGGCAAAACTGCATCCTCTTCAGCACAGAAAGGGTCAAGATGAGCACGGTAACGCCGGACATCACCACCTACTGGGGCTGGATGAGCGAAATCGAAAAAATCGATATGAACTGATTCATGGCATCGCACGGGCCCGCCATTGAAAACGATGGCGGGCCTGATTTATAAAGCAAGGCGCACCCTGTCAACCTTCCGTTTCCCCAAGGCAGCCGGCGCAGCCTCAGGCGAAGAAGGAAATATATGCGGAACTATATCATCAAAAGACTCCTGCTCAATATCGTCATCCTGTTTTTTGTGGCGCTGGTCATATACACCATATTGCGTCTGATACCCACTTCTTACATCGAAAACCTTGCCAGAGAAAAAGCGTCGCTGCCGGGCGGCAAATCCTATAAGGAATGGCTCGAGCAGCTCAACGTTCTCTACGGCATGAACATAGGCATCTTCCGCGGCTTTATCCAGTGGCTCGGCTCGGCCGTCAGAGGCAACTTCGGCGATTCCTGGTACTACAACGTGCCGGTCACGCAGAAGTTCGCCACGGTGATATGGAACTCGTTTTTCCTTGCGCTGGTGGCGCTCTTTCTGGAGGTCTTCATCGCGATTCCGCTGGGCATCCTCGCGGCAAGGAAACAGTACAGCAAGACCGACTATGCGGTGACCGTCTTCGCGCTCATCGGCATATCGCTGCCGACGTTTTATATCGCAACGCTGCTGAAGCTCGTCTTCTCCATCAAGCTCGGCTGGCTGGACCTGTACGGTACGGTGGGGCGGTTCTATGACCAGTTATCACCCGCCGGCCAGTTTTTGGATATGGCGAAACATTACATCCTGCCTGTCATCACGCTGACGATTGTCAGCGTCGGCAGCCTGATGCGTTATTCGAGGACCAACATGCTCGAGGTCCTCAATTCAGACTTTATCCGGACGGCCCGCGCCAAAGGCCTTCCAGAGCGGAAGGTCATCAACAAACACGCTTTCCGCAATACGCTCATCCCGATTGTGACCATCGTCGGCGGTATGCTGCCGGGGCTTTTCGGCGGCGCGATGATCACGGAAACGCTGTTTCAGATCGAGGGAATCGGCTACACCTCGTATCGGGCCATGGTTTCGGGGGATATCCCCTTTTCGATGTTTTATATGATCTTCATCGCTTTCCTCACCCTGGTAGGAACACTGATTGCCGATATTCTGTACGCGGTGGTCGACCCCCGCGTCCGGGTCAGTTGAGGAGGCGAGCGAATGAAGAACGATTTGTTTGAGCCGGATGTCATCGCCGGCGACGAAATAGCGCTCGACAGCGAACAGCGCATCAAGGTTCTGTCCCCTTCGCTGCTGGTCGCAAAACGCTTTTTCAGAAACAGGCTGGCGATCGCCGGCCTGGTTATCATCAGCGCCATGTTCCTGTTTTCTTTCGTCGGGGGCTGGGTTTCCCCTTACGGGGAAGACCAGGTATTCATGGGCTACGATGTCATGTCGAAAGACTATGCCGGTGTGACGGTCAATAAAGAGTACCGTTATGTGGAAAAGCAGGAGGGCGCGATGCCCTCCCTGCTCAGGGCCAATTTCATCCTCGCGCTCAACAGCGGCAAAACGCAGTTCGAAAGCAACGGCCTGGTTTACGACATTGTCGGCGAGGGGGAAGAATTCTACACCGTCAAGCAAAACGGCCGGGAACTGGCCCTGGTTTCAAAAAAGATATTCGACGCCAAAAGCGCCGGCACCGTATTCACCTATGAGTTCAGATACCTTGCCGAAAAGGCGATGCAGCCGGGCGCAGATACGCAGTTTGAATACCGGGGCAAGACTTTCTCCGTCGAGGCGGACGAGGGCTCCACAAGTATCTACACGGTCGACGGGGCGCAAAAAAGCCTGTACGCCATCGTTTCCGATTTTATCGTCAACCCCGTTTCCGATGACGTTTTTCTGAGCCTTGAATTCAAAGCCGCCATCCAGAACGCCGTCAACAATAAAAAAGATACCTTCGTTTTTACCGACGCGAAAGGCCGGCAGCAGGAGTACACAATCCTTCGAAAAGACTTTCAGTTTTTCGTCAAAAAGCAAACCTCCACGCGCCTGATTCAAATCTACGAAGGCCCAGGCAAAAAGCACCTGCTGGGTACGGACGCCAACGGAATGGATTTGATGACGCGTCTGATGTACGGCGGCAGAATCTCGCTGATCATCGGCTTCATCGTCATCCTGCTGGAAAACACCATCGGCGTCATCCTCGGCGGCCTCTCAGGCTACTTCGGGAAGTGGCTTGACAACCTGCTGATGCGCCTGGTGGATATTTTCAACTGTATCCCGCACCTGCCGCTGCTGATTATTATCGGCGCGGTGATGGATTCGATGCATGTCAACCCGAAAACAAGAATATACTATCTGATGTTCATCCTCGGTTTCCTCTACTGGCCGGGCACGGCAAGGATGGTCCGGGGACAGATCCTGTCCCTGCGCGAAAGGGAGTTTATGACCGCGACGGAAGCCGCCGGGCTGACCGTTTCCAGGCGTATTTTCAAACACCTGGTCCCCAACGTCATCCCGCAGCTGATTGTGCTGGCCACCATGGGACTCGGCGATATCATTTTAATGGAATCGACCCTGAGTTTCCTGGGCTTGGGCGTCAAGTTCCCGTACGCATCCTGGGGCAATATCATCAGCGCGGTCAGCAACGTCTACGTTATGACCAATTACTGGTTTGTATGGATACCCGCCGGCATGCTGATCCTGCTGACGGTTCTCGGCTTCAACTTCATCGGAGACGGCCTGCGCGACGCCTTCGACCCGAAGATGAAGAGGTAGGTGGATATGATGAACAAAACAACGCCCGGCAACCAAAACGGCCAAAAAACGGCGAAGCGCACCAACTATATCACCGCGAAGGCCTCGCATAAAATTTCGAGGGAAAACCGCAGGATTACCAACGAGTTTGAAAAAAAACTCAAACGCAAAAATGTGGACCGCTCGGAATACATCACGCAAATGAAAAACCCCGATAATGTGGTGGAGTTCGACGACCTGCACACCTATTTCTTTACGGATATCGGAACGGTCAAAGCCGTTGACGGCGTGACTTTTGACATTCCATTGGGCAAAACCGTCGGCGTCGTCGGCGAGTCCGGCTGCGGTAAATCGGTGACCAGCCTGTCGCTGATGCAACTGGTTCAACGGCCCCAGGGTCAAATTGTCAGCGGCGCCATCCGTTTCAATGCGGGCGACGCGGTGTACGATATCGCCAAAACGCCGGCGAGTGAAATGCAGCACCTGCGCGGGAACAAACTGTCGATGATATTTCAGGAACCGCTGACGAGCCTGAATCCCGTCTTCAAAGCGGGAATGCAGATTGATGAAGTCATCGCACTGCATAACCCCGGGATGTCCAAAGAGGACATCAGGGAGCGCACCATTTCTTTGCTGGAACTTGTCGGCATTGCCAACAGCAAGGGCGTTTACAAAATGTATCCGCACGAACTTTCCGGCGGCATGTGCCAGCGGGTCATGATCGCGATGGCGCTGGCCTGCAACCCGAGCCTCATCATCGCGGATGAACCGACCACCGCGCTTGACGTCACCATCCAGGCGCAGATTCTCGATCTGCTGCGCGAACTCAAGGATAAAATCAACAGCAGCATCATGCTCATCACGCACGACCTGGGCGTGATCGCCGAAATGGCCGATTTTGTGGTCGTCATGTACGCGGGCAAGATTGTGGAAAAAGGCACCGCGCTTGAAGTTTTTTCCAACCCCAGCCATCCCTATACCATCGGCCTGCTTGCCAGCAAACCGATCGTCAACAAACAGGTCGAACGTCTTTACAGCATTCCCGGCAAGGTGCCCAATCCCATCGAGATGCCGGATTACTGCTACTTCAGGGACCGCTGCGAGAAAAGGATCAAGCCGTGCGACGGCGCCTACCCCTGCGAAATCCACCTAAGCGAAACACATATCGTCTCCTGCTACCTGTACGGCGGCGAAAGGAACCTGGAGGTTGACCTATGAACGGCAGCGCTGCGCGAGCAAACGCCTCAAACGACACCGAATATATTCTCGAGGTCAGGAACCTTAAAAAATACTTTGACATCAGAAGCGGCCTGCTGCAGAGGGTGACCGGTTATGTCAAGGCCGTCGACGGCGTCAGTTTCAAACTGAAAAAGGGCACGACGATGGGCCTGGTCGGCGAATCCGGCTGCGGC
The DNA here is from genome assembly GCA_022706685.1 of Bacillota bacterium. Classification (GTDB taxonomy): domain Bacteria; phylum Bacillota; class Clostridia; order Oscillospirales; family Acutalibacteraceae; genus UBA1447. Next base: position 46,069 of record JAKJCA010000012.1, read on the forward strand.
AAAACGACCGTCGGCCGGACCATCCTGCGGTTGAGCGAAAAAACCGAAGGCGACGTTCTGTATAAAGGCAGCGATATCTATGCCATGAGCAAAAGCGACCTGCGGCGGCTGAGGCCGAAAATCCAGATTATATTCCAGGACCCCTATTCGAGCCTTTCGCCGCGTCTGCCGGTCGGGGAGATTATCGGCGAAGCGGTACGCCAGCACAAAATCGTCCCGAAAGAGGAATATGAGGATTACCTTGACAAAATCATGGCCTCCTGCGGCCTTCAGCCCTACCACAAAGACCGCTACCCGCACGAATTCTCAGGCGGCCAGCGCCAGAGAATCTGCATCGCGCGGGCGCTGGCGCTCAATCCCGATTTTATCGTCTGCGACGAGCCGGTCTCCGCGCTGGATGTTTCGATTCAAGCGCAGATCATCAACCTGCTCAAAGACCTGCAGAAGCAGTTTAACCTGACTTATCTTTTCATCTCGCACGACTTGTCGGTTGTGGAGCATATATCGGACACCATCGGCGTGATGTACCTGGGCAACATCGTCGAATCCGGCAGCAAGGAAGATATTTTCGACAACCCCCTTCATCCCTATACCAAGGCGCTTTTCAGCGCGATACCCATCCCCGACCCGACGGTCAAAATGAACCGTATCGTCCTGCAGGGCAGCATACCGTCGCCCGCGAACCCGCCCTCGGGCTGCAAGTTCCATACCCGCTGCTCCTACTGCATGGAACGCTGTAAAAGCGAGGCGCCTGCCGCGGTCGACAGCGGCAACGGGCACATCGTGGTATGCCACCTCTACGGCGCCGACGGAAAACCGATCGCGGAGCTTCAAAAGCCATGAAAACACCAAAAGTCAAACAGCAGGACGACGGGCGCGTGCTGGCTAAAATGAACGTGGAAGGCATGCCCTGGTACAGCCCCGCGCCTGCCGGCAGTCCGCAGGACGCGAAAACGCAGGATCCGCCGGGTTTGCGCGAAACGCTCTCGATCATTTTCGGATCGCTGGGCGCCGCGCTGCTGGTGGCGGCCGCCTTCGGAGGCGCCGGCTTTTTGGTGCTGCTTTTCTGCCGCTATGTGTGGCTGGCCTGAGCGCGCCATGGAAAGAAAACGCAGCCGGACCGCATTCGAAAAACACACCGTCCCCTGCCCGCATTGCGGCAAGGCGGTGCTGGACCACATGACGCAATGCCCGTTTTGTTCCGGGAAACTGGAGCCGGCCGGCTACCGGCCGATGGATGAAAAAAAACGGCGGCGGATTCAAATCATCGCCAACGTCATCGGCTTTGCCGCCGCCGCGGCGGTCATCCTCTGGCTGATATTCGGCCGCTGACAACCCGGGATAACCGCACTGCCAGACGGATCCCGTTTTGTTTGACAGCGCAACAACCCGGCGCGCCGTGCCTGCAGGCGTGGCGCGCCGGGCTTTTACGTTGATGGACCGGCGTTGATCGGCTTGACGCGTATGGTCCGGTAATCGGTGTATAGGACCGCGCCCGGTTTCGCGCCGGGCGGTTTTTTAACATGGCGAACGGCCGTATAATCGACATCGACGGCGTTTGAAGCGCCTGCGGCGCTAAAAAACGCCGCGATGCCCGCGGCGTACCCGATGACGTCATCGGGTATTTCGCGGCCGGCGGAAACGACGATGACATGGGAACCGGGCGAATTGCGCGCGTGCAGCCACAGGTCGTGCTTGTTGGCGGTGCGGAAGGTCAGCAGGTCGTTTTGGGTATTGTTTCTGCCCGCCAGTATCCTGAACCCGTCCCCGGCGGAATACTCGGTAAAAACGGCGGAAGTCTTTTGTTTCTCCGGCGTTTTTTTGGATTGTTTGAGAAGCCCTTCCCGGCGCATTTCCGCTTCAATCTCTTTCAAATCCTCCGGCCCGGCCGCTGTCGTCAGCGCCTGCGAAACACTGTCGAGGTAAGCGAGTTCTTTCCGCCCTTGCTCGATGAGCGCGGCCAGCACGTTGGATGCCGTTTTTGCTTTGGCATACTGTTTATAATAATTTTTCGCGTTGGCGCGCAGGGATAGTGCCGGGTTGAGCGCGATGGTCACGGGCTTGTTTTCCTCGTAATAATTCGCCACCGTTACAGAAGAGGCGCCAGGCGGGCATTCGCCGGTAAAGGTTGTCAGCAGTTCGGCGCGTATGCGCAGCGACTCGCGGTCTTCCGCCGTTTGAGCCTCGTTGATTCGGGCGGCGAGTTTTTTGCTCTCCCTGGCTGCGGCCGTCTGCACCGCCCGCTCGAATTGAAGGCGAAGACGCCTGTCAAGCCCGGCCGCCGTTTTTTCGCCGTAATATTCGCAAAGCAGCGCTGAAAAACTCTCACGCGGGAGGCAGGTATATCCCTTGCCGTACTGCTTGACTTCAAAATAGGAAAACCCGGCGTTTTCGCCCTTCCCGTCGACAATCAGAAACGGCGCCACACAGCCGAGCGTGAGCGCCTGCCGCAGCGTTTCGATATAGCACAGCGCCTTTTTCCGCTGCGGTTCCGGCAAGGCCGCAGCGTCGGGGTCTTCTTCGCCGCAAATGTGAAAGGACGCCTCTCTGGCGGCGAGGGGCGAGAAACCCGCGACAACGCGCAAGAAGGCGTCGGACAATTTTACACCGGTTTTCGACAATACGGCGCTGCACACTGTTTCGGGCGGCTCGCGCAGGATATCCAGTTTATTCTGCGGATGCGGCGGCACATAGGGACAGGCTGGCAGGATCTGACGGATATCCGGCTGTGTAAAGCCGATACGCTTTACAGCATCGATGATAACCCCGCGCTCGTCGAGCAGAATAATATTGCCCTTTCCCGGCAGCATTTCGAGGCAGAGGGTCAGTTTTTCCCTGTCGCCGATTTCGTTGCAGGCGTCGAAGTCAAAAAACAAAACCCGCTCGAAATCCGGCTGGCGCACGGCGGTCAGGACGCCGCCCGTCAAACGTTTGCGAAGCAGCATGCAGAACATCGGAGGCTGCGGCGGGTTTGTCCCGGCCGTCTCGACGAAATAAGCGCCGGGCTGTTCCGAAGCCGACAGCACGAGCCGGCGGTTCCCCTCGCGCGAACGCAGCGCCAGCGTCAGCATATCCCTGGACGGCTGATGGATTTTATCGACCTTGCAGCCGGCAGCCGCCTCAATTTCCCGCCTCAAAAAGTGAAGAAAAATTCCGTCTAATGGCATCGGGTTACCTCTGCGCGGGAAAACGCAGGATTCGGCTGCGGGCGCCGATGATGTCAACGCGCAGTTGCGGAAAACGTTCCCGAAGCCGGGCGGCCAGAACGGGAACAACGGGGAACTCGGTTTCAAAATGCCCCGCTGCGAACAGGGACAGCCCTGCGTCCGCCGCCTCGAGGAACTCGTGGTGAGAGGCCTCGCCCGTGACAAAGGCGTCCATCCCGGCTTCTATGGCGTCTTTGAAATAACTGCCGCCGCTGCCGCCGCAGACCGCGATTTTGTCAATCGGTTTGCCCGCGTCCGCGTAAACGGCCTGCGCGCCCAAAGCCGCCGCGATATGGCCGGCGAGGCGTTCGGCGCTGTCAAAGCGCCGGGTGCCCGTTCTGATGACCCCGGGCGCTTCGCCCGACATCAGGGTTTCAATATTTTCGAGGCCCAGCAGCGATGCGAGGATGTCGTTGACGCCTCCCGGCGCCATATCGAGGCAGGTATGCGCGCAAATGGCCGCTATGCCGCTTTGGACCAGTTCGTAAGCCGGTTTGCCTGCTGTGAGCTCCTTGAGCGGATAAAAGATAATCGGGTGGTGGCTGACAATAAGGTCCGCGCCGGTCTCAACCGCAGTCTGCACAGCCGGCAGGTCGATATCGAGCGTAACGGCAATTTTGCTGACCGGCCGCCGCGCGTCGCCGACAAGAAAGCCGCTGTTGTCCCAGTCTGCCTGGGAGGCGAAATCGGCAATCGAGTTCAAAAATTCGAAAATGTCACCGGCGGTTGTCATTGTTTTCTCCTGTATTCATCTCTGAGTTCGAGCAGTCTGTCCGTCCGGTTGGTTAGGAGCACCGAGATACCCATATCAAGGTATTCTCTTGCCGTCGGCTCGTCGTCCGCCCAAAACACATTGCATATCAGGCCCGCCTTCAAAGCCCTTTCCACCTTTTCACGGTCGAAAACGCCTTTGAAAAGCTGGCAGCGCGGGCAGCCGTAGCGCAGGGCAAAGTCGACGATATCCAGGTCCTCGCGCCAGGGTTCGAGGGCGCAGTGCATGATATCGGGCGCCTGACGCGCAAAGCACCGCATCGTTTCTTCTTCGGAGGTGGCGAAATAAACACTCTGTTCGAGCGCGTTATGTCTGGCGAGCCCGGTCATTTCACCGACGGCAAACGCCGTATCGGCGCCGAGGTCTTTAAAATGAATGTTCATCACGATACGGCCGCCGAAAGCCTCGAAAACCTCTTGCGGTACCGCAAAAACGCTTTGCGTGGGGAGATGGTCAATAGGCGATATGAGTTGCAGGGCGCGTAACTGCCCGAGCGTCATTTCGGCAATTTTGCCCTCGCCCGTCGATATACGGTCGGCCTTCGGGTCGTGGCAGATAATTAAACGTTTGTCCGCGGTCAGGCGGATATCAAACTCCATCTCGTCCGCGCCCAGCGCCACGGCGGCTTCAAAAGACGCCATGCTGCTCTCCGGCAGCAGGCCCGACAGTCCCCGGTGCGCGCAAAGCGCCGGGAAGCGAACGGTATCGACCCTCGCGGGCGGAATTCCCTCACGGGTGTTTTGCATGGACAACCTCCGAAATGATTTCGATGGTCCGTTTGATATTTGCTGCTTCTGGACCCTGAAGTCCGGCTCGTTGAAGTCCCGACAGACGCCTCCCGAGATGGATTGCCTGCCTGTTGAGATAAGCGGCGGCGGCCGGCGCCGCACATCGGCCGAGCTCGCCGATATGGCAATAGGCAAATTCGGGTATGGCAAAACGGACCGGCACACCGGTATAAACGGCCTGCATGCAGATGTAAACCCTGCCGCCCTCAAAACAGGCATTCTCCGCAAGAATGGAAAACCCGTTTTCGATCAGCCAGCGGCGCAGTGTTTCGGCGCGGCTCATCGGCTGGAGAATCAGGCGCACCGCCGAACCGCGAAGCCAGCCGGCGCGCGACAGAATCTGCGCGATGAGCTCGCCGCCCATGCCGGCAATAACGATATCGCCGCATTCATCCAGTTCGATGCAGGCCAGGCCGTCGGCGAGCCTGAGCTCAATAGATGAGCCAAGACCGCTGTGTTCGACATTTTTCGCGGCATTGGCAAGCGGCCCCTTTTTGTTGTCCGTCGCGATGACTCGCGGTGAAATACCGGCACGCACGAGATAGACGGCCAGCGCCGCATGGTCCGTACCGATATCGGCGACGGTCTGCCCCTGCCGGACCCACCCGGCGGCAAGCAGCAGCCGCGGGCCCGGCTCAGGCATTCTTTTACTTGCCGGCGAGGTAGTCATTAATCTGGGCGACGAGTTCGTCGGCGTCCACCGCGTGTACCGCGCAAGCGTCGGCAATTGATTCGCTCCTTGCCGACGGGCAGCCAAGGCAGTGCATGCCCATGCCCAACAGGAACTTCGCCGTGCCGGGATCGAGGTCAAGGATTTCACCGATGGTGGTTTCCAAGGTAATGGATGCCATTTTTCTGTCTCCTTTGCGGAATATGTTTTATTGCGCGGCACTGAGAAGCGCGCGGATTCGGTTCAGTTGCGCAGGCTTTGGATAGGCGCCGGAATCCTCCCGCCGCGGGCGATAAAGGCCGCCGGGGAAGCCGTGTTGAGCGCCATAACGGGCCCGCCGCCCAAAAGGCCGCCAAAATCGAGGTGTTCGCCGATTTTTTTGCCGATAGCCGGAATGAGGCGGACGGCGGTGGTTTTATGGTTGATCATACCGATGGCGGCTTCGTCGGCGATCACTGCGGAGATGACTTCCGGCGGGGTGTCGCCCGGAATGACAATCATATCGAGCCCGACCGAGCAAACGGCCGTCATGGCCTCGAGTTTTTCAATTTTCAGGCAGCCGCAAGCAGCCGCGCGCACCATGCCCGCATCCTCGGTCACGGGGATAAAGGCGCCCGAAAGGCCGCCCACATGCGAGGAAGCCATGGTGCCGCCTTTTTTGACGGCGTCGTTGAGCAGAGCCAGCGCTGCGGTGGTGCCGTGCGCCCCGCACGTTTCGAGGCCCATCTCTTCCAAAATGTGCGCCACCGAATCGCCGACAGCCGGCGTCGGGGCCAGGGAAAGGTCGACAATGCCGAAAGGAACGCCGAGCCTTTTTGACGCCTCAAGCGCCACAAGCTGGCCGACGCGGGTGATTTTAAACGCGGTTTTTTTGACGGTGTCGGCGACGTCCGTCAGGTCCCCGCCGGGAATTTTGCTCAGCGCGTTTCGCACGACGCCGGGTCCCGAAACGCCGACGTTGATGACACAGTCAGGCTCGCCGGCGCCGTGGAAGGCCCCTGCCATAAAAGGGTTGTCTTCCGGCGCGTTGCAGAAGACGACCAGTTTTGCCGCGCCGATGCAGTTGTCCGCGGCGGAGGCTTCGGCAGTTGCCCGGATTGTTTGCCCCATCAGGGCAACGGCGTCCATATTGATGCCGGTTTTCGTCGAGCCGATGTTGACGCTCGAGCAGACATGCGCGGTTTGCGAGAGCGCCTCGGGAATGCTCCTGATCAGCGCTTCGTCGCCGCAGGCAAAGCCCTTCTGGACCAGCGCCGAATAACCGCCGGCGAAATCGATACCCAATTCGTTGGAAATGCTTTCCAGTTCGCGGGCATAGCGGACCGGGTCGCCGCCGCTGGCGGCCAGCAGCATCGCAACGGGCGTCACGGCAATCCGTTTGTTGATAATCGGCACGCCGAATTCTTTGGAAATCTCGTTGCCGGTATCGACAAGGCGGCAGGCCAGGCGCATGATTTTATCGTGGATTTTGCGGCAGGACGCCGTGATATCCCCGCAGCAGCAGTCGAGCAGCGAGATGCCCATGGTAATGGTTCGTATGTCCAGGTTCTCGTCCTCGATCATGTGGATGGTTTCGAGGATATCCCGTGTGTTGATCAAGGTATCACCGCCTATATTTTATGCATGGAGTCGAAAATGTCCTCGCGCATGACATGGATGGCCAGACCGTGTTCGGCGCCTTCGTCGTTCATCAAATCCGTAAACTCGGAAAGGGATATCTTGCACTTCGCCGTATCGACCAGCATAATCATGCAGAACATGTCTTGAAGAACGGTTTGCGAAACCTCGGCGATATTGACGCCGTTTTCGGCGCACAGGGTCGAAACCCTCGCCAGGATGCCGATCATATCTTTGCCGACCACCGTTATCACCGCGCGCACGCAAACCACTCCCGATGTTTTTCATCTATTTTACCATAAGCGCCGGCGGGTGTAAAAACATTTTTGCCCCGCCCCTTTTTCAAGCGGCGGGGGATATGGTATAGTATATCGTACGCAAAACGGTCCCATGGGCCGTCCGGGAGGCAAGCGGGTTGAAATACAGAAAAGTACTGGACACGCACGTGCATACCGACAACTCGTTCGACGGTCACCATTCCGCGACATTTATCTGCGAGTGCGCGGAGTTGAACGGGCTCAGGGGCGTCGTTTTTACCGACCATATTGAAATCGACGCCTACCTCGAGCGGCATTTTGACCGGACTGCCGTGCAGTCCTATTTCAGCATCGTCAAGGCGCGTTCCGCCTTCACCGGCAGGGTCATCGCCGGCGCGGGCATTGAGCTCGGGCAGCCCGTCTACGATATCGAAACCGCCGACAAGGTAGCCCGCGCGCTGAAGTATGACCAGATTATCGCTTCGATCCACAATCCGCGCGGCCGGCCGGATTATTCCTACCTGGACTATACGCAGGAGGACGTCGATGCGCTGCTGAAGGAATATTTCGGGGAAGTCCTTGCCACCGCCCGATGGAACGGTTTCGATACCCTGGGGCATTTGACTTATCCGTTGCGGTATATCTGCGGGGACTACGGTATGGAAGTGGACCTCGAGCGCTATTCAGGGCAAATCGACGCGATTCTCGAAACGCTCGTCGCCAATCAAAAGGCGCTTGAAATCAACACCTCGGGTCTGAGGCAGAAACTCGGCGATACGATGCCGGGGGAACAAATCGTCGCGCGTTTCCGCCGGCTCGGCGGGGAATACATCACCATCGGCTCGGACGCGCACTACGCCTCGGACCTCGCAAAAGGGGTCGAGGAGGGCATGGATATGGCCCTGCGCTGCGGATTCGAATGCGTGACGCTGTATCAGAAACGCGAGCCGTGCCTTATCCCGATTGAATAAAGCGCAGGCGTGACATGGAGAATCCCGGTATGAAAATCGTGATCGAAGCCGCGGCGAAGATCAACCTGTTTCTCGATATTCTCCAGCGCCTGGACAACGGCTACCACAGCCTGTTTATGCTGATGCAGTCGGTGGACCTGTATGACACCGTGACGGTGGCAGATTCCGATACGCCCTGCATCCGCGTCGCCTGTTCGGCACCGGACATCCCCTGCGGACAGGATAATATCGCCTGGAAAGCCGCGAAAAAATTTTATGAAGCCGCTGGGACCGGAGAAATCCCGGCCGATATTACGATTGAAAAAAACATCCCTTCCGCGGCAGGCCTCGCGGGCGGCAGCGCCGACGCGGCCGCCGTGCTGTACGCGCTCAACAAAATGCGGGGCGAACCGTTCACCGCGAAAGAACTCGCCCGCATCGGACTGGCGGTCGGGTCGGATGTGCCGTTCTGCCTGACCGGCGGCACCATGCTTGTGCAGGACACCGGCGGGGTGCTCTCCGCTTTACCGGACTTGCCCGCGTGCCATATCGTCCTAGTGAAACCCGACCGGGACGTATCGACCGCCGCCGCCTACGGCGCGTATGATCAATGCCGCGATATCATCCATCCCGATGGTATTGCGATGCTTCACCGGGCCGCGAACGCCGATTTGGAAGGCGTCTGCGCGCACTGCGCCAATGTCTTCGAGCAGTGCGTCGAAGTGCCCGAACGCGTCGCCGTCAAGGCCGTGATGCGAAAGCACTCGGCGCTGTGCAGCGTGATGAGCGGAAGCGGCCCGACCGTGTACGGTATCTTTGCCGACGAAAACAGCGCGGCCGCATGTGAAAGCGAACTCGCCGAGCGTTTCGCGCGGGTGTACCGCTGCCGTCCCGCCGCGTCCGGGCTTCGCTTGTGTGAATCCTAAAGACACCCCAATAAACAGAAAATCGGGGCGGGTGAAAACCC
>JAKJCA010000063.1 GCA_022706685.1 Bacillota bacterium
CTATAACAGTGCGAAAATCACCTGGTCAAAACCCGCCGGCGCCACAGGCAGCCTCATTTACCGCGCCGCCTCCGCCGCGGGGCCCTATACAAGAGTAGGGTCTTCTTCCTCCGATGCTTTTACTGACATAAACCTCACCTGCGGCAAGACCTATTATTACAAGGTGATTACCTATACAACCGTGGACACCGTCAACACCTACTCGTCCGCCTCGGCCGCCGTATCCGCCAAACCAGTTCCTTCTGTCCCGGCCAACTTCAAAGCGGCGCGCGCGAGCGCGTCGAGCATCAAACTCACCTGGAGCCCGGTCGCCGGCGCGAGCGGCTATGTGCTCTACCGCTACAATGGCGCAAAAGCCGCCTATGAGCGGCTGAAAGTGACCACGCTGACAAGTTTCACCCATAGCGGCCTGGTAAAAGGCAGAACTTATACCTACAAAGTACGGGCGTATACAACCGTCGGCGGCGCCAATGTCTACGGCAGCCCCTCCGCCGCCGTATCGGCAAAAACCTATTAATTCCGTTGCTTGGTTAGTCAAAACGGTCAGTAAGATATATTCAACACAACGTTAGATTGATGACGACCCTGTGCTGTTAATGGAGGCGCGCCCATGGAAAAACTCGCTATATTCGGCGGCGAAAAAGCCGTGGCAAATGTGCCCGGGGAATTGTTCAAATGGCCGATTGTCACCCCGGAGGACGAAGCCGCTGTGCTCGAGGTGCTCAGGCATGGCGCGATGTCCGCGACGGATGTCACCACGCAGTTTGAGCGGGAGTTCGCCGCATGGCAGGGGAGCCGCCACGCGCTGGCCTTCTGCAACGGCACCATGGCGCTGCAGGCGGCGATGTACGCCATCGGGCTCGGGGCGGGGGACGAGCTCATCTGCCCGAGCAAAAGCTACTGGGGCTGCTGCGTGCAGGCCTTCAATCTCGGGGCGACCGTCGTTTTCGCCGATATCGAGGAACATTCGCTGTGCCTCGACCCGGACGATCTCGAGCGCTGCGTCGGCCCCGATACGCGCGCCGTCATGGTGGTACATTACCTCGGCCATCCTGCCGATATGGACCGTATTATGGCGTTTGCGGCAAAGCACGGCCTTAAAGTCATTGAGGATGTGTCCCACGCGCAGGGCGGCCTCTACAAAGGCAAAAAACTCGGCACTTTCGGCGACGTCGGCGCGATGTCGCTGATGTCAGGCAAATCCTTCGCCATCGGCGAGGGTGGCATGCTGGTGACAGACAACCGCGAGGCATACGACCGGGCGCTCGCCTACGCGCACTATGAGCGAAGCGACGCGGCGCATATCGTGACGCCGTACCTGCTGCGATACCAGAACATCGCGCTCGGCGGCATGAAAGGGCGCCTCAACCAGATGAGCGCGGCGATGGGCCGTGTGCAGCTGAAATATTACGACGAACGCGCGGCAGAAATCCGCCGGGCGATGAATTATTTTTGGGATGCCCTCGAAGGCGTACAGGGCGTCAGGGCGCACCGTGTCGACGAGGCGACGGGCTCGACGATGGCGGGCTGGTACGCGCCGCACGGCTTTTTTGTGCCCGAAGAGGCGGGCGGGCTCGCCCTGTGCACCTTCTGCGAAGCGCTCAATGCCGAGGGCTTCGGCACGCGGCCATACGGCAACTTCCCGCTGCACACGCACCGTTTTTTCAGTGACTTTGACCGCAACCACACCGGCAAACCGACGCGAATTGCCTACAGCGCGAGGGACGTCAGGGAACTGGACGCGGCGGTGAAAGTCAGCGGCGCGGTCAACATTTTCTCCGTGCCGTGGTTCAAGAAATATATGCCGGAAGCCATCGATTCATACGTCCATGCCGTCAAAAAGGTACTCGTGGCGAGCGACGAGCTGCTGGCGCTGCCGGTTCACGAGCCCGACACCAAAGGCTGCTGGTCGTTTTTCAACCGGCAGTAGCGGCTGATCGAAACAACGAAACGCGCAACGGGAGAACGCCATGTTAATCGACGCGCACAACCACCCGGACTGGCACGGCCATGATTTCGATGCCTTCATTGAAAATATGGGCCGGTACGGCATCGACAAAACCTGGCTGCTGTCGTGGGAGACGCCGGCCGGCGAATATCCTCCATCCACGGCGGCGGTTTTGCCGGCGGCTTTGCAGGATTACGAGCACGAAGTGCCAATTCCATTCGCTCTCGGGCTCGCCTATAAGCAGAAAGCCCCGGAACGTTTTATACTCGGTTACGCGCCGGACCCGCGCAGGCCGGGCGCCGTAGACAGGCTTAAAAGCGCTGTGAAGATGTACGGCGTCCGCGTGTGCGGCGAGGTCAAGTTCCGCATGATGTACGACAACCCGGACGCCATGCGGCTGTTCCGCTACTGCGGCGAGGCGGGCCTGCCCGTCGTGCTGCATTTCGATTACGCCTCGGCGACGCGGACAGGTAACGATTATCCCAGGCCGGACTGGTGGTACGGAGGCGGCATCGACACCCTCGAGCGCCTGCTCGCGCTTTGTCCCGAAACAAACTTCCTCGGCCATGCGCCGGGCTTCTGGTGCCACATCTCCAATGACGACCTCGGCCTGCGGGAATCTTATCCCAAGGGGCCCGTCATTCCCGGCGGCAAAATCGAGCAGTTGCTGGCGAAGTATCCTAACCTCTACTGTGACTGCTCGGCGGGCTCGGCGCGCAACGCGCTGTCCCGTGACCTTGCATATTCAAAAGATTTTATCATCCGTTTTCAAGACCGCCTGCTGTACGCGCGCGACTGCTTCGACAACAGCCATCAAGAACTTTTCGACTCCCTCGGCCTGCCGCAGGAAGCGCTGGAAAAAATCTATCACATCAACGCTGAGAAGCTCACCCGGCCATAAACATGACTAGAAAACAATGTCCCGCCGCGGTTTACATTGCCGGCGGGATATGATATATTCCGGATAGGACGAATCCGATTAAAGAAGGGATGAGTGTACGATGTTTTGTAAAAACTGCGGCGCAGAAATGGACGCCTCAAGCGCCTTCTGCATGAAATGCGGCCAGAAGAACGAGTTCGCCCGAACCGTGGAAGAAACGGTCAACCTCAACGCGGCGCCCGCGGAAACTGTCCCGCCGCCACCGCCGCCCCCTTCTCCCCAGCGCGTTCAGGCAGCCCAGCCGATCCCGCCGGTTGCGCAGGCGCCGGCTCCGCCCCCTCCCGCGCCCGTCTACCAGCCGGCGTATCAGACGCCTCCCCCCATGCCGCCCGCCGTGCCGGCGGCGCCGAAACCGAAGAAAAAACGGCATATCGGCCTTTGGATTTTCCTTGCGATATTCGCGCTGCTGACCGGTTCTATTATTTACGCTATCGGCTCGCTCGCCTGGTTCGGGCCGAAAGATTTGGGCATCCGTTACACCCAGGCGGATACCAACCGCGCCATCCAGGCGGTCGGCATCCATATTACCGCGGACCTCGGCGACGGCATCAAGTACGACAATAAAAAAGCGCTCGAAGGCGATTTGCAGGACACGGGCCTGACGGGCACGACCAAAAAACCTTCAGAGGTTGCCAAAAAACTGGATTCCAAAGATTACAACTACAAGTTTTCAAAATACGAGAAGAAGAAAGTCGTTCTCACCAGCGAGGAGGCCACCGCGTTTGCCAACGAGGTAACGACGCCCTTCCTGTGGTTTGAGGATATCCAGATTAAAGTGGAGGATGACGGCTCCATCGCGACAAGTTCCCGGGCTTATGTCGAAACCATTCTATCCACCATTTTCCCGGAAGCGGCCGAACTCATTCCGATACCGCTGCCGGAAAAGATGAATATCTATACCGTCGGTTTCCTGACAGCGCAAAACGACGTTTTCAACCTGAAATATAAATTCGCCAAAGCAGGCATATTCACGCTGCCCGACCAGTACAACACGCCGGAGAATATCGATAAATTTGCCTCGTATTTCAAACGTTTTTATCTGTTCTCCGAAGCCAACAAAATGCGGCTTATCAGCATGGCCGTTGTGGACGGCAAACTGGTCTTTGAGGCGTATCTTCCCACCGAAGTGCAAATCACTCCCAAGGCGGATTAAACTTTCACGGCGGCGTAAAACAAATCTGCGCCGCTGTTCTTGAAAGCCGGTTCTGCGCCGCCAACGATCCCGCGAGGTGAAAACTTGTCCGACGCGAAAGCGCTGAAAAAAGAAATCGACGCTTTGGGCGGCGAGCGTGTCAACATCGCCGATTACCTTCGTTATCAGGGATATTCGGCGCATTATGACGACCCGCCGTGCCTTGCCGCGGCCTTTGCTTTTGACAGCCTCATGCGCCGCGGCGCAAAACACATCTACCAAAACGATCTGATAGCCGGCAGTATCGCCGGGATGTTCGCCGAACCCGGCGCGGTGTCGCCGTCGCTGCTCGAGAAGGCGCGCCGAGTATGCGCGAATGCGGGCTCGCGCGGTTTTCTGACCAACTTCGACCATTTCGCGCCCGATTATGAAACCTTTCTGGGCGACGGTATCCGGGGAACTATTGAAAAAATAAGGGCGTCGCGTTCACGCTTGGGGCGCGCAGTAGCGACAGCGAAAAAAAGGGAATACCTGCGGGCGATGGAGACGGCGATGAATGCCTTCGGAGCCATGGCGGAAGGTTACGCCGCCGCGGCGGAAGAAAAAGCGGCCGTGCAGTCCGGCGAAGCAAGCATACGCTTCATGGCAATCGCGGCATGCTGCCGCGCCTTGACAAAGCGCGCGCCGTCTGATTTCCGCGAAGCGCTTCAGCTGACGTGGCTGGCACATACCGCCTTCCTCTACGAAGGCCGGTACGCGATGGCGCTTGGCAGAATGGATCAATATTTATACCCTTATTACCGAAGGGATATCGAGGACGGCTCTTTGACGCGCGAACAGGCGCTGGCTATGCTGGAGTGTACGCTGATGAAAATCGGCGAGAGGCGGCGGTTCTTCGGGTCGGACGACGTGGTGAATATCGCCGTCGGCGGCGTCGGGCGCGACGGCGGCGGAGCGGTCAACGAACTTTCTTACCTTATTTTGGAAGCCGTTAAAAATTGCGGCATCCCGGGCCCCAACCTTTCTGCCAGGATTTACGCCGGAATCCCGGACGACTTCCTCGACGAATGCCTGGTGTCGATCGGCACCGGGCTGGGTTACCCTGCTCTGATGAACGACAAGGTCAATATCGAAGCGCTGAAAAAACAAGGCTATGCGCTCGAGGACTGCAGGGATTACTGCATGGTCGGCTGTATCGAAAACTTCATTCCCGGCCGGCAGCCCCCGTGGTCCGACGGGCGGTTCAACGCCCCCAAAGCCATCGAACTTGCGCTCAATGACGGCCGCTGTATGCTAACAGGCGACCCGCTCGGCCCGAAGACCGGCGATGCGGGCGGCTTTCAAACGATGGGGATGTTCCTTACCGCCATGGAAGAACAGCTGCGTTTTATGGCCGCGGAATATATAGCCTGGTTCCGCGCGGAAAATGAACGGTACAATGCCGAACGGTACCCTCAGCCGTTCCTCTCCTGTTTCTGTCGCGATTGCATCGGAAGGGGGCTCGACATTAACGCGGGCGGAGCGCTGTACCCCTCCGTTCACGGAGCGGCCTGCATGGGCATCGCCACGGTGGCGGATTCCCTCGCGGCGATAGAGGAGGCGGTTTTTGTCGAACGCTACGCCGAGATGACGCAACTCAGGGACGCGCTGCTGGCCGATTACCGGGGCTTTGAAGAATTACGCGGCAGGCTCCTGCGCGCCCCGAAATACGGCAACAACATCGATTTTGCGGATAAATACGCGGTTTGGTATGTGCGTTTTATGAACGAGTTGTTTTCCCGATACCGCACGCGTGACGGCGGCGCGATCTATACCGCCATGGCAGCCAATACCAGCAATATTCCCGCAGGACGCGAGGTCGCGGCGACACCCGACGGCAGGCGCGCGCGCGAGCCGCTCAGCGACGCAGCTTCGCCGATGCGGGGCGCCGACAGGGACGGGCCGACTTCGGTCGTCAACTCCGTCGCCAAACCCGACTATACCCTCGTCGCCTGCGGTACGGTTCTGAATCAAAAATACTCGCCCGAGGTCTTTTCTGACCCGGTCAAGCGCGCCGCGCTGCGGGAACTGATCAAGACCTATTTCCGAAAAGGCGGGCAGCAGATACAGATCAACGCTGTTTCGCGCAAGATGCTTGAAGACGCGATGGAGTATCCGCAAGACTACGGCGGCCTCGTGGTGCGCGTTTCCGGTTTCAGCGCCTATTACACCGCGCTCAGCGGCGATGTGCAGCGCGATATTCTGCAAAGAACGGAACACTGATCACCAAAGTAATATGAAAACAGTGACAGCGAAAGGAAAGCGATATGCAGCAAAAAGCATGGGCGGCGGTTTTCGAGGGGCCGCATAAGCGTTTTTCGCTTAAGGAGTTTGACGTTTGTTCCGCACCGGAGGGGATGGCCGGGCTGCGGCTGATTGCCAGCGGAATCTGCGGCACGGATGTCCACATTAAAAACGGGAAGATCCCTGTCGGTTTCCCCTCGATTATCGGCCACGAATTTGTCGGACAAATCGAGGAAATATCGCCTGAAGATTCAGGGCGCAGCGGATTAACGGCGGGCGACCGCGTCATCAGCGTCATCGCCTGCCCCTGCGGGGAATGCCTCCTGTGCAGGCAGGGCGACGACGCCAACTGCGTGCGCATGGGCGTCACCAACGCGGGTGACCCCGACGTTCCGCCACACTTTTTCGGCGGCTTTGCGGAATACAATTTATCGCCGGTACAAAACCTGGTGAAAATTCCGGCTGAAACAGACGCGGCGGCGGCCGCGGTTTTCGCCTGTGCAGGCCCGACGGCGATACACGCGTTTTCACTGGCTCGGCAAGCCGGTTTCGTTCTCGGCGAAGCATCGTCCGCCGTTGTTCAGGGGATCGGCCCCGTGGGCCTGTTCGCCCTGATGTATCTTGCGTCCGCCGGCATCAAGAACGTCATCGCACTCACCGTTCGTGAAAATCCGGCGAAAAGGGCCCTCGCCCTTGCGTTAGGCGCGAGCAGGGTGCTCAGTTATGAAAAGGACGGCGCGGATGCCGTCGCGCAGACGATTCAGGAGGTTTCAGCCGGACTTGGTGCGGACCTCGTCTATGAAGCGTCCGGCAATCCGGATGCTTTTACGCAGGGCCTCGGCATGCTGAGGAACCGCGGCTTGTATCTTGTGCCCGGGCAATATTCCAACGGCCGTAATGTCGAAATTGCGCCGCAGACTATTACCTTTAAAGCGCTGCGTATCATCGGCTCTTCCCAGTATTCGATGCGGGATGTGCGGGAATACCTTTCGTTTTTCACGAAGCGCCGCGGACTCGAGGCGGCCATCCGTTCGGCGGCAAGTTGCTATGCCGTCCGGCAAATCAACGACGCGTTTGACGATATGGACGCGGGGCTGACCGTTAAATGCCTTTTGGTTCCTTCCCCGGGAGGCGGGCAAACATGACGATACGGAAAATAAGAACCGAAAGCGGCACGCCCTTTCCAAAAGAACAATGGACCGTCGCCGGCGAAAACGGCGCGGTGATGGCGCACGGAAGCTTTGCGACCATAGAGAGTATGTATGCCGGCAATTATATCCGCTCGCTGGCCGTCGGCGGGCTGGGCACTGAACCGCAGTACCGGCGTCGCGGCTGCGTCAGATTGATGTTTGAAGAGGCTTTCGCCAGGGCTGGCGAGGAGGGGTGGGCGGTCGCGTTTCTTCATCCGTTCTCGTTTTCTTATTACAGACAATTCGGTTTTGAGAAGGTCAGTGATCACAGAATTGTTGAATTTCCGATGAGCGCCATCGGCTACATCGAACGCTGCGCCGATTTGACGCCGTTCGGCAGCTTAACGCAGGCGCAGGACCTTCTGGATATCTACGAGGCGTTTTCCCGCGGCAGAAACATTATGTTCAGAAGATACGGCGCGGGCCTCTTTTCACAAGTGAGCGGAGGGGGCAAACCGGGCACCTACATCTGGTATGATGCTCAAGGCAAGCCGGCTTCCTACATCACGCTGAGCGTCGAAAACGAGTTTCATATCAACAGGATGCGCAGCATTAACCTTCATGTCTATGAAATGGCTTTTACCTCGCCGCAGTCGCTGCGGGCGCTGTTTGGTTTTATACGCATGTATGAAGGCGAACTGGAAACCGTTAAAATCCACAACTGCACCATGTCGCCGGAAATCGATATGGTTTTAAGCCGTTACACACACACTTCTTACACCGATGTGCCGGATGTGATGGCGCGCATACTTGACACCGGAGCGATGCTCAGGGCAAACCGTTACCCATTGGAGAGCGGCCGCTTTGTACTGAAGGCCGTGGACCCGTCCGGACCGGGCGGCGGAGTCTTCCGCGTCGAATACGGAGGGGGAGAGGCGCTGGTCGAGAAATTGCCGGATGCTTCCGGTTTTGACATCGCCGCGGAAATTCCCTCGCTGACGCAGATGCTGTACGGCTACTCGAATTATCATCCCGAAAATGCCGCATACCTCAGAGGCGTTGAACTGAAAACCCCTGCGCGCGACTTTTTCAGGGCGTTCCCCAAAAGAGAGAACGGCCTGTTCGAACATTTTTAACGAATACAAAAGAGAAGGCGGCAAAACGAGTTTCGCTCCGCTTTGCCGCCTTCGTCATATATCACGGCTTTATTGCGCGAAATCTCCGTTGTAGGCGACAAGCGACACGTTGTCCACGCCGCCGATGCGGTTGAGACCGTCAATCAGACGCGTATCCCGGGTTTTCACCTGAATTTCAAGCGTGAGTTCGGAAATATCCATCCTGGTCGTTTTGGAACGCAGGGTGTATTTGAAACGCGAAAGGTAGCGGTTGACGTCTTCGGTGGCTTCGGTCCTGAAGCGGATAATCAGCAGGTAAACGGACTTGTCTTTTTTTATCACCGACAGGATGATGAAGGTCAGCCCGACGGCCAGATTGCCGATCAGGACCACCCAATAAAAACGCGCGCCCGTTCCGATACCGGCGGCGACGGCCCAGAACAGGAAAATCAGGTCAATCGGGTCCTTAATGGCGGTGCGGAAACGGACGATTGACAGCGCGCCGACCATGCCCAGCGACAGCACGATGTTCGAGGTGATCGTCGCGATAATCATCGCGGTGATGACCGTCATGAGGGCGACGGATATATTGAAATTGCGGCTGTAAATGACGCCCTTGTAGAAACGCTTGTAAATCAGGTAAATGAAGGCCGCGACCGCGATGGAAACGGCCATGACGCCCAGGATCCCCAAAGGCGTAATCTGTGTTTCGCTGCCGCTGAGAAAGTTCTTTTTGAAGATGTCCTGAAAGGTGTTCATGGCATTGTCTCCCTTATTTGCATTTGATGGATACCCGCAGTAAAACGGAAACCGCGTGCGGCGGGATTGCGCGCGAGCTGGGTATTTTTGCAGTAAAGAAACTTCGAAACGGCTTCGCGCCGGTGAGAGGGGATTTGAAGCATCTTTTTGATATAGCCGGGCAGAAAATCGTCGTATTTGACTTCAAGAATCAGCGTGCCAGGCTCGAGGCAATCGGCCGTAATCAGGCCGGGGCTGAAGATATCCGTTTCGTAGATGCCCGCGCGCACATCGCTGTCAAACGTCACGCGCAAGTTCCCGTTTTCGCAGGTGTAGGCCTCGCGAAGGTAATCGGTGATTACCGAAGGCGCCAGCAGCCTCGTTTTGACAGCGCCGTACATGCCAGCCGCCATTTCACCCGCGTTCAGCAGAAAGGAACAGTCGCCGCCGCACAGCAGAACCCTGTACTGATCCATGTTCAGCGTTGCGGACTCCTTGGCGGTTAAGCTGCCGAATTTTTGTTTGCATTCCAGTTTGATAAGCGCGGCGGACTCGTTGTAAATACGGATACGGTACTTTTTTCTCATTTCGATGCCGGACGCTTTTTCGTGGTAAGCGGAATCAAACACATCGTCGAAATACAGGCTTCGTACCCGTTCGCCGCCGTCCGCAGTATGCGCGTCGGCGCTCATGGCGGCTTCAAGGCGCGCTTTCAGGCAGCGGTACTCGCCCGTGCTGATGATATATTTCAGCTCGTGCCTGAGCCTTTTGCCGGCATATTGCACCGTTGCGCCTCCTTTTCAGCCGAACAATTCCTTCATGCGGGCGTCGGAAAGCCCGAAATAGTCCTGCAGCTGCTGTTTGGCAGTTTTGTTGCGGTAACGGGCATAATCTCTTTTTGCGTCGACGTAACCCTTCCAACCGCTGTAACTGCCGCCCCAGCGTTCTTTGTCGCGCGGCATTTCGGAGTCGATCATGCCGGCGATTTCGTCGATGCGCGCGATGACGCGCCCGGGTTCAAAGGTAACGTTGATATGGTAGGCGAAGCGTTCGATGAATTTTTTCTTGTAAGCCGGGTTTTTCAGCAGGCCGCGCAGGATATCGTTGCGGAAAAAGTGGCCGACGCCGTTGCCCTCCGGGTTGGTATAAAATTTCAGCCCGTTCATATCCTCGAACCAGAAAGCCCAGTCGACGTCATAAAAAATCCAGCGCCAGCGCCCGTCGTATTCATCGCTCATCCAAAACTTGATGTTGCCCGTGTCGGTGTTGTTGACGTACATCTCGCAGATGACGTAATCGGTATAGTCGTCGATATCCATACGCTTGGCGGCGTAGTCATAGTTGGCCTGGACGGACATATCGTGGCTTTTTACAAAGTCGTACAGTTCGGTGTAAGCGGTTTTTTCTCCGGAAATGACCTTGCCGCCGTTGGCCTGCAGGAGGTTGACGCTCTTTTTCGATACCCCGTAGTGCTGGGCGATATATGCCTCGTTGATTTTCTCCTGAATAAAGTAAACGCCGTAATACTCGCCGTTGACATACAGGACGCTCGGCCGGAAATCCTGTGTCGCGACCCTGGTCGTATCCCGTACGAGGGAGCAAAGCATCACGTCGACGATTTTTGCGAAGGCGG
This sequence comes from Bacillota bacterium, assembly GCA_022706685.1. Taxonomy (GTDB): domain Bacteria; phylum Bacillota; class Clostridia; order Oscillospirales; family Acutalibacteraceae; genus UBA1447. The sequence continues at coordinate 10,920 of JAKJCA010000063.1, forward strand.
TTTCCGAGGCGCCGTTGCGCAGCAGAAACGATTCGTATTGCGTATAGGGCTGGGTATTGAACAATTTGCATGCGAAGGTGGACGGCCCGTAGGAGGAGCGCGCCAGCAGCGCGAACGATTTGGCGGCGTTCATGCGCGAAAAGGAGCCGAAAATACGCAGCGCGAAGTTCTGGTCAAGTTTTTTGACCCCGCCGTCATAGAATTCGATATGCGCCGGCACTTCTTTGCGCAACTCATAATTGGTGTAAATACCCGTGCCGGGAGCGTACAGCGATGCCGGGGTCGCGGTAACGCAGACAACCGGCAGGTCGTGCCCGGCGGCTATGATATAAGTAGAAGCGGTGACAGGTCCATCTGCAGCGCCGTTTTGATACGCGCGAGCCCGGATAACGGTGGTGGTTTGAATGGCGATCGGTTCGGTATAAAGCGCGGAGTTCCGGCCGGGTGTCGTGCTGTCGAGCGTGTAGCGAATCTCGGCGCCCTCGCCGGCGCTTAACGCGACGGTGAATCCTCCTGCCGCGAATACGCCGCCCTGAACCGAAAAAACGGGGGTGCCCGAGCAGGTTTTCCAACCCGCGGCGTTTGCCCTGCCCGGCGTCGCTTGAGCCATATACTGCATGCTCAAGTCGCCTGCTTTACCGATGGAGAAGGCTGCCGGCGAGGCAAGGACAGAAAAATCGGCTTTGACGCGGTCGATAATTCCCGCTTGATCGGATAAAATCACCGCTTCTCCGCTGCTCAAAGAAAAGGGCGCTTCCATACTGTTTTTGCCGCTGCCGGCGGAACCCGAAGCTTTGACAACGATATATTCGCCTGCGCCGAGCATTTTATCCGGCAGCCGGAAACGGTCCGGTTTGCCGGCGTCGTCGGAGAGGGTAAAGTCGCTTAAGCGCAGGGGCTTATCGCCCCGGTTGCCCAGTTCGATCCAGTCGCAATCCGCGCCATCGCTGTCGGTAACCAGGCCTTTGCCGGCGAGCATGACCTCGTTGATATAAAGACCCGATGTGTTGCTTTTGAGGAAGTCGCTGTAAAATTCGCTGAGCCCCTCGCGCGTGTTCGGGTAACCCGGCGTCGGTTCGCCGAAGACCTGCCAGCGGTCGCCGGATTTGCCGTAACTGGTGTCGGGCGCCAAGTTTGCGGGCAACGGGACCGATTCCACCAGTTTGCCGCTGCGGTCGTTGAGATAGAGCGCCGTATCCTGGCTGCCCAGTTTGAAAGAGGCGTGCAGTTCGCCTTCGGCCCTGTTTTTGCCCGAGAGAAAAACAAGCTGTACTTGGCCCGGCGCCAGCTCTTTTTCCGGGAAAGCCCATTTCAGCCGTTCGGCCGTATTGTCGCTGAGCCCGAAAAGGGCCAGATTCAGGGTTCTTTCCGATGTGTTGATCACTTCCACCCAGCCGGAATAGTCGCCGTCGGCATCCTTGACGATACTGTAATTCTTCGGGCAAACTTCGTTGACCGCGAGTCCGGTGGTTTCCGATACCAGGGATTCTGTATAGGCTTTTGCACCTTTTTCCGTGTTTTCAAACCCCGGGCTGATCGCCGCGGTTTTTGTCAGTTTGCCGCTCGTATAGTCGCGTGCAAAAGACATTCCGGCCTCGCCGCCGGTATATTCCACCGAATCGATCACGCCGCCGGAAGAGTCGAACAGCACGATTTCTTCCCCCTCGCCGCGCAGGCCGAAAGAGGCGTGGAGGGGTCCGCCCGCGTTTTTTCCGCCGGCGAGAACAACAACGAACCCGCCGGGTTTCAAACTGATGTTCGGAAAGACGAAGGCGCCCGGTTGATCCCTGCTGTCGCTGAGGCTCATACCGAACAGGTTGACCGTGCCGCTGCCGGTATTGGTAACTTCGATCCAGTCCGGCGTGTCTCCGGCGCTGTCAAAATAGGAGTTTTTGTTGACGGGCATAAACTCGCTGATAAGAACGCCGGCGGCCGGCTTATTTTCCTTTTCGCCGCCGGCTCCGCCTCCGGTATATACAGCGAGCAGGATAACCGACGCCGCGGCCAGCAGCGCCGCGATTACAAACGCTGCCGTCAGCCCTTTCTTTCTGCTGTTTTGCCCGCCGGTGTCCATCGGTCCGATATTCCTCCTGCCGGATGCCACGGGATGGAATCAGAATGTGATTTTGATCAGATGCCTGCCCGGTTCGGAATACACTTTGAGCAGTGCGCCGCCAAAGCCGCTGGTATCCGCCGTTTCGGTTCTGAAACCGGTTTCAATCCGTTTGGCCGGTTTGTGCAGATAGATTTCAACGGGTGCTTCGCAAGGCTCGGTTTGTTCAAAGCAAAGGGAGAAGCTTTCCTCTTCACGGTCGTGGCGGTAACTGACAATTTCACCGGGGACCGCGGCCGGATAAGGCCTGTCAAGCACATTGATAAGCGGCGTCTCGAACAGCCCTTTGAAATATGCCCAATAGGTATTGCTCCATTTGTTGGCGTCAAAAATCGCGAGAATATGCTTGACGTGGGGGAACCACTCCGTTCCTTCCGAATACCCGCCCCACTCGCCGACGACAACAGGTACGCCGAGCCGAACCTGCGTGCGCCGGTGTTCGTTGAAGATGGCGCTGATGCGGTCGTTGCTGGCGAATTTGTACGACGGCGTGTCGACCATGAAATCATAAGCGTGCGGCTCAAAACACTGCAGCGGCTCCCGCATACCGCCGACTTCGACCGGCGGGGTGGAACAGGGGATGCCGAGGTTGGAATAGTAACAGTTCTCCATAAAAACAATGCCTCCCGGCGTGACCTCCCTGATGGCGGAGGAAACCCTGTTCAAAAAAGGGGAATACCGCTCAAGGTCGAACTTTCGAATCAGGTCGTCGCCGGCGGCGGTAATTTTCCTGAAAACGTCTCCGGTATAATGATCGAGCAGACGCGGACGCCTGCTTTTATGCAGCAGGTCGCCCAGCATTTTCGTGCGTTTCAGCTGACGGTCAAACAGCGTCACGCGAACCGTTTTTGCGACGAGTTTGCGGAACACTTTGCCACCGTCGCTGCCCGGATAGGGCTCGTTCATCGGATCAAAGCCGAATAAGGCCGGTTTATCGGCGAAACGCTGCGTCACATGTTTCCACATATCGCAGTAATATTCAATGAGGCCTTTGCCGTCGACTTTCTTATCCGCCCAAAAGCTGTCAAAACAATTTTGGACGGCGCGTCCCCAGAAATAACCCTCTGCCCAGACAAACTTCGCCGGCTTAAACTCGTACCCGCCTTTCAGGCAGGCCCATGCGGGCGCGCCGTCGCCGCCGTATCCGCCGGCGCCGCTGTACAAATCCTGATGCATATCAAGATAGGCATAAATGCCCAGCTGCGCGCACTTGTCCAGAATCAAGCCCACCGCGTCAAGAAAGGCTTCGTTGTAAACCCCCGGCTTTGGCTCCACCAGCGCCCAGGTGAAACCGAGGCGGATAAGGTTCATTCCGCGTTTTTTGACACTTTCCAGAACTCCGAAATCCCAGTTTTTTATGTATTCCTCGGCCGTAC
>JAKJCA010000064.1 GCA_022706685.1 Bacillota bacterium
GCGCATTTCCGCAAGACGCGGTCGCTGAAAGCGATTGACCCCGCCACGCTGAAAGAGCCCATTGAAGCAACGGTTGAGGATACGACGTTCGCTATCCTTGAGTTTGAAAACGGCGTCATCGGCACCTGGCTGGTTACCCGGGCCGCGCCCGGAAAAGTGGACCGTTCCAACGTCATCTACGGGTCCGAAGGCGCGGCGTTTTGGGGAGAAGGTATTTACAACGGCAAACAGAAACTCGTTTATCCGCTCAACGACCTGTATGAAGCGTTCATCGAAACGCTCAGCGAGGAGGAAAAGGACATATACTTCCCTTACGGGCTTCAGGACACGCTGGCCATCGAGTGGAAACAGCACTTCGACGCGCTCAACGGCCTCAGGCAGGTGGAGGTTGACGCCATGACAGGATATAAGGCGATGGGCGTTCCCATGGCAATCTATGAATCCGCCACGCTCGGCGAGCCGGTTTTGATGAAAGACGTCATGGACCTGAAAATCGAAGCCTATCAGGGACCCCTCAACCGCCTGGCCGGTATTTGACAAGAACAGGCGCAAAGCTCAACGGACACATCGATGCGTGTGTCCGTTGTTGTTAAAGACGCTTCGCCGGCCTTAGGAGAAATCCATGGATGTTGTAACCGTTCTGCTGCTCATCGGCTTGGGTATCTGCAGCGGGGGCATGACCAGCCTCATCGGCGCCAGCGGCGTGATGGTGGTCATTCCCGCGCTGAGCATGGGAATGCATTTCACCATGCAGCAGGCCATCGGCACCAGCCTGATGGTTGACGTCATCGGCTCGATTGTTGTTTCCTACACCTATTTTAAAAACAAAAATATCGACCTCAAGCGCGGCTTCTGGATCGCGGCGGGATCGGTCGGCGGCGCGCAGCTGGGCGCCATGTTCGCGGACCTGATCCCCGAATCCGATTTCGGCAGCGCTTTCGGAATCTTTTTGGCTCTTTTCGGCGTCTTTATGCTGGTGCGCGGCGCGAATACCGGCAAAAGCCTGTCAAAAATCGACCGGCCGGCGCGGCTGAAGCCGGGTTGGCAGACCAATCTCGCCTCGCTGGGCATCGGTTTCGTTTTGGGCATCATCAGCGGCGTCGCCGGCGCGGGCGGCGGTATCAACTTTTTAATTGTGCTGCTGTTCGTGGTGCGGCTGCCGCTGCATAAAGCCATCGGCACCTCGACGCTCATCATGGCGATCACGGCGCTGTCGGGCGCCGTCGGCCACGGCGCGAGGGGCAACATCGATCTGCTGGCAGGCCTTGTCATCGGCGCCGGCACCATCGCCGGCGGCCTGCTCGGTGCTCATTTCGCCAACCGTGTCAGCGAAAAAGTGCTGGCGCGGGTGACGGGCGGTATTTTTGTGGCGCTGGGGCTTGCGATGACCTATATCGCGCTGAAACAGTTGGGCGTCCTTTAAGATTCCATTCTTATTTTAAAAACGAGTTTGACCACCTCTGCGGGCTTGCCGAGCGCGACGCAGGGGATATGCGCGTCGCCGGGGAAAAGCAGGGCGAACCACCCTTCGCGCAGTTTGACCGCCATGCGCTCCTTCCCGTCATAGAAAGCGATATCGCCGCCTTTGGAAAACTCCTCGGATATCTCCGACAATTCTTCGAGCGGCGCCCACGCAATGGTTTCCCGCCCTTTGAGCACCGCCTGCAGGTCGATGTATTTCCTGTGCGCCTCGAAATGCTTGCCTTCGCGGGACGATGTGGCATAGCGCTGGACAATCACAAAGAATCGGTCGCCGTCGAGCGGGTACCTGCCGTCGGCGGCCGGCTGTTTTTGGAACGCTTCGATATATTCCGCCGCCTTTTCGATATACGGATTCAGAGGGGAATATATCCCGAGATTTGCCAAAGTATCAGCAACCATGTCAGCCCTCCTGTTCAAAGGTAAAGGTGCCGGGGCCTGTTTCGCGGCTTTCGCCGCCGAGCCGGACGCTCGCCGAGCAGCCTTGCGGCACCGTAAACGTATAAATGATTTTGCCGTTTTCACGTTTCCAGCCCGCTTCGACAAGGCCGTGCCGCGTTTCGAGCGAAGCGCGCGCAAACGAGAGGCGTTCGTCGGGTACGGGTTGAAAGACAATGTGCCGGAAGCCCGGAGCGTTTTCGTCGGGGTTGATGCCGGCGACGGTGCCGTACAGCCATTCGCCCACCGCCCCGTAAGCATAATGGTTGAACGAGTTCATCCCCTTGTCGGCCAGGGTGCCGTCGGGGAACATCCCGTTCCAGCGTTCCCAAATCGTCGTCGCGCCCATTGTGACGGGATACAACCATGAAGGATATTCCCGGCGCATGAGCAGGTCATAGGCGGTTTTTACCCGGCCGTTCTCCGTCAAAGCGCCGAGCAGACAAGGTGTTCCCACAAAGCCGGTGGTCAGATGGCCGCACTTCTTAACAAGTTTTTCCAGTTGCGAAGCGACGGCCTCCTTATTATCCGCAAGGCCGAATTTCAGGGCCAGGGCGCAGCCGGTTTGGGTGTCGCCTCTGACCTGGCCGTTTTTCTTGATATATTTGCGCCGGAATGCCCAGACGATATTCCGATGCAGCTGTTCATAGCGCGCCATATCCCTGCCGAGCACCTTGCCGGCTTTGACCAGCAGGCCGGTCGAATAAGCGGCATAGGCGGTGGCGATCATCCGTTTGTCCGCCGGTTTGCCGCCGTTCTCCTTTTCAAGGTTCAGCCAGTCGCCGAAATGGTCGCCTTTGTTCCAGATAAAGTTGCGCGAACGGCTTTGGATAAAATCGATCCACTTTGTCATGGAATCAAACTGCCGCTCTAAAACACCCTGATTGCCATAAGTCAGATACATCTGCCATGGGATAATGACGGCGGCGTCGCCCCACGCGGCCGAGCCTCCCTCCCGGTCAAATATATTCGGTACGACATGGGGAACGCTGCCGTCCTCCGCCTGGTCTGCGGCAAGGTCGGCCAACCATTTGCAGAAGAACTTTTCAACATCGTAATTGTAGGAAGCGGTGCGGAAAAAGACCTGCGCATCTCCCGTCCAGCCCAGGCGCTCGTCGCGCTGCGGACAATCGGTCGGGATATCGAGGAAATTGCCGCGCTGGCCCCAGACGATATTCTCAAACAGGCGGTTGACGAGCGGATCCGAACATTCGAAATACCCTGTGCGTTTCATATCCGAATGCACGACAACGGCTGTGAAATCGGCCGGGTTCGGTTCGCCCGGCCACTCGGTCAGCCGTATATAGCGGAAGCCCTGGAAAGAAAACGACGGTTTATAACGATGTGCTTCGCCGTCGCAGATGAAAACGACCTCCTGTTTCGCGGTGCGCAGGTTCTCGGTGTAAAAATTGCCGTCCTTGTCAAGAATCTCCGCGTGGTGGAGTACCGCCCGCCGGCCCTTCCCGCCGCGGACGGTGAACTCGACATAACCGGTCAGGTTCTGCCCGAAATCGATAACCGTTTCGCCCTTCGGCGTATTGATCAGCGCGCGGGCTTCGAGGCGCTGCGTTTCGGCAATCTTCTCGCCCTGCTGCGGCAGAAGGATGGATTTGTCATGCTCAAACGCGAGCGCGGGTGCACTCGACTGCGATTCGAAAGAAGCGTCGCATATTTCGCCGTTATAGATATTGGCATAACGGGTCTTGCTCTCCTCCACCTGCCAGGAGCCGTCGGTAACGTGCTTTTGCGCGCTGCCGTCATGATACTCGATATCGACAGCTGCAATCAGCGCTGCGGCGCGGTCGCTGAAGCCGTCTGTTATTCTTTCTTTGGTGCGTCCTAAAAAGCGCCAGCCTCTGCAAACCGTAATGTCCAGCTGGTTATGCTCCCGGAGCATGGCGGTGATGTCGTACGTTTGATATTGCAGGCGTTTGGAATAGGAAGTCCAACCCGGCGCAAGGATGAAATCGCCGACACGGGCGCCGTTGAGCTGCGCTTGATAAACACCCAGCGCGGTGACCTGCAGGCTCGCTTTCCGGACAGTTTTCGCGCAGTCAAAGCACTTGGAAAAGACGAACCCCGCGTCGGTGACGTTATGGCCGCTGCCCGACGCGCTCCAAACAAGACTTTCGGGCGGACCGCCCGCGCAGCAATCCGCGCCGCAGCGAATCCATGATGCCGAGAAAATGCTGTCCATGATCATTCCCCTTCCGGTTTTACCGGTCTGCAAGTCTGCGGCACAAACTTCAGACTTCGATTTTTTTCCATTTGCCTCTGCTGAAACGCACCGCTGTCAGCATAAGCCGGGTGTATTGGTCGACAAACAGGCTGAACCACGCTCCGATGAGGCCGAACTCGAGCGGATAACAAAGAATATACGTCAACACCGGCCGGATAAGGCAGATGCTGATTAGCGACATATACGCGACATATTTGGTATCCCCGGCGCCTCTCAGCGTGCCGGAAAAAACGAGCTGGGTGATCTGCCCCGGCGAAGCGAACGCGACAATCAGGAGCAGTTGGGCACCAAGAGTGACGATGTCTGTTTCGCGGCTGAATATTTTCATCAATTCGCTGCCGAAAAAAGCAAAGAGTATAAACATCGCCGACGCAAAGAACAGGCCGATACGCGTCGCCGCTTTGCTGAAGACCTGCGAAAGGTCCGGCCGTTTCCGCCCGAGATACTGGCCGACAAGCGCGGACACGGCGATGCTCAATCCGTCGCCGATGGAATAGGAAAAGTTGATGATGCTCATGCAGATTTGATGCGTCGCAAAAGCGGTCGTCCCCAGCGCGGCAACGATTTTAACATAGGAAAAAAAGCCGATTCTCACAAACAGCTGCTCGAGAGCGGCCGAGCCGCTGACTTTTGCCAGCTGCCGGAAAACAACAGGGTCCGGCTTGACCAGATGTTTGATGCGCGGACGCAGAAAGGTACCCGCTCCGGATACGGAAATGACCGACATCACGCAGCTGGCGATATTGCCCAACAGCGTGGCAATCGCCGCGCCCCTGACCTCGAGCCGCGGGAACAGCCAGATCCCGTTAATCAGCAGATAATTGAAGATAACGTTCACAATGTTCGCCGTCAGGTTGGTGCGAAGCGATATTTTGGTATTGCCCGCCCCGCGCTGGGCGGCGTTGATGGTCATCCCCACGGACGTAAAGGCCAGGCCGACCATAGTGATACGGAAATATGCCGAAGCATCGGCGACGATATCGTCGCCCGCGCCGGAAAAAGCCAGCAGCGGACGCGTGACGAAGAACGACAGGGTCACGAGTATCGCGGAGGCGGCAACGCTCAACAGCAGGCTTTGCTCGAGGCACTTGTTGGCTCCCGGCCGGTCCTGCTGGCCGAAGCGCCGGCTGACGATGACGGTCGTCCCGACGTTCAGCGCAAAAAAGAGCGCATAAAAAATAAACCGCGGCTGATTGGTAATGCCGACCGCCGCGACGGCCTGCGGACCGACCGTGGCCACCATTGCCGTATCCACAAAGGTGAGCAGGCTGATGAGGACGGCCTCGGTAATCGAAGGCCACGCGACATGGGTCAATTCGCCATATACCGCTTTTGCCGGAGGTTTCTCACCGATCCAGTATCGGGGTTTGATGAGATACTCCGGCGCGTAAAGCCTTCTCGCCAGGTTTTTGACCGTCATTTCGTGCTCCCGCTATTATTGTGTACCATTGTATATCCCGCCCGAAAAAATGGCAAGGGTACGCGTTGCTGCCGCAGCGCAAGGCTTGTTTATTGCAGCGAAAAGTTATAAAATATTGAAGACAGAAAAATTTGACTCGCGCAACGGCCGTTCCGGAAGCTCTTGATGAGGCGCAGCGTTGCGGTATTATATCGAAAGGGGGGCTGAAAGCCTTGACCGATATCCTCGTCACCCTCAACAGCGGTTATCTGGACCCTCTTTGCGTGATGCTTCGATCTTTGTGCATCAATAATCCTCTGACGCACATCAGGGTGTTTGTCGCGCATATTTCGCTGACAGAAAAAGATTTCGCCCTTATCGAATCCGTCGTGAAGCCATACGATTGCGAAATCGTCAACGTCAGGGTTGACGAAAGCCGTTTTCCCGACCTGCCTTTCAACTACCGATGGCCGAAGGAAGCCTGTTTAAGAATATTTGCGGCGCATTTTCTGCCCGAATCGCTTGAACGGGTGCTCTACCTGGACCCCGACATCGTTGTCATCAAGGACATCGGCGATTTTTATTCGATGGATCTCGGCGATCATCTTCTCGCCGCGTGCACGCATCATTTCGAAGTGTTCAAACTGCTCGGCAGGCACAGGCTCCGCATGAGCAAAGGGAGCGTTTACATCAACTCCGGCGTATTGCTGATGAACCTTGAGGCGCTGCGGCGGGAACAAAAAATACAGGATGTATACGACTACGTCGAAAAAAACAGCCGTAAACTCTATCTGTTCGACCAGGATATTCTCAACGGCCTTTACCACACCAGGACTCTGGCGGTCAACACGCTGCTTTACAACCTGGATGAAAGGTACTTCAAGTTTTATAATGCTTTTCAAACAGATAAAAAGCGCAGGATCGACCTCAACTGGGTGGCAGACAATACGGTGATTGTCCATTTCTGCGGCAAAGTCAAACCCTGGGATCCCGGATACAAGGGGAAGTTCGGCGAAAGGTTCTATCTGCCTTACGCGCGCTCCGGCGCCAAGGAACTGACACGGGATTTGAAAGGGATCTGAGGATAAAACGGCATAAAGCAACCCCGGAGCTTTCTGGCCCCGGGGTTTTACTCGCGCTGTTATGCCTTGCTTGCGTTTTGTTCTTACGCTTCCGGCTCGGCATCTTTTTGGGCATCTTCTGCAGGTTCCTGGGCGTTATCTTCGGCAACTTCGGCGGTGTCCGCGGCCGCTTCTTCTGCTGCTTCGGCTGTTTCCGCAGCGGCTTCTTCTGCGGCCTCGACAGTTTCTTCGACGATCTCGGCGGCCTGGGCCGATGCTTCCTGCGCCGCTTCGGCGGTTTCCGGGGCGCTTTCTTCGACAGTCTCCTCCGGCGCCGCCGGTTTCTGCTTGGCATCTTCTTTGGCGGCTGTCTTTTTCGAAGCCGGTTTTGCCTTTTCCTTTGCGGCGGTGTCTTTTCTGGAAGATTTCCTCGCCGTTTTCTTTTTGCCGGTCTTCTTGCCTTCCTCGGGATCGATGAGTTCGAGGATACACATTTCGGCGGCGTCGCCGCGGCGCGGCCCGCTCCTGACAATTCTCACATAGCCGCCGTTGATGCCCGCGTATTTGGGGGCGGTCTCGTCGAACAGCTTTTTGACGACGTCCTCTTTGGTGACAAAGCCGAGCACGCGCCGTTTTGCCGCAAGCGTGTTCTCTTTGGCGGTGGTTATCATTTTTTCGGTCATCGAGCGCACTTCTTTGGCCCTCGTTACCGTGGTTTCGATTTTACCTTTTTCAAGCAGGTAGGTGACCATGCCCCTGAGCATGGAAAGGCGGTGGTCGGAAGCCCTGCCGAGTTTTCTTGAGCCTGGCATTGTTTGCACACTCCTTCGCGTGTTGATTGCGCCTTCGCGCGGAAAGGGTTATTCCTCTTCCTTGACCAGGTCAAATCCGAGCGAATGCAGTTTGGCGAGGACTTCGTCAAGCGACTTTCTGCCGAGATTCCTGACTTTCATCATCTCTTCTTCGGTCTTGTTGGTTAAATCCTCCACCGTGTTGATGCCCACCCTCTTCAGACAGTTGAACGAGCGGACAGAAAGGTCAAGCTCCTCAATGGTCATCTCCAAGATCCTGTCGGGGCCTCCGGATTTTGTCGGGAAAATCGTGCTGTCATCCTTGCCGTCCGAAAGGTCGTTGAAGAGGCTGAGATGGTCGTTGAGAATCCTGGCGCCGATAGAGACCGCCTCCTGCGCTTTCACGGTGCCGTTTGTCCACACCTCGAGCGTGAGTTTGTCATAGTCGGTGATTTGGCCGACGCGCGTGTTCTCTACCATATAATTGACTTTGAGTACCGGCGAGTAGATGGAGTCGATGGCGATGACGCCGATGATGGGCTGCATCAGCTGCTTGTTTCTCTCCGCAGAGACATAGCCCCGCCCTTTATCGCAGGTCAGTTCGATATGAAGATGCGCGCCCGCGTCAAGGGAAGCGATATGAAGTTCGGGATTGAGAATCTCGACTTCCGTATCGGTCTTAATGCTGCCGGCGGTCACTTCGCATTCGCCGGTGGCGTCGATGAAGATGGTGTTGGGTCCGTCGCCGTGGATTTTGAGAATCACGCTCTTGAGATTCAGGACGATTTCGGTGACATCCTCTTTTACACCTTCGATGGTCGAGAACTCGTGAAGGATTCCCTCTATTTTGGCCGATGTGATTGCGTAGCCGGGAAGTGAGGAGAGAAGCACCCTCCTCAGGGAGTTGCCCAGCGTGGTGCCGAAACCTCTTTCCAGGGGCTCGACAACGATTTTGGCGTAATTGCCGCCGTCTGCAATTTCCGCGACGTCAATGACCGGTATGTTCTTCTCAAACATTCAAAACCCTCCTTATTAAAACGCAGGCGCTGCCTGCGGTAGAAAAGCGTCCGCCGCTGACGTGCGGCATTACTTCGAGTAATACTCGACGATGAGATGCTCTTCGACGGGAACGGTCATATCTTCACGCTCGGGCAGGCTGACGACCTTCGCTTCGAACCTGTCGGCCGAAATTTCAAGCCATTTGGGGACCGGCCGCGCCGCGTTGGCTTCGATGATTGCCTGAATTTTGTCGTTTTGGCGGCTCTTTTCTTTGATGGAAACGACATCGCCCGCTTTCAGCAGGTAGGACGCGATGTCCACCTTATGGCCGTTGACCCTGAAATGGCCGTGATTGACCAGCTGCCGGCCTTCCGCGCGTGAACTCGACCAGCCGAGCAGATACACGACGTTGTCAATGCGGCTCTCGCAGATTCTCAGCAGGTTTTCACCCGTGATACCCTGCTTGCGCTCAGCCATGAGGAAATATTTATGGAACTGGCCTTCCTGAATACCGTAAAAACGCCTCGCCTGCTGCTTGGCTCTGAGCTGAAGCCCGTATTCGGAAGTCTTTTTGCGGCTTTGGCCGTGCTGGCCCGGGGCATAAGCCCTGCGTTCAATCGAGCATTTGCCCGTATAGCAGCGCTCGCCTTTGAGGAAAAGTTTTTTGCCCTCGCGGCGGCAAAGCTTGCATACCGCACCGGTATATCTTGCCATAGTCAGTTGCACCTCCTAAGTAATGAAACTATACGCGCCTTCTCTTCGGCGGGCGGCAGCCGTTGTGGGGGATCGGGGTCACGTCTTTGATCATGCTGACTTCGAGTCCCGCCGTCTGCAGCGCCCTGATAGCCGCTTCGCGGCCCGCGCCGGGCCCTTTGACATAGACAGCAACCGTTTTCATGCCGTGGTCGACAGCGATTTTTGCCGCTGTCTCGGCTGCGGTTTGCGCGGCGTAAGGCGTCGACTTTTTGGAGCCTCTGAAGCCCATTTCACCCGCGCTGGCCCACGAAATAGCGTTGCCCTGCACATCGGTGATGGTAACGATGGTATTGTTGAAAGTCGACTGGATATGGGCCGCTCCCGTGTCGATGTTCTTGCGCTCGCGGCGTTTGCGGGTCACCGCGGTCTTTTTGGCGGTAGCTTTGGTAGCCATGTTATCCCTCCTTGGCTTACTTCTTCTTGTTCGCGATGGTCTTCTTGGGACCTTTGCGGGTGCGCGCGTTGGTCTTTGAGCGCTGCCCCCTGACAGGAAGCCCCTTGCGGTGGCGGATACCGCGGTAGCAGCCGATTTCGACGAGCCGCTTGATATCGTAAGCCGTCTCGCGGCGAAGGTCGCCCTCCACCTTGCAGTTGCGGTCGATGTATTCGCGCAGTTTGGAAACGTCGTCTTCCGACAGGTCTTTGACCCTCGTATCGGGATTGACACCGGTAGCGGCGATGATGTCGCTTGCCGTTTTACGGCCAATGCCGAAGATATAGGTCAAGCCGATTTCGATTCGTTTGTCGCGGGGAAGGTCCACACCTGAAATACGCGCCATTTGTCTGTTGCACCTCCATTCATGGTTTGGTCAGATTAACCCTGACGCTGCTTGTGCTTCGGATTTTCACAGATGACCATTACTTTGCCCTTGCGTTTGATAATTTTGCATTTTTCGCAAATTCTTTTTACGGAAGGCCTGACTTTCATGGTTGAAATCCTCCTTTGTCTACTTGGAACGCCAAGTGATGCGGCCGCGGCTGAGATCATAAGGCGAAAGCTCGACCGTCACTTTGTCACCCGACAGTATTCTGATATAGTTCATTCGCAGTTTGCCGGAGATATGGGCCAGTATCCTGTGGCCGTTCTCCAGTTCCACCTGGAATGTGGCGTTGGGGAGGGCTTCAATGACGATACCCTCGAGCTCAATCATATCCTGCTTTGACATATTCAGCCTCCTGGCTTGTCGGATGCGGCGTAGATGGATTGGATGCTCCCCAGCGCCCGCCTTAATGCTTTGTCGGACCTTGCTGCTTCGTCCGGCAGTGTGAAGGGTGTTGTTTCAAGGTGGCGGGGATTTTTCGGTTTCGGTCTGTTCAGCGGGCGTTCTTTGCCGTCACAGACGAGGGCGCGGTTGCCCTGCAGTCCGATAACCAGCAGCAGTTGCCCTTTGTCGCGGCCCGCCAGGGACTTGGCGACGCGGCCCGGCACGATCTCCATCGCAAGCGCCCCTAACTCGCCGTCAGGATGGCGGGGCCGTCCGGCGTAATGGCGATGGTGTGCTCGAAATGGGCGGAGAGGCTGCCGTCGAGCGTTTTAACCGTCCAGCCGTCGGAAAGCCGCTTGATGGCGGACGAGCCCGCGTTGACCATGGGTTCGATGGCGAGGGTCATTCCCGGAACCAGCCGCGGGCCCATACCCGCTTTGCCGACGTTCGGCACGCTCGGTTCCTCGTGGAGTTTCAGGCCGACACCGTGGCCGGTATACTCCCTGACCAGAGAAAAACCTCTGCTCTCGCAGTAGAGCTGGATTGCGCTGCTGATGTCGCCGATTCTGCCGCCAGCGACAGCCGCCGCAATGCCTATGAAAAGGCTTTCGCGGGTGGTGTCGCACAGCCGCTTCGCTTCAGGGGTGATATCGCCCGCTGCGAAAGTGGCGGCTGTATCGCCGATGCAGCCTTCGAGCGTGGCGCCGAGGTCAATGCTGACCAGATCGCCTTGCCCGATAATCCGCTTGTGCGAGGGGATGCCGTGAATGACCTCGTCGTTGACCGATATGCATGCCCCGGCCGGAAAGCCCTCATAGTGGAGAAAGGTCGGTTGAGCGCCGTGCCGGGCGATATACTCGCAGGCGATTCGGTCAATTTCCGCCGTTGAGACGCCGGGTTCCACAGCCTTGCCCGCTTGTTCGAGTGCTCCGGCGGCAATCGCGCAGGCTTCCCGTATCAGGGAAAGCTGCTTGGCCGTTTTCAGCACAATCATGCGGGTTCCTCCGTGTTTGCCGGGGACGGTTCCCGGCCGGCCGCCTTGATCAGTCAAGGAAACCTTTGTAGTGGCGCATCATCATCTGGCTCTCGAGCTGTTTGACCGTCTCAAGCGCGACACCGACGATGATGATGATAGAGGTGCCGCCCAAAGAGATGTTCATGCCGCCCTTGGAATATTCCAGGGTTTTGGAGAGCACAAACGTGGTGATCTGAGAGAAAAGGATGGGGAAAAGCGCCACGACGCTGATCATAAGCGCGCCGAGAAGGGTGATTTTGGACAGGATCTTGGCGATGAACTTGGCGGTCGGCTCGCCCGGGCGGATACCGGGGATGGTGCCGCTGTTCTTGCGGATGTTGTTGGACATCTCGATGGGGTTGTACTGAATCGACGCGTAGAAATACGCGAAACCGATAATCATCACAAAATACATGATGCCGTACGCCCAATGAGTACTCTTGAATACCGAGAAAAACTTATCAAGTCCGGAGCCTTTCGTGACCGTCATAAACAGCTCGACGGTCGGCGGAAGGGAAAGAATGGAACTGGCGAAAATGATGGGCATAACGCCGGACATGTTCACTTTGATGGGGATGTGCGTGCTTTGGCCGCCGTACATCTTGCGGCCGACGACGCGCTTGGCGTACTGGACCGGAATCCTGCGTTCGGAGTTGTCCATCCAGACGATATAGGCAATCATCAGTATCAGACAAACCGCCGCGAACGGGGAAAGGAAATAATACGGGCCGCCCCTGGCGATATAACCGACGGCGGGATCCCAGCTGAACAACTGGGCGATGAGTGTGGGAAGACGCGAGACGATGCCCGCGAACAGGATGATGGAAATACCGTTGCCGATACCCTTGTCGTTAATCTGCTCGCCGAGCCACATGATCAGCGCCGTACCGGCTGTAAAACACAAGATGATGATGACGGCCTGGAAAACCATCCAGAAGCCCGTAAAAGCGAGCCCTTTCTCGTCGGTCGTCAGCAGATTCTGGTTGCGCAGATAGAAGTAATAAGCCGTGCTTTGCAGCAGGCCGAGGCCGACGGTGACAAAACGCGTGATGGAAGCGATTTTTTTCCTGCCTTCCTCGCCTTCCTTCTGGAGCCTTTCCAGATAAGGGATGGCGACGGTAAGCAGCTGCATGATAATCGACGCGTTGATGTAGGGCGTGATGGACATGGCGAAGATGGTGCCGTAGTTAAACGCGTCGCCTGTCATCATGCTCAGGTAGTTCATGAAGTTGCCGGCGTTCGGGTCCGTGATGATGCCGCTCTCGCCGATGTTGGCAAAGGGTACCGGAATGGCCGCGCCGATTCTGAAAACAAGAATGATAAAAGCCGTAAACAGAATCTTTTTACGGATGTCGGCGATTTTCCAGGCGTTGATCATGGTTTGAATCATGTCAGATCACCTCTGCCTTTCCTCCGGCGGCCTCTATTTTCTGCTTCGCGGTTTCGGAAAAAGCGTTGACGCTGACCGTCAGCTTTTTGGTGACGGCGCCGTTGCCGAGCACTTTGACGGCGTCGAAGTTCTTCTTGATAAGGCCTTTGTCCTGCAGAGCCGCGATATCAACGGTATCGCCGTCGTCAAAAGCGCGTTCGAGAGAAGCGAGATTGACATAAACGGTCTGTTTTGCAAAAACGTTGACAAAGCCGCGTTTGGGAACCCTTCTTTGCAGGGGCATCTGGCCGCCTTCAAAACCGGGCCGCATTCCTCTGCCGGCACGGGCTTTCTGGCCTTTATGGCCTTTGCCCGCGGTCTTGCCCTGACCGGAGGCCGGGCCTCTGCCGATACGCTTACGCGCTTTCTTCGCTCCGGCGTCCGCGGTAAGATCGTTGAGTTTCATTGACTGGCACCTCCCTGGTCCGCCGGGGCGGTCTTTATCAGATGCTGCACTTTGTTGATTTTGCCCCTCGTCGCCGCATTGTCCGGCTGTGAGGACTGGTCGCCGATTTTACGCAGGCCGAGAGCGTTGGCTGTGGCAATCTGCTGCTTTGTGCTGCCGATAAGGCTCTTGACAAGCTTAATATTGATGTCTGCCATTGAAGTGCACTCTCCTTACCCTGTAATTTCTTTGACGGTTTTGCCCCGTACGGCGGCCACTTCCTGCGCGTTGCGCAGCTTGCCAAGACCGTCAAGGGTTGCCTTGACGACGTTGCAGGGGTTGTTGGAACGAAGCGCCTTGGTGCGGATATCTTTGATGCCGACCGTCTCAACGACCGCGCGTACCGGCCCGCCGGCGATAACGCCGGTACCGGGGGCTGCAGGTTTAAGAAGGACGACGCCCGCGCCGAATTTGCCGATGACCTCGTGCGGGATGGTGGTCCCTTTAAGGGAAACCGTCATCAGGTTCTTCTTGGCGTCCTCGATGCCTTTGCGGATCGCGTCGGGCACTTCGCCCGATTTGCCCAAACCGAAACCGATGGTTCCGTTGCCGTCGCCGACGACGACAAGCGCCGCGAACTTGAAGATACGGCCGCCTTTGACCGTTTTGGATACCCTGTTGATGGACACCACGCGCTCGGTGAGCTCCATGGTGGATGCGTCAATCTTGTTAGCCAAAAGTAAATACCTCCCCTTCCTCAGAATTTGAGGCCGCCCTTGCGGGCGCCATCGGCCAGTTCCTGAATACGGCCGTGATAGACATAACCTCCGCGGTCAAAAACAACGGCGGTGATGCCTTTCTCGACGGCGCGTTTTGCCAGGATCTCGCCTACCTTGCGGGCTGCGGTT
>JAKJCA010000065.1 GCA_022706685.1 Bacillota bacterium
CCGCCACGGTAAAAAACAGCCAGGGAATCAGCGGTTTGTCGGCCCATTTTTTCGTCTCGCGTTTGGCGTAAACGAAGCACCTCGCCGCCGCGACGAAGTTGAGCGCCATGCCGGTATAGGCCCCCAGCAGGGCGTAGTGCGTCACCCACAGCGTCTCCGACGCCAGCTGCAGGCCGAGGATCTTCTTGCGTGTCTTCATCTGGAACGAAGACACCAGCAGAACCATCGCGGCAAAGCCGACCGCCTGCGCGGCGATTCCGCGCGGCTGCATGCTGGTGAACAATCCTTTGAAAAAATCGGCCAAAACAACGCCCCGTCTACAAAGTGATTTATGGTACCATACGCGCGGCGCCTTGGCAACGCGCAAGCGCGGCTTTTCGGCGTTGAACAGGCAAAGGAAAAGCCGCCTTTTTCCAAGACGGCCGCGCTTGAGGGCAAAAACGGCATTTTTTCATGATAAAACGTCCTTGAAACGTTCGAGCATGCCGCTCAGGGCGAAGGTGAAAGCAGCCCGCAGCCGCCGCAGGCCGGCGGGCAGCCCCGGCTGCTTGTCGCCGTCTTTCAGCCGCAGCGTGCCGCCTTCGTCGATGACCTCGAGAAAAACCGCGTGTTCCCCGCCGGCGTTCGGGGAATGGATGCTCATCATCAGCCGCCCGTCCAAATCGGTGAACAGCATCGGATGCCCGCCGTCGTACGCGAAGCGGTCTCCCCTGGCATAAAAGGGCGCTAGCCCGTGGTTCCAATCGCCGGCGAGCTGCCCGTTCGCGGGCGAGGAAAGCGCGACGCAGTATCCGCCGCTGTCAAAGTTCGACCACAGCATCAGCAGGGCGCCGGTTTTTGTGCGGTAGAGACAGGGGCCGTCGGTGACGCCGTTTTTCGCCCAGACGGGATCCTTTGCTTTGAAAAGTTCCACCGGTTCGCCGATGAAGCGGGTCAGATCGTCCGTCAGCCTCGCGGCGGCCATCGCGCCGTTTTTGTCGGCCATGCTTGTCCACTCGTGGACAAAAATCATCCACGGCCTGCCGGCGGGGTCGATGTAGAGCGTGCCGTCGATGCAGTCCCAATCCTTCGGGGTAACGTGCCCGGCCGAAACTTCCTCAAAAGGCCCCAAAGGGCTGCCGCTGCGGAAAACCGAAACGCCGCGGCGGCCGGTCGTCCGTGAAAAGTAGGTCGCGAAAAGATAGAAAGCGCCTTGATAGAAGTGGCATTCCGGCGCCCAAAAGTTGCCGCTGCCGTCAAACCCGGCATCAGCGGCGAACACGCTGAACGGGCCGGTCCAGTTCTCCAGGTCGGCGCTGACATAGCAGCCGTAGCCGGGGCCCGGCGCCGCCCCGGTGCCGTACATGTAATAATGCCGGTCATAGACCAGCACGAAGGGGTCGCGGATGCGTATGTCCCGCGTCTTTCCGGCCGGCGCTGTATCCGCCGCCGGAACGCCTTTGCCGCTGACCAAAACGTCCTCCGCGGCCGGCGAAGAGGGCGCAGCCGGCAACACCAGCAGCGACGCGGCCAGCAAAGAACACAAAAAGCGGCAAGCGGGCATGGGCAGGTTCCTCTTAAATGAAACGCAGGATTATATCGCAGTACACGGGGTAATGGTCCGAGGGCAGCATGCCGTCGAACGTTCCGGTTACCACCCGGTACACAAGCGGTTCGGCTTTATCGTTGACGAGAATGTGGTCGATGGCGAAACAGCCCAGCCGCCTGAGGGGGAAACCGCCCGTCGTCGTGATGACGCTCATGGTATCGGCGGCCAGGAATTTGGCGTTGTCCAGCGTGCCGCCCAGCAGCGCGGCGTACAGGGGCGAAACCTCCGGCGTGTTGAAATCGCCCGTGCAGACGACCGGCATGCCGTCATGGCGCGCCGCCATGTCAAGGATGAGCGGCACGCTGTTTTTGCGCGGCGTATAGGCGTTGTCAAAATGCGTGTTCATGTGCAGGAACATACCGCCCGTTGCCCGGTCGCGGAAAACGGCCCAGGTACAGATGCGGCGGAAAAAGGAGTTCCAGCTTCTCGAAGGCGTGCCGGGGGTGTCCGACAGCCAGAAGGTGCCCGAATCGGCCGGCTCGAAACGGCCCCGCAGATAAAAAATCGCCGAATACTCACCCTTGCCCGCGCCGTCGTCCCTGCCGACGCCGACCCAGGCGTAATCGGGCAGGCGCGCCGCCAGGTCCGCCATCCATTCGGGCGTCGCCTCCTGCACGCCGAGCAAATCGGGCTTGACGGCCTCGATGGCCCGGACGACCGAATCGACGCGTTCCCCGCGCGGGTGCCCGCGCACGCTTGTGCAGCGCACGTTGAAACTCATCACACGGACGGCCCCGCCGTCTTTGGGCCCGACGCCGGGCTCCGCGGCCGGAGAGGCGAAAGCGGCGGCCATGACCAGGAGCAGCACGTTGAAATAACGCGCGATTTTACCCGATAAGGTTTTCAGGGGAACCATGGATCGCCTCCGCGCCTTCGGCAGGGGGATGATATTGTTTTTCTATTTTTTATCGGTCAGATGTTCAAAGTCGCCCGTAATCTGCTTGCGGCCCAGTTCGGCAAGTTCCTCCGCCGTGGCGTTGGTGACCGCGCTGGCGATTTGTTCGCGGCGGGCGATGAGTTCCTCGTACATCTGGTCGCGTTTTTTGCCCGTCAGAGGATAGAAGAACTTCGGCAGCACGCCCAGCGAGCCGGTGATGACCGGCAGCCCGGTCGAAAAAACGAAGAGCCAGAACTTCGTCTTGTAATCCTGCGTGCCGATGGCGCGTCCCTGCTGGTAACCGATTTTGGACATCAGCAGGTTTTTGACGACGTTGTTGACGATGCGCTGCAGTTTGGTAATCAGCCCGCGCGCGACGCCCGTCATCGCCTCGGTGCGGTAGCCGTTTTTCCATTCGCAGTAGTCCATCGCCTCGTTGTACAGTTCGGGCGGGATGACCTTGCCGACGGCGTACATGCACATCTCGATGCATTCCTCGATCATGATGGTCGGAATCATCACCTTGCGTTTCATGAAGTTGCCGTTGATGATGCCGATACCGCACACGCCCAGCCAGCACATATCGTTCCAGAGGTCCTGGAATATCCAAAGGAAGCGCGTCGAAAACCTTTTGCGCAGGGGCTTGACGGCCGCGTAGCCCGAGTAGGTGAAGATGCCGCCCGGAATGCCGACGATGGTCTGCAGCGTGGCGGAACCCAGCACGTCGATGTAGTAGTCCGTCATGCTCAGGTGCATCGAAAACCCTTCGAGGAAATCGGACAGCGTGATGAGCAGGATCGGTTTGTTGGTAAGAATGGATTTCAAACCCTGCAAAATGCTCGGCCGTTCAATGGACTGCATGACGCGCTCCCTGCAATGCAGGAAGTAATAGAAGCAGGCGCCCGCCGCCGCGAAATTTGTGAACAGGCCGAAGCCGAGGAAGAGGTTGCGCAGTTTCCAGCCGAGGATTTTGTTGTTGACCAGGTCCAGCAGCAGGCCCATCAGCAGTTCCGGCACGTTCGAGCCGATGGCCAGCAGCTGGCCCTTGGTGATGAGCATGGTCCTTTCCAGCGGGTTGGGCGTGATGGTGCTCAGCAGGCCGGTGGCGGAAATGCCGGTAAAGGTGCCGGCCGTTTCGGTAATAACGTTAAAGGCGAAATAGACCGCGAACTTCGTTAAGTCGGTATCCGAGGTGCCGGCGAAAATAAAAGGCATGAACCAGTAAAAAGCCGAAAGGAAGGTCATCGGGATCTGCAAGCCGATCAGGTACGGGCGGAACTTGCCCCACCGGGTGCGGGTTTTGTCGACGATGACGCCGATAATCGTATCGTTGATGACGTCCCAGATGCCGCCGACCGCGTCGAGAATCGCCAGAAAATTGAAGTTGATGAACAGTACATCGTAAATGAAGCGGTTGCGGAACTTGTAGACGTTGAAACCGCCCGCCCAGTGGTTAAGGACGTAGCCGACCGTCTCTTTATGGCCGACATACAGCCGGTTTTGGTATTTCCGCTCTTCGGGTTCGTGCGCGCCGGTCTTTTCTTCGGCCGCTTTCGCGGTTTGCTCCAAAAGGGTCGCCTCCCGTATCAAAATCGTATGCGGGCCGCTGTGCTCAGGTTATAATATGACTAAGGTTATCGTATTTGGCCGCGCAAGTCAAATATTTTTATGCACGTCTGCTGCCTCACGCGCTCTTGCGGGGGTATAATAAGCAAAAAGGCATAAACGTGCCGCAGTGAAACGAGGGAGCCCCGCCATGGATAACCCGCAGTCCAAGCGCAAAATCAAAATTGTCAAAGACGGCCCCTACTTGGTGTCGGGCGGCGTGCCGTTGAAAGAACAGATTATCACCCCGCAGGGCGACGGCTATATTTACAGCGAGGGCAGGCCGCTGCCCCAGGCGCAGCGCTACGCCCTGTGCCGCTGCGGCCGGACGAAGAACCCGCCGTTCTGCGACGGGGCGCACGCCGCTTGCGGCTTCGACGGCAGCGAGACCGCCTCGCGCGAACCGTACGGGGACCGCGCCGAGGTGACCGAATGCGACGGTCTCGACCTCTACGACGACGGCCGCTGCGCTTTCGCACGCTTCTGCCACCGCGACAGCGGCACGGCATGGGATCTCGCGGAGAATTCCCGTGACGAGTTCTGCCGGGAAGAAGCCGTCAAGGCCGCCGTCGAGTGCCCGGCCGGCCGTCTCGAAGTGCGCGGCAAAGACGGCGTTCCCATCGAGCCCTCCCTCGAGCCGGAAATCGTCATTCTCCAGGACCCGTCGCGCGGCGCGAGCGCCTGTATCGCGGTCAGGGGCGATATCGAGCTCGAAGCGTCGGACGGTCACCTTTACGAACACCGCAACCGGATGGCCCTGTGCCGCTGCGGCCGATCCGCCAACAAACCGTTTTGCGACGCGGCGCATATTGCCGCGCGTTTTTCCGACAGCGAATGAGGAGGGCTCCCGAATGACGGCAGACAAACCCAACGTGGTGCTCATCAACGCCGACGACCTCGGCTACGGCGACCTCGGCTGCTACGGCAGCAGGGTCAACCAAACACCTTTCATCGACCGGCTCGCGCAGGGCGGGGCGGTGTTCACCTCCTGCTATGCGGCGTCGCCGCTGTGCTCGCCGTCGCGCGCGGGTCTGATGACCGGCTGCTACCCGTCGCGCGTGAGCATCGACCGGGTGCTTTTCCCGGCCGACCCCCTGGGCCTGCACCCGGCGGAGTTCACCATGCCGCGCCTGTTCAAAAACGCCGGCTATGCCACGATGCTCGTCGGCAAATGGCATTTGGGCGACCAGCCGGAGTTTCTCCCGCGCGCCTTCGGCTTCGACGAATATTACGGCCTGCCGTACAGCAACGATATGGGCAGAAGCGAGGGCAGGGACGACCCAGAAATGTTCCACCCTCTGCCGCTGCTCGAAGGCGAAACGGTCGTCGAACAGCAGCCCGACCAGCGTTCGCTGACGGAGCGCTATGCCGAGAGGTGCACAAGTTTCATCCGTAAAAACAAGGACAGGCCTTTCTTTTTGTATTTTGCCCAGATGCACGTGCACCTGCCCCATTATGCCGCAGAGATGTTTGAGCGCTCGAGCAAAAACGGGGATTACGGCGCCTGCGTCGCGTCGATGGACTGGGCTTGCGGCGCCGTCGTCCATGAACTGGAAACGCTCGGTTTGCTTGACCGTACCATCATCATCTTTACGTCCGACAACGGGGCGCGCGGAGACCGCGGTTCGAGCAATTACCCGCTGCGCGGCGGCAAGCGCACCACCTGGGAGGGCGGCCAACGCATACCCTTCATATTGTATTGGCAGGGCAAAACCGCGCCGGGCACCAGAAGCGACGCGTTCATCTCCCAGATGGACCTGCTGCCGACCTTCGCCGCCATGCTCGGCGAGCCGCTCGGGCCGCTGCCTATAGACGGGCTCGATCTATCCGCGGCCCTTTTCGGCGGCGCGCCGTCCCCGCGCGAAAGTTTTGCCTTTTTCCGCGCCGAAGCAAAACTTGAAGCGGTACGCCTGCGCAACTGGAAGATGCACTTTTCCAAAGAAGGCAAAGCGGTCCGGCTGCTGTACGATTTGTCGAAAGATATTTCGGAAGAGAACAACGTCGTCGACGAATACCCCGATATCGCCGCCGAAATCACGCGCGCGGCAGACGGGTACCGGCTGAAACTCGGCGACCGGCTGACGGGTGAAGCCGGCAGCGAGCGGCGGCCCTGCGGTATTAGCGAAAACCCGGTTCCCCTCGCCGAGTATGACCCGAACCATCCGTATATCATCGCGCTCTATGATAAAAACAACGTCGGCTGAAGGAGGGAATACGGTGCGCGTTCAAAAGCCGGTCAAGATCATCGCCGGCACCGACTGGTGGACCGACTGCGACGACGCGGTGGCGCTGCGCCTGCTGGCGCGCGCGCATCTGCGCGGCGAAATCGAACTGCTCGGCGTCGCCGTCAACGCCTGTATGGAGGATTCGGCCCCTTCGCTCGACGCTTACCTGAGCATCGAAGGCCTGCCGAACCTGCCGCTGGGCATCGACCTTGCGGCCACGGACTACGGCGGCAGGCCGCCGTATCACGGATTGCGAGGAGGGCGTGCGCTTCTACCGCCGCCTGCTCTCACAGTCGGAGGGCCGTGTCGATATCGTCGAAATCGGTTTTCAGCAGATTTTGGCGGGTCTGCTGCTTTCCGAGCCCGACGACCTTTCGCCGCTGGACGGTTTGCGGCTGGTTCGAGAAAAAGTGAATAAACTCTGGGCCATGGCGGGCAACTGGGCCGATCCGCGGCACGGTTTCGAGCACAATTTCGCCAAAACGCCGCGTGCCTCATCCGCGGCGAACATCGTGTGCAAAAAGTGGCCGACGCCCGTCACCTTCCTCGGCTTTGAGGTAGGCCAAAGCGTCATCACGGGCGGCCGCCTGCCGGAGGGCGACCCCCTGCGGCAAATCCTCATCGACCACGGCACGCCAGCGGGCCGCTGCTCCTGGGACCCGATGCTCGCGCTGCTGGTATTAACCGGCGACGAAAAAGCGGCCGGCTACGGCGTTGTGCGCGGCCGGGCTTTGGTCAGCGCGCAAAGCGGTATCAACCGTTTCAAAGCGGATGAAAACGGTCCGCACGCCTATGTCGTCAAAGAACGGCCGGACGCGTTTTACCGGCAAAATATTGACTTGGCAATCGGCCCTTGAACGAAACCTTTAAGCCCCGCGCAGCCGTGTGCGCGGGGCCTTTGTTTGAGGCGGGCTTATTCGGCCGGCGCTTCCTCCAGATGAAGGACGCCGTTTTCAACGGTGGCGGTGTACCGCGCTGTTTGAACCGGTACCGGCGGCTCTTCCCACGTCCTCAGGTAAAGGAACGTCAACTCGGTTTCGCCGTCAGCCGCGGGGACGAGGACAAAGGTGTAGGTGCCGCCCGAGCCGACCGTGCCCGGCGGCACAGGAGCCGGGACATAGTATTCCTTTTTAACGGCGACCACACCCTCGGGCTCCATGTCGCAGACCCAGGTGTATCCGGTTGAGGGGTTCGCGTCAAAGGTGACAAAAGCGGCGCTTTTCACGCCGGGGAAGCCCCAGGCCGCGAGCGTCATCAGTACGGCCTGGATGAACGCAAAGATTTTCGCCAATAAAGCCGGGAACATTCTGACCACCCTCTCTTTTCTTTCATTTCCGCCGTTACCGGACGTTTCCGGCGCGGCCGCAAGCGAAAGCCGATTGCCGGCAGCAACATTGTAACGCCGCCGGCGGCGTCTTTCAATATCCCCGCGCGGGCGCGTTGCGCCGCTGTTGACGCTCCAACGCGGCTGGATTATACTGGCCTTGCCGGCGGGCCGCACGCGGCGCGCCGTAGAAAGGATATCGGAGGGGTTATGGAAGACATCATCAAACAGGCGGCCGGAAAACGCCCGCTCGTCGCGGCGCACCGCGGGTTTGCCGCGGGGAATATTCCCTGCAACACCCTCGCGTCTTTCGAAGCGGCGCTTCGCTGCGGCGCCGACATTATTGAAATTGATATCACGCCCGGCGCGGACGGGGAACTGTTCGTTTTCCACCCGGGCAAGGAGCCGTTCCACCTGGGTATCAAGACCTATATCCCCGATATGACCGCCGCCGAAGTGCGCGCGCTGCGCTACCGCAACTACGACCATACGCCGACGCAGTACCCCGTCAGCACGCTTGACGAACTCTTCGAGCATTTCAAGGGCCGCTGCTTCGTCAACCTCGACAAGTTCTGGACCTGTATGCCCGAGATTACCGCCTGCGTCAGGCGGCACAAAATGGCCGATTGGGTCATCGCGAAAAGTTACCCGGCCGACGAATGCCTCGATTTCCTCGAGGCGGAGGGCGCCGATATTCCCTTTATGCCTTTTATCAACCGCGAGGACGACGTCACCGAAGATTTGCTCAAAAGGAACATCCGCCTCCTGGGCGCCGAGGCGCATTTTCTCGCCGATAGCGACCCCGTCGCAAGCGACGCGTACGTCGAGTCCATGCACGAAAAAGGCCTGCTCGTCTGGGCCAACGCGATTGTTTTCGATTATAAAAGCGTCGAGTCGGCCGGGCATACCGACGACATCGCCATGACGGGCGACCCGGACGCCGGCTGGGGCTGGCTGGCGCGAAAAGGGTTCGACATCATCCAGACCGACTGGCCCGGGCCGATGCGCGATTATCTCCGGCAGGCGGGTTTTCTGCCGCAAGGCTGACAGGAGGGTTTCGTATGCGGACGCCGTTTCCGCGCACCGAGGTCGAAGGCATATCGCTGCCGCGCATGCTCATCGGTTCCAACTGGATGATGGGCTACAGCCACACCTCGCAGGCCGCCGACGACAGCATCTGCCGCCTCAACCGCAACCCCGAAGCGGTGGCGGATATCGTCGCCGCTTTCGCCGAATCGGGCGTCGACGCCCTCATGGGCGGCATTTCGCGCGAGGAAACGCTGCGCTTAGGTCTCGAACTCGCCGAGCAGCGCCTCGGCAAAAAGATCATACGCATCGACACGCCCGTCCTCAACGTCGACGACACCCCCGAAGCCAGGCGCGAGGCGCTCGCCGCCATTCGCCTGTCGCGCGCATGCGGCGCCGTCATCTGCATGCCGCACCATACCAGCGTCGAGCAGCTGGTGTGCAAAAATACGCAGACCATCGACCGCCTGCCCGATTACCTGGCGATGATACGCGACGAGGGCATGGTACCGGGCCTGAGCGCGCACATGCCCGAATGCATCGTCTATTCCGACCAAAACGAATACGACGTGCAGACCTATATCCAGATTTACAACTGCGCGGGCTTTATGATGCAGGTGGAGATCGAGTATATCCACAAAGTCATCCACGCTGCCAAAAAGCCGGTCATGGCCATCAAACCCATGGCCGCGGGGCGCGTCAGCCCTTTCGTCGGCTTGACTTTCGCCTACGCGACGCTGCGCGAATGCGACATGGTGACCGTCGGCTGCATGACGCCCGGCGAAGCGCGCGAGGACGTCGAATTCGGCCTGGCCGCCATCGAACGCCGGGCGCCGGGCACACCGGGGCGCGGCAGTTTCCATAAAACCGAGGTCATGAAATAGCGGCGTCAAAAAAAGCAGCCCCGCGGACCGATACGCCGCGGGGCGGAGTTTTTATTCCGGCCTTTACTTTCCGTCCTCTTTGAGCAGTTTCCACTTGCGCTTGAGGAAGGCGGCGAACGCCACGAGTTTGTTGAGCCCCAGGGTGAAAGCGTACATCACCGAGGGAATCAGCAGCATGAATACGCCGAGAATCAGGAAGGTGCCGAAACTCAGCCATTCCAGCGCGAAGAGCCTGGGAACGACGATGAGAATACCCGCCAGCAGCGCCAGCAACCCGGCGAAAAGGACGACGCGCCGGGTATTGAAGGGCCGGCAGACGCGCCAGACCATAATGAGCCCGACGAAGGTGATCAACAGCGCCGCGACGGTTTTCAGCTGACCGGCCTCGATGCTGAACGCCGCGTCGAAGAGCACCACGCCCACGACGATGACGAGGTCCGTCAGCGCGGCGGGCAGCGCGCGGTAGACGACGTTGAGCAGAAAACGCCCGCGCACCCGCTCCTTGTTGGGCTCGAGCGCGAGGAAAAACGAGGGGATGCCGATGGTCAGCGTGCTCATCAGCGACAACTGGTTGGGTGTCAAAGGATACTCGAATACGGCGGAAATCGCGATGACCGCCAGGATGAACGAAAAGATGTTTTTGACCAGGAACAGCGAGGCGGAGCGCTCGATGTTGTTGATGACGCGCCGCCCCTCCGCGACGACGTGCGGCATGGCGTCGAAATCCGAGTTAAGCATTACAAGGTGCGAAACCTGCGAGGCGACCTCGCTGCCCGACGCCATGGCGATGCTGCAGTCCGCGGCCTTGAGCGCGAGCACGTCGTTAACGCCGTCGCCCGTCATGGCGACGGTATGCCCCGCCTTTTGCAGCGCGCGTATCAGCTGCCTTTTCTGGTCGGGCTTAACGCGGCCGAACACCGTGAAGCGCTGCGCGGCGTCGGCAAGCTGCTCCTCGTTTTCGAGCGTGGAGGCGTCCACGCTGTCCGACGCACCCTCGATGCCCGCGGCCGCCGCGGCGGCGCCTACCGTCGCGGGATTGTCGCCCGAGATGACTTTGACGGCGACGCCCTGCTGGCGGAAGTATTCGAACGTCGCCTTTGCCGCCGGCCTCACGGGGTTGTCGATGGCGACGAGGGCGAGCGGCTTGACGTAAGAGAGTTCTTCGCCCTCCCCGAGCGGGCCGCACAGGGAGAACAGCAGCACGCGGCTGCCCGCCGCGGCGAGCGGATCGACCTGCCCCTGTATCTCGCCGTAGCGGCCGCGCATGACGAACTCCGGCGCGCCCAGGGCGTAGTGTTCGTCGCCCCCGAACGAGGCGGCGCTGTATTTGTCGGTGGACGTGAACTCCTTGACCGCCTGCGCGCGGCGCGCCGCGCCGGAGTCGAAACGCGCCTTGACCGCCCGCATCGTCGCGTTGGTGCCGGGCATATTGGCGGCGAAATCGGCCAGGAGCCGCTCGAGGGCTTCCTTGCCGCCTTCGATATCCGCCAGCGGCAGCAGGCCGGTGACTTCCATATCGCTGCCGGTGATGGTGCCGGTCTTGTCGACGCACAGCACGTCCACGCGCGCGAGCGTCTCGATGCAGCCGAGGTCGTGCACGAGCGTCTTCTTCTTTGACAGGCGCACCACGCTGACCGCCAGCGCGATGCTCACCAGCAGGTAAAGTCCCTCCGGTATCATGCCGATCAGGGCGGCGGTTGTGTTCTCCACCCCCTGTTTCGGAAGCAGGCCCAGCAGTCTGGTTTGTTGGATATACATCAGGGTGCCGACGGGGATGAGCGCGACGCCGATGACCTGCAGCAGGCGAGTCAGCGCTTTCATCATGCCCGAACGTTTGCGCTTTTTGTCCTTTTTCGCCTCGAGCGTCAGCCGCGAAACATGCGAGTCCGCCCCGACTTTTTCCAGGCGCGCGCGGCATTCGCCCGCGACGACGAAACTGCCCGAGATCAGTTCGTCGCCCGCCTTTTTGGTGATTTCGTCCTGCTCGCCGGTCATCAGGGATTCGTTGACCTGCACCGAACCGTCGAGCACGACGGCGTCGGCGTAAATCTGGTTGCCGGCGGCGAAAACAGCGATATCGTCGCGCACGGTCCTGTTGACCGGCACGCGCATGACCATTTCGTCGCGCACCACGGCCGCCTTGGGCTCCGAGAGCAGCGTCAGTTTGTCGAGCGTCCTTTTGGCGTTGAGTTCCTGCACGATGCCGATGAGCGTATTGATGACCACGACTACCATGAAGGTGAGGTTCTTAAAGGAGCCGACCGCCACGAGCGCCAGGGCGAGCACGAAAAAAATCAGGTTGAAGTAGGTCAGGATGTTGCCGCGGATAATCTGCCCGACCGTCTTGGTCGGCGACTCCACGGCGCGGTTGTCCAGCCCCGCGTCGAGGCGTTCGCGCACCTGCGCCGCGCTTAAACCCGTTGAGGGCAGGGCCTTCACCCGCGGGGGAAGGGGAACCGCGCTGTTTTCCTGTTGCCGGGCTGCTTTCATGCTTGCGCTCCGTTTTTTAAGTTATTGGGAATTATACCGTATCGGCGTGTTTGAGTAAAGGAAAAAACCGTTTTTCGCGCCGCGGCCGCCAATGACAAGCGCCCTGCGGGGCAGGGCGCCGAAGCCGGCGGGACGGGACCGTTAAAAACTCAGCTGTTCGTAGCCGATGACGGTTTTACGGTAAATAAACAGGATGCCGTTGGGCTTTTTGCCGTAGAGGTTGAGCAGGGCGGCGAGTTTTTTCATATACTGCTCCCTTTCGTCCCCCTCGCAAAGATAGAACCACTGTTTCAGCTGCCGGACGGTGTCGTCGCCCGTTACGCGGATGAGCTTGTGGTAATCGGCGAGGTACCGCTCCGACGTCATGCCGCGGTAGCCGACGAACTTGCTGGGCGCGAAGGTGTCGAACTCCTCAAAGTAGTACCAGTGGCGGAAATAGCCCAGCGTGCCGGCCAGCTGCCCGTGAGCGCCGAGGCCTTTGTGGAACGCGCGCACGTTTTCGAGCACTTCGCCGTAGGATTCGACAAGTTCCAGCATGGTGAGAGCCCTCCCCGCAATAGGATGGTCTGACGTTTGCCATATTTAAGAATAATAACGCTGTTAGTATAACATAAAACCGTCAGATTCGCTTGCGTTCTTTTCGGATGACAGAACTTACGCCTTTGTGCTATATTGTCCGCAGAAACGCAAAGGAGATGAGCGGATGTTTTGTGTCAAATGCGGCAAGGCGATTGACGACGACGCGGCGTTCTGCCCTTATTGCGGGGCAAAAATCGACGCCCCCCTCAACCCTCCCGCACCCGCGCCGCCCCCGTACGCGGGCGCGCCGTGGCAGCCGCCCGGGACACCTCCCGGTCCTCAGACGGGGTCCCAAACCGCCGTGGTGATGTTCCTTGCCAAAAAGATGGCGACGCAGTTTCTGCTGACGGGCGTCATATTGACCATCGCCGGCGTCGAATACCGCCTGCCTTTCGGCGCCCAGCAGATTCTCTACGTGCCGCCCGGCCTGCAGACGGTCGTCTGCTCGATGGACTACATGGGGCGCACGGGCACGGCGACGGCGCAGTTCGAGTTCGTGCCCGGCCGGCAGCACCAGATTACCTATACGCCGCCCGTCTTTGTCTTCAGCCCCGGCACGCTTCGCATGGTCATTGCCTGAAAAGCCCTGTGCGGGAGGGTTTATGAAAAAAATCAAACCGGCGTTGATACTCGCCGCGCTCCTGCTGCTGGCCTTTGGGCTGTACGCCCTGCAGGTCGTCTTATTTGCCAAGCCGTCGGATACCGGTTTCTACTTTTTGCAGGATTTGGCGTTTTTGCCCCTGCAGGTGGCCATTGTGACGCTCGCACTTGGCGGTTTCATCAGCTCGCGCGAGAAAAAGGAGCGCCTGCGTAAAATCGACATGGCCATCAACGCCTTTTTCAGCGAGGCGGGCGCGGAGATTATCCGCTGTCTTATGGCGTTTGAGCGGGTTCCCGAGGCGGCGGCCGCATTGCTGCGAATCGATACCGGCTGGGGCGCGGCCGATTTCCGCCGCGCGCGCGAAGGGCTCGCCCGCGCGGCGATGCGGGCCGACTGCGCGCAGGGCGACCTTGCCTGCCTGAAAACAAGCTTGGCGGCCAGGCGCGATTTTATGATGCTCATGCTCGAGAATCCGAACCTGCTTGAGCACGACGCGTTCACCGATATGCTGTGGGCAGTGTTTCATCTCACCGACGAACTGCTCGCACGGGGGAGTCTCGACAACCTGCCCGCCGCCGACATTGCGCATTTGGAAGGCGATATCGAGCGCGCGTTCGGCGCGCTGCTGCGCCAGTGGCTCGCCAATATGGAGCATTTGAAGGCTGCCTATCCCTACCTGTACTCGCTCGAGGTCCGGCGCAACCCTTTTGCCTCGAACAGCGTCGTGTTTCGAGATTGAAGTTAGGGAACCGCTGATTTAATCAAACCCACAAGGACCGGTAAAATGGTATAATAAAGGCATCAAAATCGACGGGGTGAAACATGAATCAGCAAACATTCACAGATTTCGAATATAGTAACCGGA
>JAKJCA010000066.1 GCA_022706685.1 Bacillota bacterium
CCCGCCCCGAAACTTTTACGCCGTTTACTGCTCGACGTTGTAAACGCTGACCTTTTTGCGGTCCTTGCCCAGGCGCTCGAACTTCACCTTGCCGTCGATGAGGGCAAAAAGGGTGTCGTCGGAGCCTTTGCCGACGTTGTTGCCGGGATGAATATGCGTCCCGCGCTGCCTGATGATGATGTTGCCCGCCAGGACAGCCTGCCCGTCGGATTTTTTGACGCCGAGGCGCTTGGATTCGGAATCGCGGCCGTTGCGCGTGGAACCCATGCCCTTTTTATGGGCGAAAAGCTGTATGTTGATTTTCAGCATATCAATCGACTCCCTTAATCATTTGAATGTTCTTTGGATATTCGCCGCAAAGGGCGGCGATGTGCATTTCAAAGCCTTTGAGCAGCGTCTGCGCCTCGTTCAAGCGGCTGTCCGTAATCTTCAGGCGCATCAGCGCCTCGCCGGTAAGGGCCTCGGTTTCAAGCCCCAGGATATCGGTCACGGTGTTGGCCGTCATATAAGCCGCCGAGGAAACCGCCGCGCAGACAATGTCTTCGCCGGACGGCGCGCTGCCGGAGTGGCCGGTGACCTCAAAGCCGTACAGGATACCCGTTTTGTCAAAAATCCGGACGGTGATCATTCAGGCATTGACGGACAGGATCTCGACCTTGGTGTACTGCTGCCTGTGGCCTTTTTTGCGTTTTTCGTTTTTCTTGGCTTTGTAGGTGAATACGACAATCTTTCTGGCTTTGCCGTTCTTGACGACTTTGGCGGTGACGGCGGCGCCTTCCACGTAAGGATTGCCGGTTTTCATGCCTGCGTCGCCCGAAACGGCGATGACCTTGTCGAAGGTCACTTCGGTGTTTTCTTCGGCGTCAAGCTTTTCGATGAAGACGGTGTCGCCCGCCTCGACCTTATACTGCTTGCCGCCGGTTTCGATGATGGCGTACATGATGAGAATAACCTGCCTTGTTCAGACTCGCTATCGAGGGCGGGGCGTGAACCCTCTTGTGGCGCCAAAAAAGCGCCGCCCGAAATACGCGGCGAACGGTATAATATCATAATGGCCGCAGGTTTGTCAAATATTTTTTAAGACTGCAAGGAAGCTCCAAAATCAGGAACTGCTGGGTTCATCGGTGGGAATTGCCGGTTCGGGCGGCATGATGACGGCGAGAACCACATATAAAACCAGCCCCGGGATTCCGCTCGTAAAAAGTGTGACGGCGGCATATAGAACCCGGACAAGGGTGGGATCGATGCCGAAGTAATCGGCCAAGCCGCCGCAGACGCCCTCGAGCATCCGGTTTTTTCTGCTTTTATACAATTTTTTTGCCATTTCTGCCTCCCTTACGGAAAAGCGGCGAAATGTTTCACCGGTTGTCTTCAAGATTTTCAGCCGCAGTCAGTGTGTTGCGCATGAGCATTGCCCTTGTCATCACGCCGACGCCGCCGGGGACCGGGGTAATCATGCCGGCGATTTTCTCGACCGCTTCGAAATCGACGTCGCCGCACAGTTTGCCTTCGCTGTTGCGGTTCATGCCGACATCAATGACGACCGCGCCGGGTTTGACCATATCCGCTGTGACAAAGCCCGCTTTGCCGACGGCAGCCACAAGGATATCGGCCTGCCGCGTGATATCGGCCAGACCGCGTGTTTTAGAATGGCAAACCGTCACGGTCGCGTCCGCCTTGAGCATCAGCATCGCCATGGGCTTGCCGACGATGTTGCTGCGGCCGATGATGACGCAGTGTTTGCCCGCGGGGGAAACCCCGTAAGCCGAAAGCAGTTCCATTACGCCCGCGGGCGTACAGGGCAACAGCGTAAAGTCGCCGATCATAATATGGCCGACGTTGACCGGATGAAAGGCATCGACATCCTTCAGCGGCGAAATGGCGCACAGCACCTCTTTTTCGTCGAGGTGCGCCGGCAGCGGCAGCTGCACGAGGATACCGTGGATGTCTTTCCTGGAATTGAGGCCCCTGATGATGGCGAGCAGTTCGCCCTGCTGCGTATCGGCCGGCAGGGTGTATTCATACGACGCGATGCCCGTTTTGGCGCAGTCTTTCTTTTTGTTGTCGACATAGACCCTTGAAGCGGGATCGTCGCCGACGATGACGACCGCCAGCGCGGGCCGGATACCGCGCTCCGACAGTTCGGCCGCGTGCGCCGCCGCTGCCTCGAGGATTTGTTTGGATACCAAACGGCCATCGATGATGGTTGCCATGTTTATGCGTTCTCCTGCGGGGGCAAATCGTCCCCCGGCGCGGTTTGTGTTTCTTCTGTATGCTCGTGCGTTTCGTCTGCTGTTTCGTCCGCAGTATCTTGCGTTTGGGTTTCTTCTGCTTTTTCTTCGTCGTTTTGCTGCGCTTCATCATCGGATTTTTCCACCGGTACGGCGGCGGGCTTTTTGCCGCGCGCGGGCTTCGGTTCATCCTCGACGAAGAAATCCACGCCCTCGATGGGTTGGGGATTTTTCTTGTACCGGACAAGCAGAACGGCCAGCAGCGCCGCGCATGTTGCCACAACGACGGCGGACAGCAGCTGCGAAACGCGGATCGATGTGCCGCCGAGGTAGAGGCTGTCGGTGCGGAAGCCCTCGATAATCATGCGGCCCGTGCCGTACCAGATGCCGTAGCAAAGGAATATCTGGCCGCTGAACTTGCGGTACTTTTTGCAGATAATATACAGCACCGCAAACCCGAGCAGGCACCACAGCGATTCATATAGAAACGTCGGATGGACGTAAGCTTTGTCGGCCATTGTGCCCGCGGTCATCGTAATGCCTTTTTGCTGAAACATGCTCTGGTTGTCGGTGACGTATTCGGCTATTTTCTCGCTCCACATACCCCAGGGAAGGGACGTGTTGGTGCCGA
Organism: Bacillota bacterium; assembly: GCA_022706685.1. GTDB lineage: Bacteria > Bacillota > Clostridia > Oscillospirales > Acutalibacteraceae > UBA1447. The sequence continues at coordinate 2,863 of JAKJCA010000066.1, forward strand.
AAGCCTCCTGGTTGGTGAAGTTGCCCCAGCGGCCGATGCCCTGGCCGATGAGAAAACTCATGCCCGCGAGGTCGAGCAGGTTGCGGAAATTGAGTTTGCGCACCCGGCAGGCGATATAGGCGCCGAGCAGGCCGCCGATCAAGCCGCCGTAAATGGCCAGGCCGCCCTCCCATGTTTTGAAGATGGAGGAGAGATTGTCTTTATAGAGGTCCCACTGGAATATGACATAGTACAGCCGCGCGCCGATAATGCCCAGGATGGTCCCGTAGATGAGAACATCGAGCATTTTATCGAGGTTCATCTTCCATTTATAAGCCATTCTGCCGCCGAAAAGGACGGCGAGGGTGAACCCCAGCGCGATGAGAACGCCGTACCAGCGCACGACAAAATCGAAGCCGAACAAAGAGAACTGGAACAGCACCTGATGAATGCTGAAGCCGCGTTCAATCGCTTTGAAATAGACGATGACAATGTCGCTCATATACAGACCTCCTTTTTAATCGGCAAAGGGACGGTTCAGGCGGTGGACAACGGAGATACAATCGAAACGGTAGACAGATTCTCGTCGAAACATTCTTCGAGCCTTTGGTTGATATCGTCAAGCGTCACAGCTTTACAGGCTTCGAATTCATCAAAGAGGCGCTGACCCGCAAAATGCGACGAAACAAGCGCGTTGGCCAGGTTGTCCGTGCTATTATACATCATTATCATTTGACCGTAAAGGTTGCGCCGCGAACGTTCGAAGTTCGCGGAGTCGATACCCGCCGATTTCAGCGACGCGATTTTTTCCCGGACGGCCTGCGCGGCCGCCTGCGGGTCGGGCGAGTCGCCCCCGAACAGGTGGACGCAATAGCCGTGGCCGCTGAAACACTCGCTCGAAAAACCCGGATTCGCGAGACGGCCGGCGATTAAATCGCGGTAGAGGACGGACGCTTTGCCGGCGATGATGTCGAGCAGAATGGAGGAAAGCACGCTTTGCTTCGCCGTCAGCTGCGCGGCAGACATTCTCTCTTTGAATCCAAGCATGAACCGCGGCATCGAAACGGCGAGCTGCTTTTCAGCCGACGCGGCTTCGGGTTTGGAATAGTCCGGCGCAAACAGCCGTTTTGCCGGCTGCGCGCCCTCCCTTGCCGCAGGCAGCGCGTCGACAGCATCCAGCACCTGCTGCACCGAAACGTCGCCGACGGCGGCCAGCGCCATGTTGGCGGGATGGTAATAACTGCGGTAACACTCGTAGAGCGTCTGCGCGGTGATTTGCGCGATGGACTCGGGCGTCCCGGCGATGTCGATGCCCACGGGCTCCGCGGGATAGAGGAGTTTCAAAAGGCCGAAAAAAACCTGCCAGCCTGGGTCGTCGTTATACATGCCTATTTCCTGCCCGATAATCCCCTGTTCTTTCTCGACGGTTTCCTGTGTGAAAAAGGGTTTGCTAACGAAATCAAGCAGAATATCGAGCGATTCGCGGAAATGACCCGCGCAGGAAAAGACATAAGCCGTCATATCAAAACTGGTGTAAGCGTTGGCAGAAGCGCCCGTTTTGGCGAAACGTTCAAAGGCGTTGAGTTCCTCGCTCTCGAAAAGCTTGTGCTCGAGAAAATGCGCGGTGCCCGCCGGCAGGCTGAGCGCCGTTGAGTCGGCTTTCATAATGATGTTGTCAATCGAACCGTACCGCGCGGCGAAGGCCGCATAGGAGGTCGAGTACCCTTGTTTGGGCATGACAAGTACGGTCAGACCGGAGGGGTGTTTCGCCTCGAACACCGTCTCGCCAAGGGCGCTGTTGGTGATTTCATTGACCTTCATGGACGCCCTCCTTTTCGCTTTCAAGCATATAAACCGTATCGAGCGTCACCGAGCGCGCGGCTTCAACGGCCTGCGCCTTTGTAACCCGCGAGATTTTTTCGCGTTCACCGGCAGGGGTTTTGATTTCGTTGCGGAGTACCTGTGCTGCATACCATTGCAGCGCCGCGGCGCTGGAGTCTTCCACGCTGGCGTAGCGGTCGCTCAGCGACAGCAGGGATGCGTCATATTCCTTTTGCGTGATTTTCCCATTTTTCATCTCGTCAAGCTGGTTGAGAATCGCCTCCTCGGCCAGCGCGCTTTTTTCGCTGTCGATACCGCTTTGAACAAAGAGAATCCCCTTGTCGGCGATAAGCCCGGCAAAACAATAGTAGCACAGGCTCATTTTTTCGCGCACGACGGTGAACAGTTTTGAGTGCGTGCTGCCGCCGAAAATGTCGGTCATCACGCGAATAGCCGGCGCGTTGTCCTCCTCGTTGCGCATGCCGGCGCGCAAGCCGAGTACCAGTTTCCCCTGGCTGACGGGCTGCCTTTCGGTGTAGCGGCGGGTCTGTCCGGCTCTTTCGATAAACAGCGTTTCCGGCAAGACTGGCTGCCTGCCGGCGAAAGAAAATTTCTCGGCAAGGTTTTGTGCGAGGCCGCCGCACGCGCCGCTGCCGACGACGGTGATCTGCGCCACCGCGGTCGAGAGCATTTTTTCCCACGCAGAGCGAAGCGAAAGCGGGGAAATCGCGCGGATTCCTTCTTCGCTGCCCAGCGGATTGCTGCCGTATTTTTCATCCGCGCACATCAGCCTCGAGCATCGCAGCAGGGCATAGCGGCGCTTGTCGTCCAGTTCGCTTTTGTACCGTTCCATTAAAATACGTTTTTCGCCCTCCACCGCCGCGGCATCAAAAAGCCCGCCCGGCAGGTAGGGGTCGAAAATCATATCGAGCAGCAGCCCGGCGCATTCCCGTGTGATTTGTTCGCCCGCAAGCGCGAAACGGTCGTCGACAAACGTGATGCCCAGCGACAGAACCTGGGCTTCCCCCGTTTTCTTGACGTTGGCGGTAAGGGACGCGCCGTACAGTTCGGCCAGGCGGCCGTTGAGCAGCGTGAAATCGCGGTAGCGGTTGCAGGACCGGTGCAAAAAAAACGGCAGCGCCGCTCCCGCGGATAATTCGCCCTCGAGGGGCAGGGCAAGGGATATATCCACCTGCCCCGTTTTAAAACGGTCTGTTTCCAGCGCGCAATAGCGTACGCCCGGCGCGCTTTGGGTAACAAAGGGTTGTGTCTGCATGGTACCTCCCCCCCGGTCAGATGTCGTTTTGGGTCAATTGTTCGAAGGTTTCCCTTTTGACGACGACTCTCGGCTGCCCGTCTTTGACCATAATAACGGGCGGCCGGCAAATCCGGTTGTAGTTGGAGGCCATGGAATAGTTGTACGCGCCCGTGGAGAGAACAGCGAGAATATCGCCGGGCTCGACCGGCTGAATATGGGTCCATTCCTGAATCAAATCGCCGCTCTCGCAGCATTTGCCCGCGACGGTGGCGGTGAAATCCCTCTTTTCAGCGGCTTTATTGGCGCAGACCACCTCGTAGCGCGACTGGTAGAGGACATAGCGCGGGTTGTCGCCCATGCCGCCGTCGACGGAAACATAGGTTCTGACGTCGGGGATTTCTTTGACCGCTCCGACGGTATAAAGCGTGATGCCGGCCGCGCCGACAATGGCTCTGCCCGGCTCGATGAGGACAAACGGGGTTTTGACGCCCAGCTGCCCGGAATAACTTTTGATGACCTCCGACACTTTTTCCATATAATCCTCAAAGGGGGTGGGACGGTCGCTTTTGAGGTACTGGATGCCGAAACCGCCGCCGAGGTTGAGTTCCCTTATTTCAAACCCGGTTTCCGCTTTGGCCGCCGCGATAAAGTCGAGCATAACCCTCGCGGCCAGTTCGAAGGGGTCGATGTCGAATATCTGAGAGCCGATGTGGCAGTGGACGCCGGCCAGACTGATGTTTTCCAGCTGCAAAGCCGTTTTTACCGCCTGCATCGCCTCCCCTGTTTCGAGGGCGAAACCGAACTTGGAGTCGATTTGGCCGGTTTTAATGAAGTCGTGGGTGTGCGCGTCGATACCGGGCTTGATGCGCAGCAGGATTTCGGCCGTTTTGACGTACCGCGCGGCCAGTTCGCTTAAATGCCGCAATTCAAAAATATTGTCGACGACGATCCTGCCGACGCCGTTCTCGAGCGCCTGGCACAGTTCCGCATGCGTTTTATTGTTGCCGTGAAAGTAAATCCTGCGGGGGTCAAAGCCGGCGGACAGCGCGGTAAAAAGTTCTCCGCCGGAAACGACGTCGAGCCCGAGACCCTCGCGGCCGCAGATGCGGCAAATCTCTTTGCAGCAAAACGCCTTACTGGCGTAAAGCACCATCCCGTTGCCGCCGTAACAGCGTTCGACTGACTTCGAAAAAGCCCGGCAGTTGGCGATGATTTCGTTTTCGTCATAGACATAAGCCGGGGTTCCGAACGCGGAGGCAATGTCCACCGTGTCGCAGCCGCCGATGGCGAGGTGGCCTTTTTCGTTGAGGGTCAGGCAATCCGATACATACATGGCATATACTCCCTTATGTCGATTCAAACGCGGACGAGAGGGCGGCTTTGATTTCGCCGGTCCCTTCACCGCTGAGCGCCGAGAAAAGATACACGCCGGCGCACCCGAACTTTTCGAGCGCCTGCGCGGCCTCCCGTTTTCGCCGTTCGGTTTCCGCTTTGCCGATTTTGTCGGTTTTGGTCAGCACAACGATGAAGGCGATGCCTTTCGCCGACAAAAAGTCCAGCATGCCGAGGTCCTCGGGCGACAGGCCTCGCCTGATATCGGCAAGCTGCACGACCAGGCGGATATCCCGGCCGGATTGGAAGTAGTATTCCGCAAGTTCGGAAAAGCGGTCCTTTTCACTGCGTGCGACCCTGGCATAGCCGTATCCCGGCAGGTCAACAAAGCAGACGGCGCCGTTGGAGTAGAAATTAGCCGTAACGGTTTTGCCGGGCTGCGAACTGGTTCGCGCGAGGCTTTTTCTGCCGAACAGTTTATTGAGCAGCGATGATTTACCCACATTGGACCTGCCGGAAAAAGCCGCTTCCGGCAGCGCCGGCGGCGGCAGTTGGGAAGGCTGTCCATAGGAAGCGGTAAAAACGAAATCTTCAAATCTCATGCGGCTCTCCGTGAGGCTGTTCACTGGGCAATAATGTTTTCGGCGCCCTTGCCGGTAAAGGCGTCCTGCATCGGCGGCGGCGTTTTTTCGGCCGGGCAGGCGTCGATGACGTCCGCGCCGAAGACTCTCGGAAACGCTTCGTCAACGCTGCTGACGGGTACGAACTCGAGTGCGCCGGTAACCGCCGCGTCGATTTCTTTGATATCGGGCACGTTCTCGGCCGGGATGATGACCGTTTTGATGCCCATACGGTAGGCCGCCATCGTTTTTTCTTTCAGGCCTCCGATGGGCAGCACCCTGCCGCGCAGCGTAATCTCGCCGGTCATGGCCGTATCGCTCCTGGCCGGCACGCCGGTCAGCGCGGAAACCAGGGCAATGGCTATCGTGATGCCGGCCGACGGGCCGTCTTTGGGGACGGCGCCTTCCGGAAAGTGGATGTGAATGTCTTTGGTCTTGTAAAACTCGCGGTCGATTTTTAACTGTTTCGCTCTGGAACGGACAAAACTGACGGCCGCCCTGGCGGACTCTTTCATCACTTCGCCCAAAGAACCGGTCAGTTCGAGTTTGCCGCTGCCTTCGAGGACGCATACCTCGGTCTGCAGCATTTCACCGCCGGCATTGGTCCATGCCAGACCGTTGACGATGCCCGGTTCCGGAAGAAGTTCCGGTTTTTCGATTTTGTATTTCACGGGCCCGAGCGCGTTTTCCAGTTCACCCGCCGGGTATGACACCCTGCTTTCGCCGTTGGTGATTTTAACGGCCGCTTTCCTGAGCAGGGCGGCAATCTGCTGCTCCAGTTTCCTGACGCCCGCTTCCCTGGTATAACCGTCGATGATGAGATGGAGCGCGTCGTCGGAAATTTTCACCTGGGAAGCCCGCAAGCCGTGCCGTTTGAGCTGCTTGGGAATTAAATGCCGTTTGGCGATAAAAAACTTTTCCTGATGGGTATAACTGCCCAGTTCGATGACTTCCATCCGGTCGAGCAGGGGCTCCGGGATATTCTCCGAACGGTTGGCCGTCGTAATGAAAAGCACTTTGCTCAGGTCGAAGGGTATCTCGATATAGTGGTCGCGGAAGGAAAAGTTCTGTTCGGGGTCCAGCACTTCGAGCAGAGCGGAGGAAGGGTCCCCGTTGTAGTCGCGGCTGAGCTTGTCGACTTCGTCGAGCAGCATCAGGGGATTGGATACGCCCGCCTGCTGCATGGCGGCGATAATCCTGCCGGGCATGGAGCCGATGTAGGTTTTTCTGTGACCTCTGATCTCCGCCTCGTCATGGATACCGCCCAGGGAGATACGCACATATTTCCTGCCCATGGCGCGGGCGATGGACTTCGCGACAGAGGTTTTGCCGACGCCCGGAGGGCCGGCCAGGCAGATAATCTGCCCTTTGATCTCGGGCGCGAGCGAACGGACCGCCAGCAGTTCGAGGATTCTCTGCTTGACTTTCTCAAGCCCGTAATGGTCTTCGTTGAGGATCTTTTCCGCCTTTTTCAAATCGAGTTTGTCTTTGCTGAACTTGTTCCACGGAAGGCTCAGGCAGGTTTCGAGGTATGTGCGCACGACCGAATACTCCGGCGACTGCGGCGAAAGGCGTTCAAGCCTGTCGCACTCGCGCAGCAGTTTTTTCTTTTCCTCTTCGCCGAGGCCCGCCTTCTCGATTTTATCGCGGAAACCCTCGGGGTCGCCTTCCTGGTCGGTGCCTTCCTTGAGCTCGTCGGTGATGGCTTTCAGCTGCTGCCTGAGATAATACTCGCGCTGATTGCGGTCAATCTGCTGCTGCACGTTTTCCCGTATGCCGTTCTCGAGTTCAAGCAGACGGCTCTCTTTTTCAAGCAGGACGCACAATTGTTCGAGCCGCTTGAGGGGATTGACCATCTCGAGGATGCGCTGTTTGTCAAACGGGTCAAGAATGATATTGCCCGCGATATAATCGGCCAGTTCGCCGGGTTCTTTTCTGGCGATGATGCTCAGCACCAGTTCCGGCGGCAGCTGCGGCACCAGTTCCGCATATTCGTTGAACGCGTCTTTGGTCTGGCGGACAAGGGCCTGGGCATACTCCGCTTTGTCGGGCGGAATTTTCGGCTCCCTGCATCTGCGCACGGTCGCCCTGAGGAAGGGGCCGTTTTCTTCCAGTTCCAGCAGACGCGCGCGGTACAGGCCCTCGACGCCGACGCGCACGTTGTCGCCGCCCTGCAGTTTGAGCATTTGTTTGACGGAAACAACCACGCCGACAGAGAAAAGGTCGTTTTTGCCGGGATCTTCATCGATAATATTCTTTTGCGCGACGAGAAACACCTTCTGGTCGTCGGCCATGCCGGCTTTGAGGGCGGCGACCGATTTGCTGCGCCCGACTTCGAAATGCAGGCGCATATCCGGGAAAACGACCAGGCCGCGCAGGGCGACCACGGGCATTCTGATAACAAGGGCTTCTTCCATATTCATTGAGGTTTCCTCCCGGTTCGGGCAAGAGCCCGAACCTTTCGCCGATGCCCGAAACATACGGCGGGTTTATGTCGTCGAATCCGGCGCGGTTTTTTAACGAGCGATAACTTCAATGCCCCGTTTATTGAGCGTTAAACAGGGGCGACGCCGGTTCACCGGCGTTCACACCGCGTCTTCTTTGGCCGCCGGGCCGATGCTTGCCGCCGCGGAGGCAGAGGCGGAGGCGGCGATTTTCGCCGGGTTCCTTTCAATCAGGGGCGGGGAATTCCGGTTGACGCAGCCGGCGGTAATCACGATGCGCTCAATGCCCGGATCGGACGGGATGTCGTACATGATGGGCATGAGCACCTGCTCGATGATGGAGCGCAGGCCTCTGGCGCCTGTTTTTTTCTCGTAGGTTTTTTCCGCGATGGCTTTGAGCGCGCCGGCGTCAAACTCCAGTTCGACACCGTCGATTTCAAAAAGGGTCCTGTACTGCTTGACAATGGCGTTCTTCGGCTGTGTCATGATACGGACAAGGGCGTCGGGGTTCAGTTCGGTGAGGGCGGCGAGAATCGGCACCCTGCCGACGAGTTCCGGAATCATGCCGAACTTGACAAGGTCCTGATGGATGACTTGTGAGAGCATGTTGGCGCTTTGCGTTTCCTTCCGGCTCTTGACATCGGCGATGAAACCCAGCGCCGAGCCGCCGATACGCTTTTCGATGATCTTTTCGATACCGTCGAAGGAACCGCCGCAGATAAAGAGGATATTGGTGGTGTCGACCTGGATAAACTCCTGCTGCGGGTGCTTTCTGCCTCCCTGGGGCGGTACATTGGAAACCGTCCCTTCCAGTATTTTCAGCAGCGCCTGCTGAACGCCCTCCCCGCTGACATCGCGGGTGATGGAGGGATTCTCGGACTTGCGGGCGATCTTGTCGATTTCGTCAACATAGATGATGCCGCGCTCCGCCCTCTCGATATCGTAATCGGCAGCCTGAATCAGGCGCAGGAGGATGTTTTCGACATCCTCGCCGACGTAGCCCGCCTCGGTGAGGGTGGTGGCGTCCGCGATGGCAAAAGGCACGTCAAGAATTTTCGCAAGCGTCTGGGCAAGCATCGTTTTGCCGACGCCGGTCGGGCCCAGCAGCAGAATGTTGCTCTTCTGTATCTCCACGTCGCCGGTTTTGCCCATATAAATCCGCTTGTAGTGGTTATAGACCGCCACGCTCAGGGCGATTTTGGCGGCGTCCTGGTCAACGACATATTCGTCAAGGCTGCGCTTGATGTCGCGCGGCTTGGGCAGATTCCTGAGCGGTTTCTCCCCCCTGGCCCTGTCAGCCGCCTTGTGCGGTTTGTCCTGGTCGATAATCGCCTGGCAGAGGTCCACACATTCGTTGCAGATATAGACGCCGTTGCCCGCGATCAGTTTTTCGACCTGTTCCTGCTTTTTATGGCAGAAAGAACACACGACGGACCGGTCTTTCCTGTCGTCATCTTTGGGCATGGGACACCTCTTCTATCTTTTGTAAAGGATTTTGTCAATCAGGCCGTACTCGAGCGCTTCTTCGGCGGTCATATAGTTGTCCCGCTCGGTGTCTTGAGCGATTTTCTCGATGGGTTTGCCGGTATTTTCGGCCAGAATACGGTTAAGTTTTTCGCGTGTTTTAAGGATTTGCTCCGCGGCGATCTTGATTTCGGTCGCCTGGCCCCTGGCGCCGCCCATGGGCTGGTGAATGAGGATCTCGCTGTTGGGCAGTGAAAAACGCTTGCCCTTTTCTCCGGCCGCAAGCAGGAACGAGCCCATCGACGCCGCCATACCGATGCAGATGGTCGAAACGTCGCATTTGATATAGCGCATGGTGTCAAAAATCGCCATACCGGCCGACACGGACCCGCCCGGGCTGTTGATATAAAGGCTGATGTCTTTGTCCGTATCCTGGCCTTCAAGGTAGATGAGCTGGGCGACGACGACGCTTGCGGTCGCGTCGTTGATTTCGTCGCTTAAAACGATGATCCTGTCGTTGAGCAGGCGGGAAAAAATGTCGTACGAGCGTTCTCCCCTGTTGGTCTGTTCGATAACATACGGTACAAGCGGCATAAAATTACCTCCATGTATGATTTTTTCCGCTAAAACGGGTTGCCGGTCAGTCGGCCTCTTTCGGCTTTCTCGCCGCCCCGGATTTTGCGGTTTTCGGTTTGTCTGCGGTATCTGCGGCTTTCTTTTTCGCTTTTTCTTTCTTGCCGTCCGCCTGGCCGTGCGCGTCGTGCTGCGTTTCGACAACTGCATGGTCCACGACGAATTTGCGCGCTTTTTTGAGAAGGATGTCTTTTTCAAGCTGCTCTTTGGTCAGGATGGCCTTGATCTTGTCGACTTCCATCGAGTACATCGCCGCGATTTCCGCATAAGAAGCCTCGTAATCCTCCTCGAGGGCTTCGATGTGCTCGAGTTCGGCGACCTTCTCGAGCGCCAGGCGCAGGCGCACCCTGCCGGTGGCCTGTTCGAGCATTTCGGCGTCGAATTCCTCGGGTGTTTTGCCCAGGTACATCAGGTACATATCCAGTTTCATGCCCTGGGAGGAAAGCCGTTCGGAAAAGCGCTCCTTGTTCTCTTTGGCCTCGTTTTCAAACATGACGGGCGGGATTTCCCCTTGGACTTCCGCAGCGAGTGCCGTCATGATCTGCTCCTCGAAATGCTCCTGCTGGTGTTCCTCGTTGCGCAGGGTGATTTCTTTTTCGATTTGGCTCTTGAGTTCCTCGAACGTATCGCAGCCGAGGTCCTTGGCAAACTCGTCGTCAAGGGCGGGATAGTCTTTCCATTTCAGTTCGTTGATTTTTACGTGAAAAACGGCTTTCTTACCGGCCATCGGCTCGGAATAATCTTCGGGGAAAGTAACGTCGATATCGAACTCCTCGCCGACGCTGTGGCCTTCGACGCCCTCCTCAAAACCGGGAATAAAACTGCCGGAACCGAGCGTCAGGCTGTGTTTTTCGGCTTTGCCGCCCTCAAAAGGCACCCCGTCGACAAACCCCTCGTAGTCGATAACCGCGATGTCGCCCGTCTGCGCGGGCCGGTCGTCGACGGAAACAATGCGCACGTTTTTCTCGCGCCTGCTTTCAATCTCCGCGTTGATCTGCTCTTGGGTCGCTTCGGCGGCATGCTTATGGCCCGCGAGCCCCTTGTAGCTGCCGAGTTCAATCTCAGGCTTGACGGTGACCTTGATGGTGAATAAGATGCCCTGCTCACGGCTCATCTCTTTGAGCTCGAAATCAAACGGAGCGTCGACCGCCTCGATGCCTGCCTCCTCATACGCGCCGCTGACAGCCTGCGGATAAAGGGCCTCGAGCGCGTCTTCGAAAAAGAAGTTCGCACCGTAAATCCTTTCGATGATATGCATCGGGGCTTTCCCTTTGCGGAAACCCGGAACCGTGATTTGCTTTTTCTTCTTGGCGTAGGTTTTAACGAGTTCGGCCTTGAAGGTTTCGGCGTCAACGGCGATTTCCAGCAGTTTGACGTTGGTTTCGACTTGCTCGGATGATTGCAGGCTCATGGATTCTTCCTCCCGGTTGATTTGAGAAATATTTATTTATTTTACCATAATACGCACGGATTTTCCAGCGGTAAAACCGAAACAGTCGATATTGGCTGTTAGAAAAAAACTTCCGGCGGCAGGGAAGCGTCATTCTTCGACCAAGGCGGGGCGAAATCCGAGAAAATCGCCGGATATCAGC
>JAKJCA010000104.1 GCA_022706685.1 Bacillota bacterium
GATGGTGTCGGCCCCGACGACGACGGCGTCGATTTTACCCGCCGCCATCACCGCCGACGCCATGGAATCGCAGATTAGCACCGTTTCGATACCCGCGTCGGCCAGTTCCCATGCGGTCAGGCGAGCGCCCTGCAGCAGAGGACGCGTTTCGTCGGCATAGACTTTGAAGCGGTATCCCCTTTCGGCCCCGACATAGACGGGGGCCAACGCCGTGCCGTAACGCACCGCCGCGAGCCGGCCGGCGTTGCAGTGGGTAAGGAGCGTGTCGCCGTCGCGCAGCAGCGTGAGGGCGTTTTCGCCGATACGGCGGCAGGCGTCCACGCTGCGGGCGATATATTCCTCAGCCTTGCCGGCCAGCATTTTTTTCAGCTGTGCCGTTCCGGCGCCGGGGGTATCGAGCACATCAGCCATTTCGCCGAGGGCGCGGAAAAGGTCAAAGGCGGTCGGCCTTGTCGAGGCGAGGCAGTCGCGTGCAAGGAACATCCGTTCCCTGAAATCGGCAGGCGGCATATCTCCGGCCGCACCGCCCGCTACGGCCATAGCGATAGCCGCGGCCGCGCCGATAGCCGGAGCTCCCCTGACACGCAGGGAGCAGATCGCCTCGCAGATATCGCCGATGTCCGTCAGGCGCAGGAGGCGTTCCTCGCCCGGCAGCAGCGTCTGGTCGAGGATAACGAGTTCGTTTTGTTCACGGTCAAAGGCGACGGCATCATAGCTCATAGAGAATCTCGCTGACGAGTTTTTTCAACTGCTCGGCTTTGCGTTTGCCCATCTCGATGACTTCCTCCCCGCTGAGGGGATTCGGGCTGATGCCGGCCGCCATGTTGCTGATGAGGGATATGCCCAGCACGGGCAGGCCGCAGTGGACAGCGGCGATGACCTCCGGCACCGTCGACATGCCGACGGCGTCGGCGCCGAGGGTGCGAAAAGCCCTGATCTCTGCCGGCGTTTCGTAACTCGGGCCGCTGCAGGCGAGGTAGACTCCCTCGCGCAGGGGGATGCCGATACGCTGCGCCGCTTTGCGCGCCAAAGCCCGCATGGACTCGGGATAGGCATGCGACATATCGGGAAAACGCGGACCAACCGTATCGTCGTTGGCTCCGCGCAGCGGGTTTACGCCCATTAAATTGATATGGTCGGCGATCAGCATCAGGTCGCCGGCTTCAAAGCCGGGGTTTACGCCGCCGGCGGCGTTGGTGACAATCAGCGAGCGGATGCCCAGGCGTTTCATTGTCCTGACCGGCAGGGCGATGTCTTCCATATCCCAACCCTCGTAATAATGGAACCGCCCCTGCATGCAGATGAGTTTTTTCCCGGACAGTTCGCCCAGCGCCATACGGCCTTTATGGCCGGGCGCGGTCGACTTCGGAAAATCGGGAATGTCGGCGTAATCGATGACAACACGATTTTCCAGTTCATCGGCCAGTCCGCCAAGCCCGGAACCGAGGATGAGGCCGATCTCGGGCTCGAAGCCGGCGGTCTGCCTGATAAAATAGGCGGCTGCCTGAGCCGGCATATACAACGCCTCCTCCGCAAAACCAAACATCTTAAAAAACAAATAATTTAAAATATTATAGCATACAAAGAGCCATTTGACACAGGCAAGCGTAAAATAATACAATGCTGCTTGAACAAAACACAAACGGAGGCAAACGATGGCAAAATGCCCTGCGTGCGGTTACAGGCTTAGAATCTGGAATGTTTTTGCCGAATGCCCCAAGTGCGGCGTCAATATCCCGAACTACAACTGGCACGAGCGGCTTGAAGAGGACGCCCGTATCGCCGAGGAGAAGTTCGACCAGCTGTACCGTTCGCTGGCGGCGCTGAAATACGCGATGGCCGGCACCCCCCTGCGCATTGCGCGGCTGCCGGTAAGCGTCGCCCCCTACGCGGCGTTTTTCCTGCCGCTGGTCAACGTTGCCTATCACCTGCCCTATCGGGAAACGCAGGAAACCTACGGCATCATCGGACTGGTCAAGGCGGCGCTGCATCTGGGTCTTGACGGGATACGCACCCTGCTTTCGGACGGGCCGCTCTCCGGCGAAGCGGCGCTGCTGGCCGCCGCGGCGGGGCTTACCTTTCTGGGCGCCGCGACGCTGCCCGTTGGTTTTCTGTTCTTGGCAACGAATTTCAGGCACCTGAAAAGCAGGGGGCTTTTTTTCACAAGCCTTTTTGCCGCCTTGTGCGTATCGGGCGCCGCGGTTTCGTTCGGCTTGTTTTTTAACCGGCTGGGCGCAACCACCGTCAACGCTTTGGACGGCTCGGCCGCTTTCGGCCTCTACGCGTGCGCGGCGCTGTTCCTGCTTTCGGCCGCCGTCAATCTGATGGTCGCAAAGAGTAAGATAGACCCTGCCAAACTCGAACCCAAGAAGAAAAAGCCGCCCGCGGCGGATAAGCCGGAGGGCGGATAAACGGAGGATGCCTCGGCCCGCGGGAAAACCGCGGGCTTTTTTCAGCCGAAGACGCCGGCCCGGACCAGGGCGTACTGCAGGATGCCCAGCACGCCGGCGGAAGCGATAATCAGGACCGGATTGACCTTTTTCAACTGCAGCAGCAGCGTGGCGCCCGCGAGGACCAGCAGGGGTAATATCCTGACCTCAAGCAGCCGGCGGTAAAAGTCCCCCGCGCCGGCAAGCGACCGCGGCACCGCGTCAATCCCGAAAACGGCGACCATCAGCACCGTCAGCCCGGCGGAGATGATCAGCGCACAGGCCGCCGGGCGCAGGCCGCCCAACGCGCCCTGGAAACCCTTGAGGTGTTTGAACTTTTTATATACAACGGCAAGAATGACCACGATAACCAGCGAGGGCAGCACGCAGCCGAAGGTCGAAGCCAGCGCGCCCAAGATACCGGCCTGGCGCATGCCGACGAAGGTCGCGGCGTTGATGGCGATAGGCCCAGGCGTCATTTCGGACAGGGATACGAGGTCGACGAACTCCTTGAGGGTCAGCCAATGCCGGACGTCCACCGCCTGATACTGAATCTGGGGCAGAACGGCCAGGCCGCCGCCGAAACTGAACAGCCCGATTT
>JAKJCA010000067.1 GCA_022706685.1 Bacillota bacterium
GACCTTACGGAGGAAATCATGACCGTCCTGTTTGACGACCGCCGTGCGGACTATGACTTCTCGCAGCTCGATGAGCTTGACCTCGCCTACGCGGTAACGGTGCACAAAAGCCAGGGCAGCGAGTTTCCCATAGTGCTGCTGCCGCTTGCGGGCGGGCCTTCCGTGCTGATGACGCGCAACCTGCTGTATACCGCCGTTACCCGCGCCAAAAAACTGATGATCGTCGTCGGCCGCGCCGACAAAATCAAGGCCATGGTTGACAACGACAAAAAGGTCAAACGCTATTCCGCGCTCAAATACTTCCTGACGGAGTGATTGTTTGGCGAAGGAGAATTCCCTGCCGCGGCATATCGCCTATCTTCTGTTTCCGCGCAGATGCTGTTACTGCGGCAAGGTGCTGCCGCCCCATGACGAGGCGTGCGGCGAATGCCTCGCCGCGGTCTCGCGCATCGAGCAGCCCGCCTGTCCGCATTGCGGCAGAGCCGCGCAGGAGTGTGTCTGCCGCGGGCACAAGAACCTCTATACGGCCGTCGCTGCGCCTTATTACTACGAAGGAGCCGCCAGGAAGTGCATCAGGCGGCTGAAGTTCTCCGGCAAAACCGCCTGCGCGCAGTTCCTGGCGCGTGAAATGGCAATCTCTGCCCGGTCGGCGTTCGGGCAGAAAGCCGTCGATATTGCCGTTTATGTTCCAATGAGCAAAAAAGAAATCAAGGCGAGGGGCTACAATCAAAGTCGGTATCTGGCAAGGGCCGTTTCGCGCGAACTGTCGGTAGAGTTCGGCGACGGGCTGCTTGTCAAACTTTACGAAACCAGAGCGCAGCGCACCCTCAAGGCCGGCGAACGCTCGGGGAACCTGGCGGGCGTGTTCGACGTCGCCGAACCCGGACGGATTCGAGGCAAGACGGTCCTGCTGTGCGACGACGTCATCACCACGGGGGCGACGCTCAACGAATGCGCGCGCATGCTGCTGTTAAGCGGCGCCGACGAGGTGCTTTGCCTGGCGGCGGCGGCAACAAAAATGAAAAACCGTTGAAAGGGGGACAGGGGACTTGCTGGGCATCAACATCGGCGTGGATATGGGCACGACATCGATCATCATCTATGTCGAAGACAAGGGCATCGTCCTCTCCGAACCCACCGTGGCGGCCTACCGCAAGTCGACGGGCAAAATTGCCGCCGTCGGCAAAAAAGCGCTGAGAATGGTCGGCCGGGCCCCCAAGAGCATCGAGGTCGTCCGCCCGATGAAAGACGGCGTCATCTCCGACTTCACGGCTGCGGAGCATATTCTGCGCCACTTTCTGCAAAAAATCTGCGGCAATATGGTTTTCAAACCCAACGTGATGATCTGCCTGCCTGCGCAGGTGACGAACCTGGAAAAGCGGACGCTGCTCGACCTCGCCACCTCGGCGGGAGCCGCGAGGGCCTGCCTGATCGAGGAACCGATTGCAGCCGCCATCGGCGCGGGCATCGACGTTACCTACCCCAAGGGAATTATGATCGTCGACGTCGGCGGCGGCACCACCGACATCGCCGTCATCACTATGGGCAGCATGTCCGTTTCCAAATCGGTCAGGAACGCCGGCAACGCCCTCAACGAGTCGATTATGCGGCAAATCCGCCGCGAGCGAGATATCCTCATCGGCGAGCTGACCGCCGAAAAAATCAAAAAGAAAATCGGCTGCGCCTATCTGCGGGAGGCGGAGCTCGCCATCGAAGCGCGCGGCAAGAGCTATATCACGGGGATGCCCGTGCGTTTTGAAGTGACCTCCACCGAGGTGTTCCTCGCCATCCGCGAACATCTCGAAAGCATCGCGGAGGATGTCCGTTCCGTACTCGAGTCGACACCGCCGGAACTTGCGGCTGATATCTCCGAAAGCGGTATTGTCATGACAGGCGGCGGTTCCCTGCTGCACGGCTTCGACGAGTTCCTGGCAAAAAAAATGAATATCGCCGTGCGTGTCGCCGAGGATCCCGTCAACTGCGTCGCCAAAGGCATCGGCAAGGTGCTGAAAAATATGGAAATGCTCGTCAACGGCGGTTATATTTTCAAAACGCGCGACGATATACGGGGTTACAGCGACTACACCGACGGGCTTTTGGAAGGGCAATAATCAAAGCGTATATAGAATTATTTTTCGGAGGGGCAGATTATGATTAACGTTATCGCACACAGAGGCGCCAACAAAGTCGCGCCGCAAAACACCGTCCCGGCTTTTCGCAAGGCCATCGAGCTCGGGGCCAACGGGTTTGAAAACGACGTCCATTTCACCAAAGACGGCAAAATCGTCATCTGCCATAACCACGATATCGACGAGACGTCCAACGGCAAGGGCCCCATCAGCGACTATACGTTCGATGAACTGCGCAAATTTGATTTCGGCTCCTATTTTTCCGAAGACTTCGCGGGTACGCAGATTCCCTCGCTCGAGGAGTTCCTCGACCTGTGCGGCGGCCTCGACGTCATCAATATCGAGATCAAATCTCCCCGCGTCGTCCTCGGGGACATCTCGAAGGCCACCATCGATATGGTCAAGTCCTTCGGCCTGTTTGACAAGCTGATTATCTCGTCGTTCGACGAGAATATCCTCCTGCGCTGCAAAGAGGTGGACCCCGCGGTCAAAACGGGGCTGCTGTACTCGACCAACTCCCTTCATATCGAGGAGATTGCCGAGGACTATGTCGGCTACGCCAAGAGCATCGGCGCCGACGCGCTCCATCCGCTGGCGGTGTTCGTCGACAAAGAATATATCGAAAAATGCCACGAAGCCGGCCTCATCGTCAACCCCTGGACCGTCAACAAGGACTTTTTCATCGAGTCGCTTTGCGACTGGGGCTGCGACGGCGTTATCACCGACATCCCCGACCTCGCGCGAGAAATCGCAAACGAAAAATTCGGAGAATAGACGAAAATAATATGATTAAAAAAAGCAGCGGAGCGACCGCTGCTTTTTTGCACCCTCGACAATGTCTCGCAAAGAAGGGGCTGTCCCGCCTGCCCGATGAGCGGCAGCCCGTCATTGCCGAATGTGTTTGACGGCGATTTTTCCCCTGCTGTCGTCGATGAGTTCGCCGCCTGTCATATCAACCCCGTCGAGTGAAAGCCGCCCGATTTCGCCTTTTTCAAACAGGGTGATAAAAGCGCTTTTCTCAAAATTATTCAGGAAAGCGTCGCGTACAACCAGGTTTTCCA
Source organism: Bacillota bacterium (assembly GCA_022706685.1). Classification (GTDB taxonomy): domain Bacteria; phylum Bacillota; class Clostridia; order Oscillospirales; family Acutalibacteraceae; genus UBA1447. The sequence continues at coordinate 3,191 of JAKJCA010000067.1, forward strand.
CCGGGCATTTGACCTCGATGCCCCGGACCGGGCTGCCGTTTTTGTTTTTCACGATTTCGAGCCCGTCGATGACGACCGTTCCGATATTGGACGGGCAGTCGTCGTCGGACTTTCTCTCGTCGGTATAGGAACCGCCGATTTGCATCAACACCGCCCGGTCGTCCGGGCTGCGGAAACGGACATTTTTGAGCGTCAGCCGTTCGATGGTGCCGCCGAGCCGGAACAGCAGCGGGGAGGAATAGGTATATTTGTGGTTTTTCTGCGTCAGATCGATATTCTCAAAGGTGACGGAACCGATGTTGCCTTCGATATCCTTCCCGCGGAACCACGGGTTGATGAAAAAGCCGAAACTCTTGAATTCACCGGTCACGTTACGGATGACCACCCTGTCCAGCCGGCCTTTATCGCGGCTGAGCAGACGGACGGCCTGGTCCGCCTCCCTGAGCATCAGGCCGTCAATGAGCACGTCGGTAATGGAGGACTTGCTGTCGCCCTCGTCCGGCGCCAAGGCGATGATATCGTCGCCCGAAGTGCCTTTGATATTCGTCAGGGTAAGGAATCTGCCCGGGCCCCAAAAATGGAGGCCGTCCTGGTTCTGCCCGAAAAGGATATGGGGCAGCTGAATATCGATATTGTCCATCGTGACATTCTCGAAGTTCGCCACCATCACGGCGAACGTCCGCTGGTCGACCGTGGTCACGTCGCGCATGACCAGATTGCGTATGCCGTAAATTCGGAAACCGAAGGTCCAGTAGTTGGTGAAATCCTCCACGCTTTTCTCGTCATAATCGCGGCCCTCCGGTTTGCCGTGGTGCTCCTGATGCAGGCAGTTGAAGTTGTAGGTGCCGCCGTACAGGCAGACGTTTTCCGTTTTGATTTCGTAAAAATCCTGACGGCTGTTTTGCAGGAGGGGCATGCTGACATGATCCTTCAAATAAAAGCCGCAGCTTTGGTTGAGGCACTCGATGGTGGTGTTGGAGTGAAAAATCAACCCCCCGACGAGCGCAGCACCGTCCATGACCAGGTGGACCGGATGCTCGAGTGCCCGGTCCAGTATGCCTTGGATGGCCGCCGTGTCGTCCGTTCCGCCGCCGGCGCGCACGTCGCTGTCGAGCGCGGCGTAATCGCTCGCGTAATAAGTGATTTTACTCATGGCTGTAATCCTCTCTTGAAAAACCGGACAAATAAAAAGCAACGGTAGTCCCGCTGCTTTTTTCTTCCGCCAAAGCGGCTTACGATACCCTCTCGTAAATATCGAAGGTGTAATCGGTGCCCTCGTGCCGGCGGATGCCCGAACGGGACACCAGCCGCCATGCGGGATCCCTGGAAAGGTCCGGGAAATAACGGTCCGCCCGTTTGTGCGCGCAAAACGCCGTCACATAAGCGCGCGTGCAGTAGGGGAGCAGCTGCTCGTAGACGGACTGCCCGCCGATGACGAAAACGTCGTCCGGCGGGTATTTCGCGGTTTCTTCCAGCACTTCGCCTATGCTCCTGCACACGACGGCTCCCCGGATATCGAGGTCCTTGTCGCTGAGCACGATGTTGACGCGGTCCTTCAGCGGTTTGCTCTCGGGCAGGGAAAAAAAGGTCATCAGCCCCATTACGACCACTTTGCCGACGGTCATTTTCCGGAAATAACTCATGTCCTCGGGCACGTGGAACAACAACTGGTTCCCGCAGCCGATGGCCCAGTCCTTGTCGACCGAAACGATCAGGTTCATGCAGAACACCTCCGTTAGACAGCGACGGGAATGGCGTGCTTGAATTCGTGGTACCGGTAGCCCTCCAGCGCGAAACTGTCGGGCGAGAAGGCGTAGAAGTCGTTGACGTTTTTGTCGATGGTAAACACCGGAGCGTCAAACGGTTCCTTTGCGATGAGCTCCTCGATCAGCGGAATGTGCCGGTCATAGATATGCGCGTCCGCGATAACATGGACCAGTTCGCCGGCCTCGAATCCGCTGACCTGCGCGAACATGTGCAGCAGCACCGCGTACTGGCAGACGTTCCAGTTGTTGGCAACCAGCATATCCTGCGAGCGCTGGTTGAGGATGCCGTTGAGCCGCTTGCCCGTGACGGAGAAAGTCATGCTGTAAGCGCAGGGGTACAGGCGCATCTCGTGCAAATCGGCGTGGTTGTAGATATTGGTGAGAATGCGCCTGCTCAGCGGGTTGTGTTTCAGGTCGTACAGCACTCGGTCGACCTGGTCGAACATCCCTTCGGCGTACTGGTGCTTGACGCCGAGCTGGTAGCCGTACGCCTTGCCGATGCTGCCTTTTTCGTCCGCCCATGCGTCCCAGATATGGCTGCCCAGGTCGATAATGTTGTTGGACTTTTTCTGCCAGATCCACAGCAGTTCGCCCACGCAGTTTTTGAAATTGGTTTTTCTCAGCGTGATGACGGGGAACTCCCGCGACAGGTCGTAGCGGTTGACGATGCAGAAACTCTTGACCGTATGCGCCGGCGAGCCGTCCTCCCAGCGCGGGCGAACTTCGTAAGCGTTGTCATACGTTCCCGTGCCGAGGATGGTTTTGCAGTTGTCGATAAAAACTTTGTCCGCGTAACTCATATCGTTTTCCCTTCCGCTGCTTTCGTGTTCTATTCTAAGAGCACGGGCCGCCCGTGTCAACTCGCCCGGGGACCCGGCGGCCGCGCGGCACTTGTATTTTGCGGCATTTTTGTTATAATACCCCAATACGCGACGCTTGGGAGGAACAGCCATGCAAAGGACCGAAATATCACAGCTTTACCGCTCGCCGGCTGAGTACGCAGGCCGCGAAATCACCGTCTGCGGCTGGGTGAAAACCGTCAGGGATTCCAAAAACGTCGGCTTCCTTCAAATCAGCGACGGCAGCGTTTTCAAGGGGCTTCAGGTCGTTTTTGAGGAAGCGAAACTGCCGAACTACCGCGATATCCGCTCCCTCAACGTCGGCGCGGCGGTCGTCGTGCGGGGCACGCTTGTGTTGACGCCGGAGGCCGCGCAGCCGTTTGAGGTCAACGCCGCGCAGGTCGATATCGAAGGCGCTTCCACCGCCGACTATCCGCTGCAGAAGAAGAAACATACCCTCGAGTACCTGCGCACCATCGCGCACCTGCGGCCGCGTGCCAACACCTTCGCGGCGGTATTCAAAATCCGTTCCGCCGCGGCGTTCGCCATCCACAGCTTTTTTGTCGGGAACGGCTTTGTCTACGCCCACACGCCGATCATCTCGGCCAGCGACTGCGAAGGCGCGGGCGAAATGTTCCGCGTCACCACGCTCGAGCTTGACAACGTGCCGCGCGGGGAAGACGGCGGCGTCGATTACACGCAGGACTTTTTCCAGAAATCCGCCTTTCTCACCGTGTCCGGCCAGCTGCAGGCGGAGGCGATGGCCCTCGCGTTCGGCAAGGTTTATACCTTCGGCCCGACCTTCCGTGCGGAGAAATCCTATACCCAGCGCCATGCCGCCGAGTTCTGGATGATTGAACCCGAAATCGCCTTCGCCGACTTGGAGGACGATATGCGACTGGCGGAGGATATGATCAAGTACGTGCTCGCCTATGTGCTCGAGCACTGTCCCGACGAGCTTCAATTCCTAAACAACTTCTACGACAACGGCCTTATCGAGCGGCTGACCGCCGTCGCTTCGTCCGATTTCGCGCGCGTCACTTACACCGACGCAGTCGAAATGCTGCAGCAATACAACGACACCTTTGAATACAAAGTCAGCTGGGGCTGCGACCTGCAGACCGAGCATGAACGCTGCCTGACCGAAAAAATCTTCAAAAAGCCCGTATTTGTCATCAACTACCCCAAAGAGATTAAAGCATTCTATATGCGCATGAACCCCGACAACAAAACCGTCGCCGCCATGGACCTGCTCGTCATGGGCATCGGCGAAATCATCGGCGGCAGCCAGAGGGAAGAGCGCGAGGAGAAACTCAGGGATAGAATCGTCGAATCCGGCCTGCGCGAAGAGGATTACAAGTGGTACCTCGAACTGCGCCGCTTCGGTTCCGCCAAACACTGCGGCTTCGGCCTGGGCTTTGAACGGCTGATTATGTATATGACGGGCATCTCCAATATCAGGGATGTCCTGCCCTTCCCGAGGACCACCGGCTCGGCCGAGTTCTGACAGTTACAACCGCTGAAAACAGAAATATTGCAGGATATTAACTACGGACTTGCAAAAATGCTCTCCGCAGGTTAAAATTGACTCAAATATTTAGAAATTGTGGAGGAAAGCCCCGATGAAGTTTCAGGAAATGCCGAAACAGCAACTGCAAGCCCTGCTCGAGTCGCTGCGCGCCGTGTATGAGGATGTTAAAGCGAAAGGGTTAAAACTCGATATGTCGAGGGGCAAACCCGGCGCCGACCAGCTGGACCTTTCCGACGAACTGCTCACGGCGGTAACGGCGCAAAACGGCGCGCGTTCCCTCGACGGCACGGATTGCAGGAACTACGGCGTCCTCGACGGCCTGCCCGAAGTCAAAGAACTGTTCGCCGCCATGCTCGGCGTTGAGCCGGCCAACATCATTGTCGCGGGCAACTCGAGTTTGAACATCATGTTCGACTATATCTCCCAGTGCATGACGCACGGGGCGCTCGGCGAACCCTGGATGAAGCAGGGCGCGGTTAAATTCGCCTGTCCTTGTCCCGGTTATGACCGGCATTTCACCATCCTCGAGTATTTCGGCATCGAAATGATCAATGTCCCCATGCTGGCGGACGGCCCGGATATGGACGTCATGGAGCAGACGGTCAAAGATCCGGCGGTCAAGGGCTTTTTCTGCGTGCCGAAATATTCCAACCCCGAGGGCAAGACTTTTTCCGACGAAACGGTCAGGCGCATCGCGGCGCTGCAACCCGCGGCGAAGGATTTCAGGATCATCTGGGACAACGCCTACTGCGTGCACGACCTGTTCGAGACAGGGGACACCCTGCTGAACATTCACCGCGAATGTGAGAAAAACGGCAACGCCGATATGGTCATTGAAGTGACGTCGACCTCCAAAATCACCTATCCGGGCGCCGGCCTTTCGGCCGTCGCGGCATCGGCGGCCAATATTGCGGCCATCAAAAAGCGCATGTTCGCCCAAACCATCGGCCACGATAAAATCAACCAGCTGCGGCACGCGCGTTTCCTCGGCGGCATGCAGGGTGTCAAAGAGCAGATGAAACGCCATGCCGCCATCCTCGCGCCGAAGTTTCAAAGTGTGCTCGACGCGCTGGAAAAAGAACTTGGCGGCAAGGGAATCGCCCGCTGGAACAACCCGCGCGGCGGTTACTTCATCAGCCTCGACGTCCTGGGCGGCTGCGCGAAGCGGACGGTCGCCCTGTGCAAAGAAGCCGGCGTCGTCCTCACGCCGGCCGGCGCGACCTTCCCCTACGGCAAGGACCCCGACGACAGCAACATCCGCATCGCGCCGACCTTCCCGCCCGTCGCCGAGCTGGAGACCGCCGTCGCCCTGCTGTGCCTGTGCGTGCAAATCGCCGCGGCAGAGAAAATCCTCGCCGACTGAACCGCCGCGCCTGCGTTTTTTGCCCGGACAGGCTGCAAAAAACGTCGACAGCCCGTTTTTTCGTCTTGATTTTATCGGCGGATTGGATTATAATCCATTTCGCCGGTTGACGGGGTGTGGCGAAGTTTGGTATCGCGCTTGGTTCGGGACCAAGAGGCCTCGAGTTCAAATCTCGACACTCCGACCATGAAAAAGCGACAAAGTTTATATCAAACTTTGTCGCTTTTTCAAATAAATCCGTCCTTCGGACGGGTGAAATCCGCCTTCGGCGGGTTCGTGGACGGATTGTATTTCACCCGACGGCGCGGCCGGAAGATTTCGCCGAAATCGTCAGATTTTGATTTCAACGCGCCATGCGGCGCGATTTCATTTTTCATTGACTTATACAAAGAATTTTGACATAATTCAAAAAATGAAGCGTATTGCCGGCAGAAACAGTCCATCTTTTTATGAAACTTAATTTTTCATTATAAGAGGCGTATCACTATGGAATTTTCCACCCGCTTTATTTCGGCCGCCCGCGAGTTCAACACTTTCGAAAAGCACGTTCCCGCCCCTTACTTTCGAAAAAGCTTCCGGCTCGACAGCAAGCCCGAAAGCGCGGAAATCACCGTCTGCGGCCTGGGCTTCTACGAGCTGTTTGTCAACGGCAGAAAGATTACCAAAGGTTGCCTCGCGCCCTATATCTCCAATCCCGACGACATCATTTATTACGACAACTACGACCTGTCCGGCCTGCTGTCAGAGGGAGAAAACGTCATCGGCTTATGGCTGGGCAACGGCATGCTCAACGCCGTCGGCGGGCAGATTTGGGATTTCCACCTTGCGCGTTTCCGCAGCGCGCCGAAACTGGCGCTGACCTTCGAGGCCGCGTTTAGCAATGGCGACGAAATGATGTTCGAGGCGGACGAAACGTTCAAAACCGCCGCCTCGCCGATCTGGTTCGACGATTTGCGTTGCGGCGTCTTTTACGACGCCCGCAACGAAATACCGGGCTGGAACGAACCCGGTTTTGACGACGGCGCGTGGAACACCGCCTTTATCGCCGACAAGCCGCGCGGCGAACCGGCGTTATGCGAAGCGGAGCCGATTGTGAAGTCAGCGGAACTGGCCCCCGTAAGCGTCCGCCCCGCGGAACTCGCGCCTTATACGCCCCGGGCGGATATGCGCGGAATCGACACCGCCTACAAACCGCAAAACACGCGGGGTTATCTGTACGACTTCGGCGTCAATACCGCGGGCATCTGCCGGCTGCGCGTCAGCGGAGCGCCCGGCCAGCAAATCGAAATGCAGTTTTGCGAATATCTCGAGGCCGACGGCGCGCCTTCCTGCGCCAACATCGACTTTTATCCGGACGGCTATTCCCAGCGGGATATTTACGTCTGCAAAGGCGGCGGAGAAGAAATCTACGAACCATCCTTCACCTATCACGGCTTCCGTTACTGCCATGTGACGGGCCTTTCGCCCGAACAGGCGGAACCGGAACTGCTGACCTGCCTGGTGCTCCATTCGGACTTGAAGGAGCGCGGTTCGTTTGAGTGCTCAAACGCGATGGCGAACACCTTGCAGCAGTTGACCAGACGCTCGGACCTGGCGAACTTTTTCTACTTTCCAACCGACTGTCCCCACCGTGAAAAGAACGGCTGGACGGGCGACGCGGCCGTTTCCTGCGAGCACATGACGCTCAACCTTTCGCCAGAAAACAACTACCTCGAGTGGCTGCGCAATATCCGCAAAGCGCAGGCGGACGACGGCAGTCTGCCGGGCATCGTGCCGACCGCCGGCTGGGGTTTTGCCTGGGGCAACGGCCCGGCGTGGGACTGCGTGCTGACCTGGTTGCCCTATACGACCTACCTCTACCGCGGCGATAAAAGGATTCTGCGCGAGAACGCCGCGGCAATCTTGCGCTATCTCCATTACATTGGCGCCAAACGCGGCGAGGACGGCCTGATTAAAATCGGGCTGGGCGACTGGCTGCAGGCGGGCAGGGAAGGCAGCGGCTTCACCGCACCGCTGGAATTGACGGACAGCGTCATCACCATGAGCATCTGTGAAAGGGCGGCGTTTATTTTCGGCGAACTCGGCCTGCCGCTCGAGCGTCGGTACGCGCAGGGGCTCCGCGCCGAACTGCGCGCCGCCGTGCGGGAACGGCTGGTGGATTTCAACACCATGACGGTTGCCGGGCGCTGCCAGACCTCGCAGGCCGTCGCGATATTTTACGATGTGTTCGAACCGGGCGAAAAACAGCAGGCCTTCGATGTACTCCTGCGCATCATCGGGGAGCGCGGCGGACATCTCGACGTCGGCATGATCGGCGCGAGGGTGCTGTTCCATGTGCTCAGCGATTTCGGGGCGAGTGACCTGGCGTTTGAAATGATTACCCGTACGGATTTTCCCTCATACGGCTACTGGGTCGCCAACGGCGCGACTTCCCTGTGGGAGGATTTCGAATTGGCGGGCAAACGGCCCAATTCGCTCAACCACCATTTCTTCGGGGACATCAGCAACTGGTTCATGACCAAGGTGGCGGGGCTGCGGGTCAATCCTTACCGCGCAAATCCCCGCGAGGTCAACGTCCAGCCCGCTTTTGTTGCGGCGCTCGATTACGCGAAAGCGCATTACGACACCGTCGCCGGCCGCGTGGAAACCGAGTGGCGCCGCGGCGTAGATGCGATTGCGCTGGCCGTCAGGATACCGGCGACGGTGAAAGGCAAAATCATCCTGCCGGAAGGCTATGTGTTCGGAGGGGAGAAACCCGCTTTGAACGGCCTGTCTTTTACCGCGCTGAAGAACGGAGAGTTTACCGTCAAAAAAATGTGACGCGGGCGGCGGAAATCTGCTTGTTTTTCCTTTTCACGGTGCCCGGGACGGTTGCTTGCCCGGGCGCGGTGTTTTATTGTAATCCGTTGTGATATAATGACATATCAACCTTATTCGTTTCCCGGAAGGAAGTTCCGCGGTGAAAAAAGTCGTTCTTATCTATCCGCCCGTCACCAACGAAGAACGCTACGGTTCCAAACTGGGCGAATCCTGCGGCATTTTTGTGCCGCTGGGTGTTTTTTATGTCGCGTCCTACCTGCAGCGGGAAGGATATCGGGTACGGGTTTTTGACGGGGAAGCCCTCAACGCCGATTTGGACGGCTTGTGCCGCGACGCGTTGAACTGTTTTGAACCGGATGAATTATGCTGCATCGGCATCAGCGCGACGACAATGGCTTTTCACCGCGCGCTGTCGGTCGCCCGCAAGCTCAAAGAACTTCGTCCCGGCTGCGTGGTCATCCTCGGCGGCATCCATGTGACGGCCAACGCTTCCGACGCCCTCTCTTTCACCGCCTTCGACTACGGCGTCATCGGGGAAGGGGAGGTCACCGCGCACCGGCTGCTCGAATGCCTCTACAGCGGCGGCGATCCAAGCCAAGTGCAAGGCATCGCTTACCGCGGCGCGTCCGGCGAAGTCATCCGTACGCCGCCCAGGGCGCTCATCGAGGACCTTGACACGCTGCCTTTCCCGGCGTATGACCTTGTGGAAGATTTTTCGCTTTACAGCCCCCGGGTGTTCGAACACCACGAGAAACCGGTGGTCACCTTTATATCAAGCCGCGGCTGCCCGGGCCAATGCACGTTTTGCGACTGCAGCGTTTTCGGCAGGCGGTACCGTCAGCGCTCCGCCGAGAATGTGGTCGCGGAACTGAAATACCTCTACGAGAGGTATCACTTCAAATCCGTCAGTTTCTATGACGATACTTTTTTGCTTGACAAGGCGCGCATCCGCGAAATATTCAACCGCCTTGCTCAAGAAAACATTCGTTTCAAATGGTTTTGCCTGAGCCATGTCAACCATGTGGACGAGGATTTTCTGCGCTTTATCCGCGACAACGGCTGCCACAGTATCCACTTCGGCGTCGAATCCGGCGACCCCGAGATTCTGAAAATCATTAAAAAAGGAATTTCGCTTGAAAAAGCGCTCGAGGTTTTCCGCATCTGCCGAAAGATCGGCCTGCCGAGCACGGGGCTGTTCATGATCGGCCATCCCGGCGAAACGGTCGAATCCATCAACCGCACCATCCGCTTCGCCTGCCGTTCCAAACTGGACCAGGTGCTGATTACCATCAACACCCCCTTCCCCGGATCGCCGCAGTATGCCGAGGCAGAGCGTTACGGCACATTCGCCAAAACAGACTGGTCGCGTTTCACGCAGCAGCGGCCCGTGTTCGTGCCCTTCGGCCTGACCGAGAAAATCATGCTGCGCAAGCGCAAGGAGTTCGCGCTGCGCTTTTATCTGCGGCCGGACAGGGCGTTGAAATATATCGGAACCTTCTTCCGCCCCGGCGGCTGGGGAATGTTGAAAAAAACCTTCAAGGCGGCGCTGTTCATTTTTGAGCGCCCGCCCGCGCGCAGTGCCCAAGCGCCGGGGTGTTACGAAGATAAAGTTTAAGAAAGGTGGAAGCGCGATGTTGTTTCAGGCGGTTTTGCTAATGGATTTTGAGTACCGGCTCGAGGAGGATACCTATATTCTGCCCGCAGGGAGCGTCGTCGACGTTTACGGCATCGCCGCGGGTCCCGGCAGTTCGGCTTCGCTGGTGTTCTACCACAGCGACGCCGGCCGTTTTGAGAAGGCGGAAATCTACCTTTTCAAACCCGCCTGACCGCGTTCGAACCGGCAAACGCGGCGCGCCTTTCCGGCGTGCCGGCGGTTTTTGCGAAGTAAAAAAGGGGAGTGGGTATTTTGACCGTTCCGATGACACGCGACGAAGCGATGGCGCTGCTGAAACGTTATAACAAGGAGCCGTCAGACTGTTACAAAACTCTTCAATCATAACACAACCCAATGATATAATAACCATAGCAAAAAGCTGTAGAGAAAAGAGGCCTTGCTATGGGAAGAATAGAAGGAACTGACAGAGACCAGTTGCAGCTGATGAGCTACGAAAGTTTTATCGGCGAAGAAGATATCGTTAGAGTCATCGATCGGTTTGTAGAAGTGTGTGACCTGGAGAAAATGGGTTTTCACAAGATGAAGCCGGCTCAAACAGGCAGGCCTTCCTATCCGCCGGAAGCTTTGGCAAAGCTATATGTGTATGGGTATGAGAACGGAATCCGTTCAT
>JAKJCA010000013.1 GCA_022706685.1 Bacillota bacterium
CCCCGCCGCAGCGAACGCATCCAAACGCGGGGTGACGTCCAGCGGCTGGCCGTAGCAGCCGAGGGTGTCCCAGCGCTGCTGGTCGGAGAACACAAACACGACGTTGGGCTTATCCATACCGCCGCCTCCATTTTTCATTTGATAGCCGTATCCGCTTCCCGTACGGTTCCGCCGCTTGGCCGGGGCGGGAGTGCGAAAACACGAAACGGCCTGCCGGGAGCCGGTTAAGGCCGGGACGGGGCCGCTTCCCCGGGCCGGAAGACGGTCGCTTCGATATGCTGGACCGGACGTTCTTTCGTGGCGATATAATACACGGCGACGCATCGGCCGTCTTTCCCCGCCGTAATCCTGGGGTACCCCATATCCTCGCCCAGCGCGTCGCCGCGCAGGACGGTGTGGTTTTTGAAGGTGAAGCCGCCGTCGGAAGAAACGCAATAGCGGATCGACGATTGTCCCGGCGAACGGTACCCGTACGCCAATACGAGCGTCCCGTCGTCAAGCAGACACATCGCGGGGGGATTGCCGTTCGAGCTCCCGGACTGCTGCGTGTCGCACGTATCGGCGGCGCGGACCGGCGTGTGCCAGGTGCGGCCGTTATCGTCCGAGCGCCGGCATTCGATCCAGTTATCGTCGCACAAACCTTCCCCTCTGGAGCGCCTGCGCCGCATCGCCGCCACAAGCGTCGAGTTTTTCAGGCGGACAACCGAAGGCATGACCGAACGGGCGTCGTCGTCCGTCATGTCGCCGAGTTTTTCCCAGGCGAGGCCCCCGTTTGACGTCAGGGCCGCGAAAGCCCGGTCGGTGAACGGGCCCGAACGGACCGTCCCTTGCGGCAGACTGTATGACATATAAATGCGCATCGTCTTTTCGCCTTCGATATGATAACTCGTCCGCGATGTTAAGGGAAAGCCGAAATCGGGAAAGGCGTAGGGCCCGTCCCAGCTGTGTCCCCTGTCGTTGGATACAATGAACAAAGAACCGTCTATCGCCACGGCGGGCACGCCCGCCCGCATGACAAAGCCGCCGCCGAAAACGAAGCCGTTTTCCGGCGGCTTTTTTACCGGGTGCGAATACAGCGCCTGGTCAAAGGCCGTTTCTTCCCAGGTGATGCCGCCGTCCAGGCTCCGCGCGAAAACATTCTGCTTCGGCCCCGGGGATATCCGGTGGAAGCCGCCGGAGGGATCGAAGGCGCCCCGGTTGAAAGATACCAGTATTTCGTCGCCCCAGCGCCACATGCCGCCGTTTGCGGGCCAGGCGGAATACGCCGTTTCACTGTAACAAACCACGCTATGCCGCATCGCGAGCCCTCCGTTTCATTGACATCCCGTTAAAAAACCGTTCACGGCCGCCCGCCGGCGGCGGTATCCGCCGTGCCGGCGCGCCCGAAGCCCTTATTTCGGGGCGTGCGTTTCATATCCGGCCGCTTCTTCCAGCACGCCGGTTTCCTCGTAATCCCTGTTCAGGGCCGCCCGCCGCTCGTTGAGTTCGACATACATCCTTTCGCGGCAGTCGCGGTTGATGTTGTAAAAAAACTTGGGAATCATCGAGATCAGGCCCGTCAGCGACGGAACCAGGGTGCACATGGCGAACATCAGGTACTTGGTTTTGTCGGACTGTCCGCCGAAACCGGCGGTGATGTTGTAGCCGATTTTTTTGAGAATCAGCGTGGTGAAGGTGGAGTTGGTGTTGGTGACGATTTTGGTGATCATATTTTTTGCGGCGATGGACATGCCCTCGGTGCGGTAGCCGTATTCCCACTCGCAGTAGTCGAGCGCCTCGTTGAGGATTTCCCTGGGAAGGATCTTTTTCATGCCGGAGGTCAGTTGCCAGAGCGTCTCCTTCACCATAAAAACCGGCACCATATATTTCATGCTGCGGAACCACCCGCCGGGGCCCCTTCCGCCGATGGAGCCGAACAGAAACACCAGCAGCGAAAGGATGTGCCCCAGGTGCTGGCCGAAAATCCACAGGCTTTTGGTCGCGAACCGCTTGCGCGACCAGGCCAGATAACTGTAACTGAGGTAATACGCCGGCGTGGACGGGATGCTGATGACCGTTTTGATCAGCAGGGAACCGAGCACGTCGAGATAGTAGTTGTCCATCCCCGTCGAGACGGTCAGCGCGTTGAGCAGGTCGGAGATCATGATAATCCGCAGGGGCTTGCTCCTGATAATGGTCAGAAAACCCTGCTTGATGTCGGGGCGCTGGACGGACTGCTGCACGCGCTCTTTGGTGGTCAGGAAACACAGCATCGCGAACACGCCGCTGACAAGGGTGGTGAACACCCCGATGGAAACGAATACCGTCCTGAGCGTCGTCTTGATCATATTGTGGTTGACCATGTCAATCAAGGCCGCCAGAACGAACTCGGGCACGTTTTCGTAGAACGAGGAGAAAACCTCCGATTTGGTGAGGATGCCCATGCGCTCGTCGGGGTTGGGCGTCACGGTGGAAATCAGGCCGCTTTCGGCGATGGAGCGGAAGGTGCCGCCGCCCTCGCGGAGCATGGCCAGCAGAAGCCAGTAGACGAACTTGCCCGCGTCGTAAGGGTCGCTGCCGAAGAACATCGGCGTCAGCCAGTAGAAAATGGTCCCGAACGTGCCCAGAATACCGAACACGATGAGGTAAGGCCTGAATTTGCCGAACCGGGTCCTGGTTTTGTCGACAATGGCGCCGATAAACGAGTCGTTGGCGATATCCCAGACGCTGTTGATGGCGTTAATGACGGTCTGCCAGCCGAGGTCGATTTTGACCACGTCCAGCAGAAACCGGGTGGTATATTGGTTGATGTTGAATGTTTTTGACGAATCAAAGAGGACGTAGCCGACGGTCTCCTTCGTGCTGACGTAACGGCGGGTCTGATTCATCGAGGCGTTGGAAGGCATAGTGATTCTCTCCGTAACGAATTCGGCTGCCTGCCGGCGGGCTTGGGGCTTAAGGTCGGGGATGGCCGGCGCTTCTGCGCCAGTGGAAGAGGTACTGCTGGGCAACGCCGCCGCAGTCCCCCGCGCAAGCGGGCAGGCCGGCGGGGTACATTTCCCGGAGGACGCGGCGCATCCAGACGTCGACGGGAACCACCTCGAGGCGGCCGAAACCGTACAGCAGCGTGCAGTCGGCGACTTTGCGCCCGACGCCCCTGACGGCCGTCAGCCGTACGCGCGCCTCGCAGGTTGAAAGGGATTCCAGTTCCCGCAAATCCAGTTCGCCCGAGGCGGCTTTCCGCGCGGCGTCGAGCAGGTAGCTGGCGCGGTAACCGGCGCGCAGCGGCTCGAGGGCCTCCGGCTCGAGGGCCGCCAGCCTTTCGGCCGCGGGGAAGGCGAAGTCGCCGTGCCCGAGCGGCTCGCCGAAACATTCGCAAAGGCGCCGGACGATGCCCGTGACGCGGGGAATGTTGTTGTTTTGGGACAGGATGAAAGAGCACAGCGTTTCCCAGGGCTCCTGCCGCAAAATCCGGATGCCCGGACTCGCTTCGACGGCCTGCCGCAGGCCGCCGTCGCGGCCGAGCCGGGCGCACAGCGCCGCGTAGTCGGTATCGAGGCCGAAATAGCGTTTCCAGACGCTTTCGTACTGCGCCTCGGCCGTGTTTTTCAGCAGGAGGCCTTCGCCGCTTTGCGATATATCCAGCGCGAGGCCGAAAGCGACGCCGTGCCAGGCGCCGACCCCGGTTTTCTGCCAGCGGAAGGCCTGCCCGCAGCCGAGCGTCAGGTCGAGATTGAAACATTCGAGGCCCGCCACAAGCGTGTCGGCGCCGGTTTGAACCGCCGTTGCCGGGATAGTGACCACCCGCCTTGCGCAGAAGAATCCGAATCGGGAAAAAGACGAAAAAACGCGGCATCCGAAGGCCGGTTTCGTTCATATTTTTGCAAACGGTAAAGGCGATACAACGTCAAGTATATATTGAAATGAGAATAATAACGCCCTTTTTCACTGTTTTTCACCGCAAGAAAGCAAATAAAACACAAGGTTATTCACATTTTCCACCGACTTTTCCACAATGCGGCGGAACCGGCGGGATATTACAAGAAGTATAATCAGCCCTTGGCGGCTTTGTCCTTCCCGCCGCCGGAAAGGGCGTAACGGCAGTATTCCGCCAGGCAGCAGGCCCGGCAGTCCGGGCGGCCGGCGACACAGACCGCCCGGCCGTGCCAGACGACGCGGTGGCAGAACGAGGCGCTCTCTTCCGGGGGGAGCAGTTCGCGCAGACGGTACTCGATTTTGACGGGGTCGCGCGTGTCGACCAGACCCAGAAGGTTCGAAATGCGGATAACGTGGGTGTCGACGACGACCGCCGGCTTGCCGTAGATGTCGCCGATAATCAGATTGGCGGTTTTCCGCCCGACGCCGGGCAGGGTGACCAGTTGATCGATGGTGTCGGGCACTTTGCCGCCGAAACGCTCGGTCAGCTGCCGCGCCATCGCGATCAAGTTGCGGGATTTCGTACGGAAAAACCCGCAGGAGCGGATGATTTCCTCCACGTCCCGAGCCTCGGCGAGCGCCATGGCCCGGGCGTCGGGGTACTTCTCAAACAGCGCAGGCGTGACCATGTTGACGCGCGCGTCGGTGCACTGAGCGGAGAGAATCGTCGCCGCGAGCAGTTCGAAAGCGTCCGAGGACTCGAGCGAACATACCGCCCCCGGATATTCTTTTTTGAGCGCCTCGACGCAGGCGAGGGCCCTTTGCGCGTCTGTCAAAAGAAAAACCTCCCGTCGAATTGCGACGTTCCGCCGCCCGGTTCAGGTCGCGCCGCCGTCTTTGCCTGCGGCCTCTTCGCGGCGGCGCAGGATGGCTTTGTGCGCTTCGACATGCCGGGCGCCGATGAAATCGTAATAACGCATCGGGATCATGCTCAGCAGCCAGCCGGCCGCGGGAATGACCGTCATCATCATGATAAACCCGGTCATGGTGAGTTTGTTCTGGGCCTGCACGACCAGTTCGCCCGCCTTCTCGACCGGTGGCTTGAACTGGAAGATGACCAGCGAAAGGGAAACCAGCGCCGACTGCAATGCGGTCATGGCCTTGTTCATCAGCGTCTGGAACGAGACCGTTACCCCCTCGGAGCGGCGGCCGGTTTTCCACTCGACGTAATCGACGGAATCCGCGATCATGGAATAGTTGATATTGGCCGTCACCCCCGAAGGCAGGCCGACCAGAAGCATGGCGAAGAAAACCGTGTAGATGTTTTTGGGTACCGCCAGCAGCAGCAGGCTGACGGCGATGCCGGTGATGCCGGAGATATAATAGATTTGGCGGTAATTCAGGCGCGCGCAGATTTTCGGCGTCAGGAGCATGCCCAGGTAGCCCGTCACGGCCCAGCCGGCGATGAGCGCCGTGTTGAGCGCCGCGCCGCCCAGAACGATGTTTCGGCCGAATACGCGCAGCGTCTGCTCGCCGAGCACGTAGGTCGCGATATACATGCCCGCGACGAGGGGAACCGAACGCATGAAACCCAGCACGTTGGCGCCGACGACGCATTGCAGGGGCTTGTTGATTTTCAGGAAACCGAGACACTCACGCAGCGTCGGCGCTTTATCCGTGGTTTTGCTGCGCTCCTCGGTGCCGAAAAACGCCAGCGTGAACAGCGCGCTGCCGAAGACGGCGATGGCGACGCCCGCCGCCGTGTAGCCCCTTCTGTTGCCCAGCAGGCCGACGAACAACGGGCCGATGACCATGGGCAGGGCGCCGCCGATGGAATGCAGCAGCCGCGCGTTGGATATGAAGGCGATGCGCTCTTTGGGGTTGGGCGTCATCGCGGAGGCCAGCCCCCAGAAAGGCACGTCGCTGAGCGTGTAGATGATGCCCCAGAGGATGTAGGTGACGTAGGCGTAGGCGATCTTGCCGTTTTGACCGAGGCCCGGGATGATCAGGAACAGCGACGCCGTGCTGACGGCCAGCGGCAGGGCGGTGAAGATGATGTAGGGCCGCATCTTGCCCCATTTGGTTCTGGTTTTATCGACCAGGGTGCCCATGACGGGGTCGTCGACGGCGTCCCAGATGCGGGAGATGATCATCAGCAGGCTCGCGGGCCCCGCGCCGAGCAGGAAAACATCGGTGTAGAAGAACAGGATGTACGAGTTGACAAAACCGATAATCAGGTTCTGGCCGAAGCCCGACACCGCGAACGACCAAATGTTGGTTTTGGTCAGGTATTTTTTTTCAAACACGCTCTCGAGCGCCGTCATAAAGGCCTCCCGCACCGTACTGCCGCCCGACGCCGGACAGTTGATGAGAGTATATCGTTTCGGCCGCCGCGGTGTCAAACGGCGCGCCGCTTATCTTGCCCGCGGCCGGCCGATATGGTATGATAAGGGCGCTGTGCGATAAAATAATTGCCGTATGGCCGGGCGGCGTGGCCTGCCTGCAGCCGCGGCGTGCGGCGCCTTGAGGGGACAATCCGCACCGGCGCGCGAAAAGCGCGGCAGCCGCTGCCGGACGAAGGAGATGCTCAGTTTTGGAACACTACGACGTCATTATTATCGGAGCCGGCCCCGCCGGCATTTTTACTGCCGTCGAACTTTACTCGAAGGCGGGCGGCAAACCGAAAGTCCTGATGGTGGACGAGGGGATTTCCATTGCCCGGCGGACCTGCCCGGCCCGGAGCCGGGGCAGCTGCGTCAACTGCCGGCCCTGCAACATCATGAGCGGCTGGGGCGGCGCGGGGGCTTTTTCAGACGGGAAGCTTTCGCTCTCCGAGGAAGTCGGCGGCAACCTGACCAGTTACCTGCCCCTCGACGAGGTGCGGGGCCTGATCAAATACGCCGACGGCATCTATACGCGGTTCGGCGCGCCGGGGGAGATCCACGGCCTCAACGACAGGAAGGTGGATGAGATTGCCTATGAATGCAGCAAATACAACATCCGCCTCATCCGCTGCCCGGTGCGCCACATGGGGACGGAAAACGCCTTCGACGTGCTCAAAGCGATGTATGACTTTCTTTTGAAGCAGGAGAACTTCCGTTTTCTCGAAAAAACGCACGCAGACCCGGTCATTGACAAGGGCAAAGCGACGGGCGTGACGCTGACGCTTGCCGACGGCAGCGTCAAACAGGCCGGGGCGGACGTTGTCGTCGCGGCGCCCGGGCGCGGCGGGGCCGGCTGGCTGAGCCGCATCGCGCGCGAAAACCATATCAAACTGGCCAACAACGAGGTCGACATCGGCGTGCGCGTCGAGGTGCCCAATTCCATTATGGACCCGCTGACGAAACACCTGTACGAGGCGAAGATGGTCTATTTCTCCGACACGTTCGAGAACAAGGTGCGCTCGTTCTGCATGAACCCGGGCGGCATCGTCAGCGAGGAGCATTACAACGCCGGTTTCAACAGCACCTTCGAAAAAAGCATCGCCGTCGTCAACGGCCACAGTTACGAGGACCACGGCAGCAAGACCGAAAACACCAACTTTGCGCTGCTGGTTTCCACCAAATTCACGGAACCCTTCGACCAGCCCATCGAATACGGGCGTTATATCGCGCAGCTGGGCAACATGCTCACCGGCGGCGGGATTATCGTCCAGCGCCTGGGCGACCTGCTGATGGGCCGGCGCACGGACCTTTCGCGCCTGGCGAAATCCACCACCGTGCCGACGCTCAAAACGGCGGTGCCCGGCGACCTCTCCTTCGTCCTGCCGCACCGGCATTTGACGAGCATCATCGAAACGCTGCGCGCCTTCGACAAGGTGGCGCCGGGCCTGTATTCGAAAAACACCCTGCTCTACGGCGTGGAGGTCAAGTTCTATTCCTCAAAGATTGATGTCGGCGAACGCTTCCAGACCAAAATCAAAGGATTTTACGCCATCGGCGACGGCGCGGGCATCACCAGGGGGCTGATGCAGGCCTCGGTGACCGGCATCGTCGTGGCGCGCGATATTTTAAAGGGGAAACCGGACGCGTAAGCGGCGGCAACCGCGGGGAGAAAAAATGAACGCTTTTCATTCCCTGCCCATGACGTCGATCGCGGCGACGGTCGCCGATGTGCTGGGCATCGAACCGCCCCGGCAGGCCGAGCCGGCAATCGGCTGGCTGGCGGATTTGCTCAAAGACAAGGCAGACGGCAAGGCAAGCAGGGCGGTGATGTACAACCCCGACGCCGTCGCCATGTGGCTGGTGCAAAACTATACCGGGGAGTTCGCCCCCGTATTCCGGCACACGCAGGCCGCCGTGCCGCTGAAAACCGTGGCGCCGGCGGTGACGCCGGTCTGCTTCGCGTCCATGTACACCGGCACGCAGCCGTCCGTCCACGGGGTCAAAAAAGGCGAGAAACCCGTCGTGGCGACGGACTCGCTGTTTGACGCGCTCATCCGCGCGGGCAAACGGGCGGCGATTGTCGCCGTGGACGGCTCGAGCATGTCGAAAATCTACGCCGGCAAAGCGCTGGACTATTATTTCCCGCCGTATGACGAGGAGGTCGCGCAAAAAGCGCTGGAACTCATCGAACAGGACCGCTACGATTTCATCAGCGTCTATACGCAGAGTTACGACGACGCCATGCATTTGACCGGGACCGAGAGCGCCGTGGCGCTCGAAGCGATGAGAAGCCAAATCCGCATTTTCGAGCAGCTTGCGCTGGCGGCCGAAAAATATTACCGGGCGCACAGTACGCTGTTATGTTTTTGCACCGACCACGGCGTACACACCAAAGAAACCGGCGGCGGCACCCACGGGGAGGAAATCCCCGAGGACATGAACATCATGCACTTTTTCGGCATACAGCCGGCGGGCCTGTAAGAACTGCCGGCAAGGCCTTGCGGCGGATACCCGTCCGCGAGGCCCATCTTAACTGGGGAGGGAGCCTTTTGCCGGCAGCGCGGCCGGAGGCGCGGAAACATGGAAAAAGTCAAAAGCGTTTTTTGGAAAATAGCCGACAACCGGATTTTCTGCATGGTCTGGCTGTTTCTCGGCGCAGGGTTTATCACCTGGTTCGGCGCGCTCAAAGTGACCTATCTGGGCGTGACCTACCCGAGGTTTGTCAAAACGGCGAGCGTCATCGCCATGTGCCACCCGAAGTTGTACTATTTATGGATTATTTTCATGATCGCCGCGCTGTGGCTCAACATCACCTATATGTACCGGCACAACGGTTACCGCGGCAAGGCGGGCAGGGTGACGATGTACCTCGGCTTCGCGTGCATTATCATGACGAAGATTATCCCGCACGAAGACGAGTTCAACTGGCGCATGGTCGTCCATTGGACCTCCGCCCTCGCGTTCGGGGTGTTCTGCGCGGCGTCGATCGTCCTTTTCCTTGCCAATAAATCAAAAGAGAACCGCCGGTATTTCTACACGCTGCTCTCCTTTATTTTTGT
Source organism: Bacillota bacterium (assembly GCA_022706685.1). Classification (GTDB taxonomy): domain Bacteria; phylum Bacillota; class Clostridia; order Oscillospirales; family Acutalibacteraceae; genus UBA1447. Next base: position 9,299 of record JAKJCA010000013.1, read on the forward strand.
GCTGGCGGCCATGATCGTGCTGCTGATTTTATTCAAGGAAAACGGCGCGATCGAAACCCTGCCCATCTGGAGCGCCTATGTGATTTTATATCTGGCGAATTTCACGGGCCTGTACAAAAGCAAAGCGGCTGTGCAAAAGGCGCCGGCCGGAAAAGAAACCTGACCGCGGACAGCGGCGTATAGGCGGCCCGGATTGGACGCGGGAGGCGCGTTATGGACTGGACGTTTCTTGAACAATATACGAAACAGGCGAAACTTCTGCTGAGGGTGCTCTCGCTGCTGCTTTGCGGCGTTACGTTTTTTACCGCCACGGTGCCGGGCTGGTTCGCGGAAAAATACGAGGGCCTGCCGGCGGACACCGCCGCGTTCAGCACCGTCCCCGTCGACGCCGACCCCGCCGCGCCGCGCATCACCCTTGCCGAAAACGGGGCGAGCGGATACGTCATCGTCGCAGGCAAAAACGCCTGCTTCTCCGAACGCACCGCGGCGGCGGAGATGGCGAAATACCTGAAAAAAATCAGCGGCGCGGACATTGAGGTCGTTACCGATGACATAAGCGAGTCGGCCAGGGAAATCGTCATCGGCAGAACCAACCGGGAAGGCAAAGGAACCTATACGGTTGACCGGGCCTTTCTGGGCGACGACGGTTTCGTCATCAAGGTCGCCGGCGAAAAACTGGTGATTGCGGGCGGTGAAAAGCGGGGCACGCTCTACGGGGTTTATACCTTCCTGGAAGAGTTCCTGGGCTGCCGCTGGTATTCCAAACAATTCGAAATCGTGCCGTCCGTCAATCCCGTCACGGTCAAACGGGCGACGGATGTCAGGCAGAAACCGTTTTTTACCCTGCGCGACTGCTACTGGGACTGCGCGCAGGATTCCGTATACCGGGCCAAGGTGAAACTCAACAGCATCCAGGCGGACAGCCCCGTCAAACCCATGGAGCCATACATCGACGTTATTGAGGGTGTGGGTTATTCCTTTGAAGGCATTATCAACGGCAGCCGGTATTTTCAGAAGCATCCCGAATATTTTTATGTCGACAGCACGGGGAAAAGAAACCCCGGCCAGCTGTGCCTGACAAACCCGGACGTCCAAAAAATCCTGAAAGAATATATTTGCGGGGACATCCTCAACCATCCGGATAAAGAACTGTTTACGCTTTATACCAACGACAGCGCCGACGTCTGCCTTTGCGACGCGTGCAGCGCCGTCAACAACGCCGAAGGCACCTGCGTCGGCACGCTGATGCGTTTGGTCGGCGATATTGCGGGGGAGGTGGCCCGCATCCGGCCGGACGCCACGTTCAGGACCCTCATCTGGGGCAACGCGCTCACGCCGCCGGCCCTGACCCCCATCCCCGCCAATGTTTCCGTTCAACTGTGCTCCATCGGCTGCAATATGGCCAAACCGTACGAGACGGATTCGCCGGCGTTCTGCGAATATGTCCGCAACTGGTCGGCGGCGGGCTGCGAATTGAACGTCTGGGATTACAGCACCAACTTCACCAACTACTCGATGCCCTGCCCCAACATCGGCAATATCGACGACAACATCCGTTTCATGGCCGCCAACAACATCACCGGTTATTTTATGCAGGGCAACGCCTACGGCAACAGCGGCGAATTCGGAGAACTGCGCTCCTACCTGACCGCCAAGATGCTCTGGAATCCGGACTGCGACATCGAGGCGGTAAAGACCGAGTTCCTGCGGGCGTATTACGGCGCGGGGTACCGGAACATTCAGGCGTATATTGACTTCATCGCGCAGCACGCGAAGGAGCGTTTTGATATCATCTGCGACCCGGACCAAATGCTTGTGCTCAACGAGAAACAGGCGGCGCAGTGCGACGCCTGGTGGGACGCCGCCGAGGCGGCCGCGAACGGCGCCGGCGAACTGGCGAGGGTGCAGCGTTCGCGCATTCAGATGAGGTACTTAAAAAGCGAACTGCGCCTGGGCGAGTTCAGCCGGCGTCAATCCCTGTCCAGCCGGTGGGACGAGGGCGAAAAACTCTACGATGATATGCAGCGTTTCGGCGTGACCTATATCTGCCAGGGCAGGGCCCTGAAAGAACGCGACCGGCTGTTCTTTATCCAAAACGCGAACGAGTGGAAACAATAAAACGGCGCGGCCCTTCCGGGCGGCGACCGGTTGAAAAAAGCGGGATGCGGCTCTTGACAAGCGCGCATCCCGCCTTCTCGTTGTTTTGCCTGCCCGCTACCGCGCCAGCGCCGCCGTATTTTTCAGCGCCTCGGCGTCGTCTATCGTCGGGCTGTATTCCAGGCCGACGACGCCTTTATAACCGAGGGCGTCGATAGCGGCGAATACGTTTTTATAGTTGATTTCCCCCGTGCCGGGCTCATGGCGGCCGGGATTGTCCGCCGCGTGGAAGTGGCCGATCAGGCCGATGTTGGCGCGGATGTTGGGGATGAGGTTGCCTTCGGTAATCTGCTGGTGGTAAATGTCGTACAGCAGCTTGACATACGGGCTGCCGACCTCGCGGATGATGTCGAACGCCTCGTAGCCCGAGGACAGGAAATAGCCCTTGTGGTCGCACAGGATGTTCAGCGGCTCGAGCACCGCGACGATGCCCGATTGTTCAAAAAGCGGCGCCGCCCGGCGCAGGGCGTCGACGACATACCCATGCTGCTCTTGATGCGGCACATCGGCGCGCTTCTGCCCGGTGGTGATGATGAGCGCGGGCACGCCGAGGTATTTTGCCGCTTCGATCGACTCTTCAACGACCTTGGCCAGCGTCCCGCCGCTGTCGGGCGAAAGCAGCGCCTTGCGGCCGTATTCGGCGGCGAGCGCCGGGTCTTTGGTGCCGACGCACATGCTGGTGATGCGCACCCCGGCTGCCTGCGCCGCCTCCCTGATTTCGGCCAGGTCGCGGTCCGCCCAGCCCCAGAACTCGGCGCAGTCGAGGCCGGCTTCTTTCACGGCGGCAAAACGGCCGCAGAAAGGCAGGGAGCGGAACATCATCTCAATGCAGGCGGAAAAGATCGGCATAAGGCACCTCCGTTATTTTTAACCCAATATATCACCCGGGGCGCGGCGGGTCAACCTGCCGGGAAACAAAGTATTCCTTGTAATAAAGCCGGCGATACTGTATACTGATTACCACGCCTCAAACGGCTGAAACGCCGAATTTGCCTTTTCGCAAGGAGTTGAAACCATGGACCCCATCAAAGTCGATTTTTCCAGAAAAAGCGGCGCAAAGAAAAAAGAAATCGTCATCCCGCCCGAGCGGGCCGTGCTGAAAATCATCCTCAGCCTGCTGGGCTCGGCGGCGACCGCCTTCATCGCCTACTATTTCATGCTGCCGGCGCTCAATTTTAAGGATACGCAGCTGTATCTTTATATCGGTATCGTCATCGTGAGCTTTGTGATTTTTATGGCGATGCTGACCAGGGTCACGGCCAAGCCGGAATACGCGCCCTATCTGAAAAAGGCTTCGCGCGTGCCGGGCATCCTCATCGGCCTGCTGCTGCTGACCGTCCTCATCGGCGGCATTTCTTCGTGGGTCGTCTTCAGGGCCGCCAGCTACAGCAACCTGATTACCGTCAACGACAAAGGCAACTTCCAGAAAGAAATCGAGAAACAGAGCGCCGAAACCTACGGCGGCATCCCGCGGCTCGACGAGGACGCGGCGGCCAGGCTTTCCACCCGCGCGCTGAGCAAACTCCAGGAGTTCGGCAAGGTGTCGCAGTACACCGTTTACCCGCAATATACGCAGATCAACTACAAAAACGAGCCCGTGCGCGTCGCGTCGCTGCAGTACGCCAGCATCATCAAGTGGTTCACCAACCGCAAAGACGGCTTCCCGGGCTATATCAAAATCAACATGGCGACGCAGAAAACCGACTTCGTCAAAACCGAAAAAGCCATCCGCTTTTCGCCGGCCGAGCATTTCGGCCACCTGCTGAAAAGGTACCTGCGTTTCAACTACCCCTCTTATCTGTTCGGCACACCGGTCTTCGAGCTCGACGAGGGCGGCAACCCCTACTGGATCTGCCCGCGCATCGACAAAACCATCGGCCTGTTCGGCGGGACGGACGTCGTCGGCTTCGTGCTGATGGACCCGACCGATCCGGCGGGCAAGAGCGAGTATTATACGACCGAGCAGCTGAAAACCGACGCGAAGCTGAAATGGATCGACCGCCTGTATTCGTCGGAACTGCTCATCGAGCAGTACAATTACCGCGGCAAATATAACGGCGGGTTCTGGAACTCCATCCTCGGCCAGAAAAACGTGTACGTGACCACAAACGGGCATAGTTACGTCGCCAAAGACGACGACGTGTTCATGTACACGGGGGTGACCTCCGTCACCAGCGACCAGTCCATCATCGGCTTTGTGCTGGTCAACCAGCGCACCAAGGCGGCGACCTTCTACCAGGTGGCCGGCGCGACGGAAGCGACCGCGATGGAAACGGCGCAGGGCATGGTGCAGGACCTCGGCTACACCGCCTCGTTCCCGCTGCTGGTCAACGTCAGCGACCAGCCGACCTACTTTATGGCGCTGAAAGATTCCGAACAGGTCAACCAGAAATTCGCGATGATTCACGTTGAAAAATACAACACCATCAAGGTCGTGGGGGAAAGCCTGCCCAACTGCCTGGAACTGTATATCAAAGCGCTGGAAAACGCGGGCATCAAAACGGATATCGACCCCGAGGATATCAACGACAACGACAATACGCCCGACACGGATAAAATCGAAACGCTCACCGGCGTCATCGCCGATATCCGCACCGCCGTTATCGCGGGCGACAGCAACTACTACTTCCAACTTGCCGGAGGGCAAACCTATTATCAGATAGCCGCCTCTAAATCAAAGATCGCCATCATCCTGAGCAAAGGCGACAAAGTGACCCTTACCTTCAAAAAGCCGGACGACGCCAATACGCTGATCGTTTCGCTGGAAACCCTCGCCTTCGCCGCGGCAGCCGAAACCACCACCGCGGCGCCCTGACAGAAAATACCATTACGCGCGGCGGCGGGGCGGAGCAATCCGCCCCGCCTTTTCCATAAGAGGAGTGTGAAGCATGCGCCGGACAACGCCGAAGGCCGCCATATACACGGTGGCGACGACCCATCTGGACACGTCCTGGAACTGGGAACTGGAGACGACGCTTAAGGATTACCTGCCCAAAACGCTGACGGAGAACTTCGCGCTGTTTGAGAAGCACCCCGGATACGTCTTCAGTTTCGAGGGCGCCTGCCGCTACGAACTGATGGAGGAATATTATCCGGAGCTTTTTGAGAAACTCCGGGAATACATCGCAGCGGGCAGGTGGAACGTCGCCGGCAGCGCCTACGAGAACGGCGACGTCAACATCCCCTCGCCCGAGGCGCTCATCAGGAACATCCTCTACGGCCAGGCGTATTTCCGGGAAAAGTTCGGCAAAACCAGCGCGGACGTCTATCTGCCCGACTGTTTCGGTTTCGGCTGGGCTCTGCCTTCGGCGGCGGCGCACTGCGGGCTCAAGGGCTTTACGACGCAGAAGCTCGTCTGGAGTTCCGCGGCGGGCGTACCCTTCGATTTGGGGATCTGGCGGGGGCCCGACGGGGCGGAAATTTTCGCCTCGCTTGACGCGCGCGACTACAACGCGACGCTGCGCAAGGTCAGGACCAACGGCAGAATCGTCCGAAAACTCAAAGCCAACATCCGGCAGTACGGCCTGCCGATGACCATGGTGCTGCACGGCGTCGGCGACCGCGGCGGGGCGCCGCGGGAAGCGTCGGTGCAAACGGTCCTGCGCGAGGCGGAGCAAAACGGCCGGGAAAAAATCGACGTCATCGCCGCGTCGACGGACCGGATTTTCAAAGATTTGGAACGCCTGCCGGCCGCGTTGAAACAGCGGCTGCCCGTGTATAACGGCGAACTGGTCATGACCGACCACGGCGCCGGCGCTTACACCTCGCGCGCGCCGTCGAAACGCTTCAACCGCCGCGCCGAGCAGCTCGGCGCCGCCGCGGAGCAGGCGAGCGCGTTCGCCCGGCTGCTCGGAAGCGGCGAATACCCCTCCGGCCGCCTCGACGCCGCCTGGAAACGGGTCATCGCCCACCAGTTCCACGACGACATCACGGGCACCTCACTGGCGAAATGCTACCGACGCAACTGGAACGACCTGCTGATGTCGCTTAACGAGTTCGCGTCGATTTACGAGGAAGCGGCAGGGAACATCGCCGCCGCGATGGACACCTCGTTTGCGGCGGGCCGGGCGCTGCTGGTCCACAACCCCGCGCAGCCGCCGCGCCGCTGCTGCGCCGAGGCGCTGGCGGATCCTCCCGCGCAGGGGAAATACCTGCGCGTTTACGACAGCGCCGGCAGCGAAGTCCCGTCACAGACGCACGACGCAGGCGGGGGGAAGGTCCGCCTGGTTTTTGAAGCCGAACTGCCCGGCTGCGGCTGCGCCGTGTACGACCTGCGGGAAGAATCGGCGCCCTGCGCGCTCGAAAGCGCCGTCCGCGCGGGCGAACGCTCGCTGGAAAACGGCCGTTACCGCGTTTCGCTCGACGGCAGCGGCGACATCGCCGAGATTTTCGACAAAAAAATCGGCCGTCAACTGCTCGGCGCCCCCCTGCGCATGGCGCTGTTCGATTACGACGGCTGCATGACCTACCCCGCGTGGGAACTCGAGTACCGCGAACTGAAAAAAAGGCCCGCGGCCTTCGCCGCGGACCCTGTGTTTACCGTCAGGGAAAACGGGCCCGCGAGGGCTGTGATTGAAACGCGCAGAACCGCGCGGGGCTCCGTATTCATACAGCGCGTATCGCTCGACGCGCAGGGTGACTGCGTTGAAGTGTTCAATGAAATCGAGTGGCGCAGCCCGCGCACGCTGCTCAAAGCGGTCTTCCCGCTCGCCGCGCGCTGCAAAACGGCCTCTTACGACCTCGGGCTGGGCGTCATCAAGCGGGGCAACAGCCGCAAAAAACTGTACGAGGTGCCCGCCCAGATGTGGGCGGACATCACCGACGAAGGCGGCGGTTTCGGCGTCAGCGTCATCAGCGACAGCAAATGCGGCTGGGACAAACCCGCCGACGGCACGCTGCGGCTGACGGTTATCCACTCGCCGCGCGCGCCCTACCGCGACGCGCAGCATCTGCTCGACTTCGGCCTCAACCGCTTCGGCTTCGCGCTCTACGGCCACGAGGGGGACTGGACCGGCGGCACGCAAACGCAAGCGGCCTGTTTCCACAACAAGCCCGCCGTCTTCGAGGTGCCCAAAAGCGCGGGCGGACGGCCCCCCGTTTTTTCGATGCTGCAGGCCGGTGGGGAAGTCCTCGTCAGGGCCGTCAAGCAGTCGCTCGGCGGCGGCGAGACGATTGTGCGTGTCAACGAAGCCGCCGGCAGGGCGCATAAACGGACGGAACTGGCGTTTTTTGACCCCGTATCGCGCGCGCGCGAAGTAAGCGGAACGGAAAACGACAAAGGCCCGGCGGCGGTGGAAAACGGACGGCTCGTTTTTGCCCTGCGGCCTTTCGAGGTGAAGACCTTCGCGCTGACGTTCGTCGACGAAAAACAGGCGACCCCGCCGGCGAGCCGGCCGCTGGACCTGCCTTGCAACGTCCGCGTCGTTACCCCGAACGCGGAGCCGGGCGGCTTCACGCCCGGTTACGGGCCCGCGATACCCGCCGAACGCTTTCCGGCGGAAATCCGTCAAGCGGGCGCCGTGCTGAAAACCGCGCCGCCCGGCGACGGGTTCAACGCCCTCGCCTGTTGCGGGCAGACGCTGCAAATCCCCGGCGGCGCCAAACGGCTCTGCCTGGTATGCGCCTCCTACGGCGGCGATAAAACCGCCGCCCTGCGAACGGACGGCGGCGAGATGGCCTTCGAGGCGCCCGGCGTGTTTGAAAGGCCCGGCGCCTGGGACCTTTACGGCGAAGGGGAGACCGGACGCATCAAAAAGCAGCCGCTCGCCTTCCATACCACGCACGCGCACGGCGAAACGGGCGACGAGTTCGGCAGGCAGCTGTTCTGGTTCCTGGCCGACATCCCCCTGCCGGAAGGCTGCGCGCAGGCGGTTTTGCCCGACGATAAAAGCGTCGTACTGCTGGCCGCCTCGGCCGTTTTCGAGCCGAAAAGAGCCGTTTGCCTGAGCGAACTGTATGACTCGCTCGAAAAGCGCCCCTTCGACTTCGCCCTGACCCCCGAGCAGCAAGAGGCGGCGAAAGCGACAAAGTTCGGGCATTTCCGTTCAAGGGCTAAGTTCCTGCTCGCCTACGCGGGCAACCGGCTGCGCCGGGAGGCGGCCCAGCTGCGGTAGCGCGGGCTTTTCCGTTTCGTCCTGCATTTCCGTCAGGAGGCTCCAGAACCGCTTGGGCATCAGGGACATTCTGCAGCGCGGATTGTCCCTTTCTTCGATGGCGACGGTGTCATAGAACAGCTTCCACAGCCGCCTGGCTTCCCGTTCGTCCGCGTCCGCCGGCGGGGGCTCGAAACCCTGCGCCGCGACCAGGGCGCGGCAGCCCTTTGAATACAGCAGGGCAAGGCCGTGCGTTTTGTCGTAGATGATAAAATTCTCCCAGCTATAACGCCCGCAGAAATGGTCCGCGATGAGCGGCAGGACGGCGTGCTTCGGCTCGATGACGCAGGTCATCACCCCGCCGCGCACCGAGAAGCGCACGAATCCCTTATAATGGTGGGCTTCCCGCAGGCAGGCGCGCGCCGCCTTCGTGACGGCGCAAACGGTATTGTCGGCGAGCATCGAGAGCGTTTTCGGGCCGTTGGCGATACAAAGGCGGATATAGTCGAGCAGCAGCAGTTCCTTTTCGGCCGCGTTTGAGAGGAAGCAACATTCGATGTTGCCAAGCGCTTCCGCGCCGGCGGCCCGGACGATGCCTTTTCTTACCCGCTCCGAGCGCTCGATATCCGTTTCAACGAACACGACGGGAAAAAGAACGAGCTGCTCCCCGCCCTGCGGGAAAATCACCGAAGGCGTCTCTTTTTTACGCCAGCTTTCGAACACCAGGCTTAAAAAACCCTCGAAACTGCCGTCGTACACATAGGCTACAGCTGACCGGTCAGGCATTTGACGGTATCCTCTCTGTCGGGCCGGGGTGAAAAAAGGCTCAGCTGTTCGTACCCGCCCGACTCGTACGCGGCGAGGCAGCTGTCGGACATCAGGGCGCGCAGGATGCTTTCGTGCTCGAACACCAGCCCCGGCGCCGCCTTCCCCGAGCAGGTGATGAAATACCGGGCACGCTTGAGCGTGACGCCGAGTTTTTTGAGGCCGTCGAAACTCAGTTTCCCCGCCCGCCGCGCCTGCAGGATGCGCCTGACCCCGGTGACGCCGAAACCCGGCACGCGCAGGAGCATTTCCCTGTCGGCGGTGTTGACCTCGACGGGGAAGCGGTCGAGGTGGTTAAGCGCCCAGTTGCACTTCGGGTCGACATATTCGTTGAAGTTGCAGTGCGTCTCGTCAAGCAGTTCGTCCGCTTCAAAGCCGTAAAAGCGCAGCAGCCAGTCCGCCTGGTAGAGGCGGTGCTCGCGCAGCAGGGGCGGCTTGGCCGTGACCGCGGGCAGCAGGGGATTGTCGGCGACGGGGATATAGGCGGAATAAAACACGCGCTTGAGCGCGTACTTTTGATACATCGCGGCGGCGAGCGACAGAATGCGGTAGTCGCTTTCCGGCGTGGCGCCGACGATGAGCTGGGTGCTCTGCCCGGCGGGGGCGAAGCGCTGCGCGCGGCTGCGCAGCGCCGGGGAACGCGGGTTTTCGGCGATGCGCTCTTTGATCAAACCCATCGGTTTCAGGATGGATTCCCTGCTTTTATCCGGCGCGAGCAGGCGAAGGCTCTCGTGCGAGGGCAGTTCGATGTTGACGCTCATCCTGTCCGCCAGGCAGCCGAGCCGCTCAATCAGGCGGCTGTCCGCGCCGGGAATCGCCTTGGCGTGGACGTAGCCCCCGAAGCCGTAGTCCTCGCGCAGGATACGCAGCGACTCGATCATGCGCTCGCAGGTGTAGTCGGGGTTTTTGACGACGCCCGAGCTGAGAAAAAGGCCTTCGATAAAATTGCGCTTGTAAAAACCGATGGTTAAATCCGCCAGCTCGCGCGGCGTGAACGTGGCCCGCTCGACGTCGTTGGAGACGCGGTTGACGCAGTACAGGCAGTCGTAGACGCAGGCGTTGCTCATGAGCACCTTCAGCAGCGAAACGCAGCGGCCGTCGGCGGCGAAGGTGTGACAGATGCCGCAGGAGACGGTATTGCCGATACGCGCGCCCGTGCCGCTTGACGACGAGCCGCTGCTGGTGCAGGCGACGTCGTATTTCGCCGAGTCCGTAAGGATGCGCAGTTTTTCATACAGGTCCATGCCGCCCTCCGGGCCGAAACGGCTACAAACATTTGTTCGTCCGTATTGTAAGCCCGCGCGCGGGCTTTGTCAAGCCCCGAAACGCCGTTTCGGGCCGCCTGTCCCGAACATGGGACATATTTTGCGAACAGCGCGGAAAACCGGCCTCCCGCGCGGCAAAACCGGAAAAAACGGCGGCTGTTATTGGATCCGGACCAATAACGGCCGAAAAAAACAACAACGCCGACGGGAAACCCCTGCGGGAGGCCCGGCGTGAAACAAATCAAAAACCGGCCTCCTTTTCGGGCGGCCGGCGACTGCAGATCGGGATCCGCGTTTTACGGGGGACAGAGGCCTTCGAAACGGTTCGGGTCCCGGACGGCCTCTTGGCCGAGCAGTTCCATCAGTTTGACATGGCGCGTGTCGAAACTGCCGTCCTCGTGCAGTTCGATGACGCGGCCGCCGCGCAGGTCGTCGTGCGCCGACATATCGTAGCCGACGCAGGAATCGTAGGCCAGGGTAATGCCGCAGTAGCGGCCCTGAAAATCGTTGAGGTGCTCGTGCCCGCAGAAGATGCCCTTGACGTCCCCCCGCTGCAAGCAGGCCATGAAAAGGCCGGAGTTCATTTCGGAACTGAAAACCTCCTCGCGTTGGGAGCCGGCCATGCCGCATTCCTCCGGGTTGCGGGCCACCAGGCAGAACTCGATAATCGGAACGTGCATGAACATCACGGCCGGGATTTTCCGCCCGTACCGTTTTTCCAGGCGCGCCGATTCGCCGTAATACCACATCACCTGGTCGAACAGGGGCGAGGCCTGGATTTTACCGTCGCCGAAGCAGCGCGGCAGGACAATTTTTTCACCGGGAGGGAGTGAAAACGCCTCGATGTAGTCGGTGATTTCGCGGCCGGAATCCAGCGCCCAGATGTGATAGGCGGCCGTGTCGCCGCCGGAGGACAGCACGGGCAGGCAGTAGTTGCCGACACCGCTGACCCGCGCGGGGCCCGCGGACGAAAGGCACAGCGGGAAGCGTTCGTAAACGGCCTGCTGGAGCGCGTTGCTCATCCCCGCCTCCCGGTCGTGGTTGCCGAACACATGCGCCCAGGGGATGCCCCTGGCGTGGACGGGCTCGAGTACCGCCGCCAGGTAATCGTACAGCGTCTGCCCGTCAAACACGTCAAAGCAGCGGCCCGCCGCCTGGTCGCCGCCCAGCAGCACCAGGTCGGGTTCGGCATATTCCGCGAGCGCGTCGATGCCCCGCACCAGTTTGGGGTTGAAATGCGTGCCGCCGTGGAAATCCGAAATCATCAGGATGCGAAACGTGCCGTCGCGCCGGAAACGCAGCGCCCGCGCGTTATTATTGTTTTGCATACTGTAATCTCCCTGTTGCCGTGTACCTCACCGGACAGACCGCGTCAACGGTTCTGCCGGGAAATATCATTGATATCTTAATCACACGCGATAGTTTTATCCGTACCTGCCGGCTCTCTTTTTTGTCTGCGTCGGTCAATTTCTAAATGTCGTGTCAAATCATCCAGATCGGTACAATATAATGATTGGCATTGATCATCGTCAACTCCGGCCGCATACATAAAACTGCGCCCGTTGAGACGGGGACAGAGGCTTTACTCAATACCGAAAACGTGCCGATGAGTTCGCTGCCGGGATTTACCGAACGCTTCACTTCTAATGGATGGAGCGCTCCGTCTTTCTCCATAACCATGTCGATTTCATTGTTCTGCTTATCGAGGTAGTACCATAACAGACATTCCCTTGCGTTGTTGTGATAGGTTTTAAGCAGTTCTGAAACCACATAATTTTCCAACAGCGCGCCGTTGAGGGCGCCGTTCGACAAAATTTCCGGCGACGAATAGCGGGTCAGATATGCCACAAGGCCGGTATCAAAAAAGTACAGCTTCGGTGTCTTGACCGTTCGCTTGAGCAGATTGTTGGAGTAAGGGCGCAGATAATAAATCACGCCGGACTTTTCGAGCACCGACAGCCAGCGTTTTGCCGTGTCATCGGATACGCCGACATCCTGGGCGATATTGTGGATGTTAAGCATCTGCCCGGTCCGGGCGGCGGCGGCTCGAATAAAATCGCCGAACTGCAAGGGGTCCTCCAGCGCTATTTGATCCTGGACATCCCGTTCGATATAGGACTGCAGATAACTGCTGTAAAACACGTCACGGTCTTTGAATTTTCCGCTGACAAGCCCCGGCATGGAACCGTTCCAGATACGCCGGTAAATACCGTTCATATCGGTCGGCTCGCCGTTGCTTTTCCGGACTTTCAGCGCCTCCCACTCAACCGCAAACTCGGCACAGTCGCCCTTGCCGTAGATTTCATGCTGGGAAAAAGCGGACATGCGTAAAATCGCGGTCCTCCCGGCCAAAGATTCCTGTGCCAGCGCCATTAATTTGAAGGTCTGCGAGCCCGTCAGCCAAAATGAGCCGGGCGCAGCGCCGTTATCCACAGCAATTTTTATGTAAGTAAAGAGTTCCGGCGCGTACTGCACCTCGTCGATGATCATCGGCGCCGAATGTGCCTGAAAGAACAGCGCGGGGTCGGTTTTCGCCAGTTTGCGTTCCTCAAAATCATCAAGTGATACATATTCTCGGCCGGGTTGCGACAGCTGCTTTAACATGGTGGTTTTGCCAATTTGGCGGGGACCGTTGAGAAGAAGACAGGAATATTCATTGGAAAGAGAAAGAAACTTGCTCTCCAAATCCCTCTTGATATAAGCCATTTCCGAACCCCCTGACTAAAATACGATTGCATCTTATTTTAGTCATTCACTTCACATTTGTCAAGAACGGCTTGCTAATCATTTTGAGATGCACGCCGAAGAACCTCTTTACTCATACGCATAGAATTATAATTTCGTTTGCCCGACGGCGGCGGTTGCAAACACATATTTGAGGGATAAAAAATAAGGGGCTGTAATCTCTCGCTGATTTTCAGCGTCAAGATACAGCCCCTTTATGCTGCCGGTTAAAAAATATTCGCGGCGGTCGAGTAGTTGGGCGCCTCTTTGGTGATAAAGACGTCGTGCGGGTGGCTTTCGATGAGGCCGGCGCCGGTGATGCGCACGAACTTCGCGCCGCTTTGCAGGTCGGCGATGGTTTTGCAGCCGCAGTAGCCCATGCCCGAGCGGATGCCGCCGATCATCTGGAAGACCGTGTCGGACAGCGCGCCGCGGTAGGGGACCCGGCCCTCGACGCCTTCGGGGACCAGTTTGCGGCTGTCCTCCTGGAAGTAGCGGTCCTTGCTGCCGAGCGCCATGGCGCCCAGGGAGCCCATGCCGCGGTAGACTTTGAACTGCCTGCCCTGGTAGATCTCCGTATCGCCCGGCGCCTCGTCGCAGCCGGCCACGAGCGAGCCGACCATCACGACGTTGGCCCCGGCGGCGAGCGCCTTGACGATGTCGCCGGAATACTTGATGCCGCCGTCGCCGATGACGGGAATATTGTGTTCGGCCGCCACGCAGGCGGCGTCGTAAATGGCGGTGACCTGCGGCACGCCGATGCCCGCGACGACCCTGGTGGTGCAGATGGAGCCCGGGCCGATGCCGACCTTGACGGCGTCCGCGCCCGCGTCGATGAGCGCCCGGGTGCCTTCCGCGGTCGCGACGTTGCCGCCGATGAGCGGGATATGGGGGAAAGCGGCTTTGACCCTCGTAATGGCGTTGAGAATGTTTTTGCTGTGGCCGTGCGCCGAGTCGAGGACGAAGGCGTCGATTTCGGCTCCGGCGAGGGCGGAAGCGCGCTCCATGACGTCGCCGGTCGCGCCGATGGCGGCGGCGCACAGCAGACGGCCCAGAGCGTCCCTGGCGGAATTGGGGTACTGGACGCTTTTTTCGATATCCTTGATGGTAATCAGGCCGCGCAGGTAACCCTCGTCGTCGATGAGGGGCAGCTTCTCGATTTTGTGCTTCATCAGGATTTCTTTCGCTTCCTGAAGCGTGGTGCCGACGTGGGAGGTGACGAGGTTGTCTTTGGTCATGACCTCGCTGATTTTGATGTTGAAATCCGTCATGAAACGCAGGTCGCGGTTGGTCAGGATGCCGACGAGTTTGCCGTCGCGGCAGATGGGCACGCCCGAGATGCGGTACTGCTTCATCAGCTCGAGCGCGTCGTAGACATAGTGGTCCGGCGACAGGAAGAAGGGGTTGGCGATGACGCCGTTCTCGGAACGCTTGACCTTGTCGACCTCGGCCACCTGCTGCTCGATGCTCATATTCTTGTGGATGACGCCGATGCCGCCCTCTCTGGCGATGGCGATGGCCATGCGGTTCTCGGTCACCGTGTCCATCGCGGCCGTCATCAACGGCGTGTTGAGTTCAATGCCGCCCGCCAGGCGGGTTTTGAGCACCACGTCGCCCGGAAGGACGGAAGACTCCGCCGGGACCAGCAGCACGTCGTCGAAGGTGAGGCCTTCCTTGGCGAACCTCTCCGAATATTTGCCGTTCATTCGAACCGCCCCCTGTGCGAAAATTTGAATTGACATAGTATAGCACAGGGCAAAACAATAATACAATCAATAGCACAGGTAAAGCGGCGCCCGCGGCGACAAGGCAACGCCGTGTCAACTTCCTGCGCATCTAAAGACGCGCAGGAAATATCACTTTGCGGCTTGCCGCAAAATATCGCCATCCGCAAAGGCGAATGATATCACATCGCGCATAGCGCGATATATCACTAAGCCCCGGGCCGTTTGTTAAATACCAGAACGCTGACAAGTTGTGAGCGGCCTGGGTCGTCTTAGACACTTTTTCAATGTCCAAGACGCAGACTGCCACCGAAACGGCGATAACGATCCACGCTCCCCACGCGGGGAGCGACATCAACATGGGCAACGCCTGCGCTATGCTATCTTGCATTTCAATCCACGCTCCCCACGCGGGGAGCGACCCCGGGTCGGTTGCGTTATTATTCCGCCGGCGCTATTTCAATCCACGCTCCCCACGCGGGGAGCGACCAATACCGCGTGGTATCACAACTGGTGCCTGGCCGAATTTCAATCCACGCTCCCCACGCGGGGAGCGACACAGTAGGCCGCTACCGTACGCCAGTTCAAATCAATTTCAATCCACGCTCCCCACGCGGGGAGCGACTCCACGCACTCATTCTCGATGGGATAGTGCCGCAATTTCAATCCACGCTCCCCACGCGGGGAGCGACACAGTAGGCCGCTACCGTACGCCAGTTCAAATCAATTTCAATCCACGCTCCCCACGCGGGGAGCGACGCGATGGTGATGTTCTGCGGGTGTTCGGCATGCCTATTTCAATCCACGCTCCCCACGCGGGGAGCGACTTATGCCGCTGTTAGGAGCCTGTCCCCTTGACCAATTTCAATCCACGCTCCCCACGCGGGGAGCGACCGCTGCCGCCCCAATTTAATGTAGGCTGATTGCTATTTCAATCCACGCTCCCCACGCGGGGAGCGACGCCCTATATGATAAGGACATTCACAGCACGATAATATTTCAATCCACGCTCCCCACGCGGGGAGCGACAGACAACCCGCGGACCAGCCGCGGAGGAGGAGGAAACATTTCAATCCACGCTCCCCACGCGGGGAGCGACGGCATGGGCGACCGACACGCACCAGCTGTTCATCGATTTCAATCCACGCTCCCCACGCGGGGAGCGACTCCGTGGTCCAAGTATAAGAAAAGCTCGCCGGATTTCAATCCACGCTCCCCACGCGGGGAGCGACGGGAGGATTTAGGAGCAAATATCGGTACCCCCATAATTTCAATCCACGCTCCCCACGCGGGGAGCGACAGAGACCACAAACAGACCGGCGACCAAAGAGGAGATTTCAATCCACGCTCCCCACGCGGGGAGCGACAGGTCAACGGCGAGGTTCATTATACCGGCCAAATAATTTCAATCCACGCTCCCCACGCGGGGAGCGACTCCGGGGCCGGCGCCGGGTCTCTTTTTTCTTTTTTATTTCAATCCACGCTCCCCACGCGGGGAGCGACAATCGTTGTTGATGTTAAAGTATCACGAAGAATCAATTTCAATCCACGCTCCCCACGCGGGGAGCGACTTGATTATACTCTCTGTATAACTGTTCCCCACAATTTCAATCCACGCTCCCCACGCGGGGAGCGACCTGCGCCGAAAAGGTTATCGGGGTTTATGAGATAATTTCAATCCACGCTCCCCACGCGGGGAGCGACCACGCGGCGATAGATTGGTAGTACAGATGACCGATTTCAATCCACGCTCCCCACGCGGGGAGCGACATAATTGGGATGGTACAATTGCACCTTGAAAATCATTTCAATCCACGCTCCCCACGCGGGGAGCGACGGCAGCCCGGCGGCGGGTAAAATTGGACGGAGGGATTTCAATCCACGCTCCCCACGCGGGGAGCGACACTTGTCCATCATATCAATTAATGCCTAGCGGCATTTCAATCCACGCTCCCCACGCGGGGAGCGACGGGGAAAATTATGTATAAGTTTTTACGGCTCATCATTTCAATCCACGCTCCCCACGCGGGGAGCGACATAGGCATAATAGCCAAACTTTGTTGCGCTATTGATTTCAATCCACGCTCCCCACGCGGGGAGCGACGGGGCCGCCTTTCGATGGTACAGTTGCACCTTGAATTTCAATCCACGCTCCCCACGCGGGGAGCGACCTTCGCTTGTCATTCCGCGATAGATTTCAGCGCCATTTCAATCCACGCTCCCCACGCGGGGAGCGACTCGCCCGATGTCGAGCGTGATTTCAAAGCCGAAAATTTCAATCCACGCTCCCCACGCGGGGAGCGACTGACGCGGATTACCTGTTGCAATATCAAACACCAATTTCAATCCACGCTCCCCACGCGGGGAGCGACATACTACCGGTATGTCTAATGCGGAAATCAAGATAATTTCAATCCACGCTCCCCACGCGGGGAGCGACTCAGGAGGCAATCGACATCGCCCCTGCTGTCATCATTTCAATCCACGCTCCCCACGCGGGGAGCGACTATCGTACATGCCGTATTTGATGACCTTTTCCCAATTTCAATCCACGCTCCCCACGCGGGGAGCGACTTAATCCATCTTAAAATTAGCGTATAACCGTAATATTTCAATCCACGCTCCCCACGCGGGGAGCGACCATACCGCAAGGGACGGTCGCTGCTTAATTCAGGCATTTCAATCCACGCTCCCCACGCGGGGAGCGACCAGGACACGATGGAAAAGTACCATCTTACCCCCGAAATTTCAATCCACGCTCCCCACGCGGGGAGCGACTTAGAAAAGCAATTGCAGGAGCATTTCAGCCACTTATTTCAATCCACGCTCCCCACGCGGGGAGCGACCGATAGGCAAGGCAAGAAGGCAAAGCGGAAACCGTATTTCAATCCACGCTCCCCACGCGGGGAGCGACATTTTTACGTCTCATCGACGGCAAAATCGTATCAATTTCAATCCACGCTCCCCACGCGGGGAGCGACACGACGCAATCGGTATGGGGCGGAACCGGACGGAATTTCAATCCACGCTCCCCACGCGGGGAGCGACTGTGTGAGGATAAGTGGCCGAGCATAGGACTTCCATTTCAATCCACGCTCCCCACGCGGGGAGCGACCTGATGCTCACAAAGTTTTGGCGTGTCTATGACATTTCAATCCACGCTCCCCACGCGGGGAGCGACGGATGGTTTGAGCGAGGCGGGCGTCAAGTTCTTTATTTCAATCCACGCTCCCCACGCGGGGAGCGACCCGGTTAAGCTGTATCTTTTATCGCTTGCCCGTGATTTCAATCCACGCTCCCCACGCGGGGAGCGACCGAGAAATCAGGAACTTGGGGAAGAATCGGCACATTTCAATCCACGCTCCCCACGCGGGGAGCGACTGCAAAATCGCACAAACAAATAATGAAACGGAAATGATATTTGCACGAAATTGGCAAAAATAAACAACTGCAACAAAATAATTTGCGAAAACCGCTTTAAAAAACCTCGAAATAGTATTTTGATAGGTGCGAAACGTCCCGGAAAATACTGTTTGCTTGCGATTCGCACTTATACCATAAGAACACCCTCAATATCAAAAGAAGGTTTTGCTCCAATGTGTTCAACTTTGTTATGATAATGATTGCCTAAATAATAAAAACGCAAACTATCTTTCTCTTTGTCGATAATCTTCTCTAACTTATTCTGCACCTCCCTGCATTTTGCCGAGTCCATGACGCATTCAAATACCGAATTCTGTACCCTTCGGCCATAATTGACGCATTGCTTTGCAACTTGGCGCAAACGTCTCTTCCCACCGGCATCTTCGGTATTCACATCATAAGTAATCACAACAAGCATTATCTCACTTCATTTCCATAAAAATGGAGGATAGGCGTCCAAATCGCCGCGGATATATCGTGCCAACAACATCGCTTGCGCATAAGGGAGCAAACCCCATTCCAGCGTTTCTTCAAGAAAAGGGTGTGTTAGTGTTTCTTGTTTCTTCGTTTGCCATGCGGACAGGATGGCTTTCCTTGTGCTGTCGTCCATGATAACGGCGCCATTTTCTTTACGTATAAACCCGCTTCGGTTAACAATACGTTTGTTGATGAGCGACAAAACAAATCTGTCGGCATAGACGCTTCGGAATTCTTCCATTAAATCAAGAGCCAGTGAAATTCGCCCCGGCCGTTCTTTATGCAAAAAACCGATATAAGGGTCCAGTCCGACTGCTTCCAACGCGGCGGCAGCATCGTGAGCTAAAAGTGTGTAAGTAAAAGAGAGCATAGCATTAACATTATCAAGAGGCGGCCGCTTGTTCCTGCCCGTAAATGCGAAATCCTCTTTTTGCTGTAAAATGAGTTCATCGAACACACCGAAATATTGGTTGGCTGCTTCCCCCTCGAAACCTCTGAGCTCATCAGACGAAAAACAATTTTCAACGCATTTCAGACTGTGGCTGAGTGCAGCAGAAGCATTTTTAAGTTTTTCAATATCCAACCGTAAAGCATAATCTCTAGTCGCCCGTTCTATCACCCATTTAGAGTTAAAAATTTTGCCGATAATGAAATTTTTTGCAATAGCGGCACTTTGCTCGTCATTGTCTGCCAAGCGGTACTGGGCTTTTCTGAGCGTTACATTCCCCTTGACCTCGCCGACGGTCCTTGCGAGGAATCTGCCGCTGGCTGTCATGAATGACAGGGCGATATTCCTTTTAGCGCAAGCGCCCATCAGCGCAGGGCTTGCTCCGGTATAACCGAATGTGATAATGCTTTCCAGATTGTGCAAAGGGATCCTGGCGATTTCTTGATCGTTGTTTTTCACAACGACATTTTCACCCTCTAAAGCAAGGTAACTGTCCGTTGAGGTGATATAAAGCGTGTTTAATAACCTTTTCATCGCTCCGCCTCGGCTAAATTGACACGGATATAGTTTGCGGCCGACTTATTTTTGCACAACTTAGGCAAGCAGATATCAGCCATCGAGCAAGCCCTGCAATGCTTTCCTGTTTTGACTTTTGGGGTATACCTCCTGTTATACACTTCATGCATTTCTGCAAAAGTTTCCACCACCTGCTTTCTAATCTTTTCATCAAAGTTCACTTGTACGCGGTGATTGATTTCGCCATAAAACAGGTAACCGAGGGGGATATCGCACAGCAGCATTTCTTCGAGGCAGAGCGCTTGCGCCGTAAGTTGGAGAACATCCTCCTCGGTCTGTTTTGGTTTGCCCCGTTTGTATTCGACAGGTATAGGTTTGTAAAGGCCTTCCTTGCCGAAAATTCTTACGCCTTTTGGGTCTTTGTGAAGTTCAACGATATCGCATACGCCATTAACACCCATCATTTTTGAGAACACCGGCATTCCGCGCGAAACGATAAGGTCGTTTCGTTTTTCTTTGGCATACGAGTCATGGGCTTTTTCGTGAAGGATTTCACCTTCGACGGTGCGCAGGTTGTCCGCCCATTGTTGTTCGATATGGATCAAAGCCCATTGACGGCGGCAGAATACAAAATGCTGTATGCCGGAAAGTTGTAAATAATCTTCTTCCTCATACATCGTTAAATCATTCGAAGCAGACAAACCCCTTCGGGTATGGCTTTTTCGTCCACGGTGACTTTATAGTCGCTGTATTGACGTGCAGGCGTTCCGGGGTTTTTATTTTCAACTTTTATCGTCTCAAACAGTTTATGCGCCGGGGCGTTGCCAAAGATGCTCTCGTGCTTGAATACCATCAATTCACGTACGGCCATTTTTCCCCTTGCGGCCGAATGGTCGTCTTCAAACATATTGATGATCGCATTCCAAAGCAGTGATAAATCATTCTCGTTAAAACCGGTGCTTTTTTGTGCGAGGTTGGCCGAAACAAAGCCTTCCGCTTTGTATAGAGCGTAGGGCACGATATGCTTGCGTCCCATTTCGGTTTTTTTCTTTTCGGCATCTGCTTCGGTAGTGATGGCAACCCGGGTAATCGTCACCTCTTGCTGTACAATGGGCTCGATGCTCCTGGCAAAACCGATTTGAACTGGCCCGCGTACCTGGCCACAGTTCAATGACGCTGATACAAAGGTGGTCATAACCGCGCCGAAGGTACGGATGTCATAGAAATTCTTGCACATAAAGTCACGGATTTTAGCGTCCAGGGCCGGATCTTTCTTTTTTGCGTCTTTGATATCTTTTTCTTCGATGCCAAAATAGGAAAACGCGGTTTTATCGCTGATGTTTAAAGGAACGTTTTCTTTGATATAGATTTTGTAGCCTTCTTCATCGCCTTTGACCGTTTCGACATAATTGCGGATTTTCCGTTTCAGACAAACGTCCGTCACAATGCCGTAACCCGTTTCGGGGTCGATTCGCGGCATATTCCCGGCATCGGGGTCACCGTTGGGGTTGCCGTTCTCCACATCGAAAAGCACCACGAATTCATAACGATTTTTGATAACATCTGACATTTTATTGACCCTCCTTGTTTGTTTTTTCATAATTTGCCTGTTTCTGATGATAGTAGCCAAGTATAAAGACACCTTGTTCGTCCAGTGTCAAATGGGCGGGAAATGGTTTTTCATCCACGTCAAGTTTGTCCATCAGGTCTCTGATTTTGTTGTCAATTGACTTTCCGAAGTCCGACTTTGAGATATGGTGGTTGCTCAGTCGTAGAAGGACCGGAAACACGGAGGCGGGCGTAGCACAGGCGGATGTAAAATATCTGTCTTTTATGGTGGTGTTGATGCCCGGATTGGCATCCTGTTGGGCTTTTTCCAAAACGGAAAACAAGCGGCCCAAAACATAGGCGCGGTTTTCACTCTGTGCATTTAAGGACACAGTCAATACCTCCTTATCCTTTGTGTTATTCCCTGAATATTTTTTGGTCAGATACGCCTTGATAATACCGGCCTTTGCGCTGTTAATCGCTTTCTCAGCCCGAATTCGGACAATGACGCTGCCGTACAATGCGGCAGGGTAGGGGCTACCGGTCAAAATGGAACGGAGCACAGAACCGGATAACAAGGGGGATGAAGCCTTGTCTTTTGATTTTGGTGAAACGGTTTCCTGCATCATTTGCCAAAGAGGCAGATATGGCTGCTCGGTAGGAGCCCTATTAATCTCCATATCCTTATAATGCCTTGCGATTCTTTCAATAAAGTTGCCAAAGGTATCTTGAATAAAGAATCGAACGGCAAGACGGGCCGCGTTCGGAGAAAGCCCTAAAATATAAAATGCTGTGCTTGGGTTAAACGCATCGTTGAGTTCGGCAACAGGCATGCCCGACGCTATTTTGTTAAAAACGTTGCCGATTAGAGAAGCGGCGCCTTTATCATCCGTTTTTTCGGTAGAATTCGTATCCGGGTTTAATGCGTAAGCAAATAAATCCCGATAGATAGATTTTGCGCTCTGCGCCCAAAAAACAACCGTTGTATCGCCCAAAGTTTGACGGTGTTTGCTGTCGGCCAAAAGATAATTCAGCGTTGTCGTATAGGCGAAGGCGGCATATTCGCTCACCGGCGCGTTGAGGCCTTGTTGATCGTCGCGGCCGTGTGATTCGTAGGCGTTAGCGTTGAATGAAACCAGCGATGCACCCATCGATTGCGCGCCTTTCACGCCTTTAACGCTTGGGTGCAGGCGGGCGATGGGCAACCGTTCCCCTGTGACAAGGCACTGCATAACAACGGCATCCCTGCTTTGCTGATAATACTTTTCCCAGGCCTTCTTGATGGCGCCATTTTCATGGATATAACCGGAGCCTTCTAACATGAATACCAGATTTGCCCCGCTTGTCAGCGCATCGAGATATTCGGCTAAAACCGGGTTTTTCTGACCCTGTTGGGGATCCCACTGCTCTAAAAAAGCCAAAACCGCCCGTGCCTCGTCGCAATCCGCGCCCATCAGAACTTCTCTGTGTAATTCCTTGAAAGCCTCAAAGCATTCTCTCGACCGTTCCGGTTTGCCTTTGTTGTCAATCCCGAGCATATAGCCTGAGTTCTCGCAAAGAAAGTTTGATGTTATTCCGACTGTTTTTTTTACTTGCTCTGGAACTTCGAACGATTGAGGGATTTCCACCATCTTGTTGCCGCGCTGAACTGGATTTTTCAACGGAATAATACCTGCGAGTTTGCCCCCGGCGGTTATACTGACCGCATAAGACACATTGGCTTTGCAATATCCGGGTTTTGAAATACCATTGGCTTTTGCAAGTATTTCATAATACTCGACTAAGGATTGAAGGATCATTGAATCACCTCGCTTTCGGTTAAATCAATTACGCCATCACGCATCACAGCCCTGAAAAACATCGGTCGAATGTCGCCCAAATCGGAATAATTCATATCAAAGAGCATGTAGCCCAAATCTTTTTCGCCTGTATATGCGGTTTTAACGTTTTCTTCTTCGTAAAGCTCGAAATTCACCGGAAACTCCCGGCAGCCAAACGAAGGGCAATGGTAGCACTGGCCTTTTCGAAGTCTTCTCAACGCAATATTGTAATGCTTTTCAACACTGTCGTTTTCACCTGCTTCGTTGGTCAGTTCAAAATGCGCCTCGATGACGTATTGCACATTTTTCAAAACAAGCGAAGCCCTTTGTTGCCTGTCTTTCGAGGTATCGAGAAACAACGGCTCTTTCGAACCGTTCATGACGGATTTTACATTGCTGGCAAGGAGTTTGGTTTTGACTTCGTTGCGCCGGAAATTGGTAAATTCAATGGGGTTGCAAACATAGATTTTATCGATGAACCATTGAATTGACGGCTTCCAGTAAATTGCTTCGACGATACCTCTTGCGGCTGAAGGGGTGATGACGTCATAACTGACCCTTTCCACCTTCATCTCGGGCCGGGTAAAAAGCGCATAATCTCCCCATACTCTCAATTTGATACCGTATGCCAAAATATCACCTCCTTTATTAAAAGAATAAACCCAATCCGCCTTTCGCGGGCAAGGTAAAACCGGTGTATTCGTGATAATAATCGCCGTCTTTTAACACGGCGATTTCCGTGTCGACCGGTTCAACGCAGCCTGTGCCGAGAAGTGCTTCATATTCATCGGGATATACATTCACCGTATATTGCTGTATGTCTCGAAACAGCTTTTGATTCTTTTCCCCGCTTCTTAATTTCCTAATAAGATCGTCTGCTTCCTTGTCATAGGGAATAACAATGGGGCGGCTAGCCTGATCAATCAATTTGAATTCATCAGCGACAGACGCAAACGGAAAGCTGTAATCGCAGTCAACGGCATCTTCGAATCTCTTCACGATTTCTTTTGCATCCAATCCTTGTCCGGTCATTTGATAAAGTTGCTCGAAATAGGAACGAATGGCCTCAGGCGCGGCAATATCTTGATATTGCCGTGATATGGACCTGGCGATTTCAATCGGCCTTTTCATCGCGGCAGGTTGATATTTTATGTATTTATCGGCCGGCTCAAATATGCTAACAATACTATGTTCCATGCTCCGTTTTCCTTCGCGGTTACATCGCCCGGCTGCCTGTATCTGCGAATCCAAACCTGCGGTTGCACGGTATACCGTTGGAAAATCCACATCGACGCCGGCCTCTATGAGGCTTGTGGAAACAACGCGGCACGGCAGAATGTGTTTTGACGTCAACCGCTCTTTTATTGCCTGTAGAACTATTTTTCGATGTTTCGGGCACATGAAAGTTGACAAATGATAACGCCCTTCCGGTTCAAGTTGAGAAAAAAGTTCTTGGGCGTGGCGTTTTGTATTGACGATACATAGGCATTGTCCTTCGTTGTTTAAACGCTCAGCCAAAGCGTTGTCCTCTATTTTGCCTATATTGATGATTGTTGCCCGTTGAAAAAAACGATACGTTTCGACTGTGTTGTTGTGAATCTCAATCGGTGTCAGCACTTTCGGAAATAGTTTGCTCAACGCCGGCTGTGTGGCGCTGCATAAAACCGCAGTACAACCGTAGTTATGAACCAGCTCGGAAATGGCCCGAATGCAAGGCAGCAGATACTCCGTCGGGAACATTTGCGCCTCATCAAAGATAATGACGCTATTGGCGATATTATGCAGTTTCCTGCATTTTGAGGTTTTATTGGCGAAAAGAGATTCGAAAAACTGTACATTTGTTGTGACGACAACGGGCATATCCCAGTTTTCTGTTGCTAAACGATACCGGGTCATCGTTTCATCATTATCGTTATAGTTAAAGTTGGAGTGATGCTCCAAAACATATTCTTCACCGAGTATCTGCTTAAAAACAGATGCGTTCTGTTCAATAATCGATGTATAAGGAATCACATAAATGACTCTTTTCATATCGTGCGTTTTCGCATGCCTTAAAGCAAAAGCCAGAGATGAAACTGTTTTGCCACCGCCTGTCGGTACGGTCAATGTAAACAATCCCTTCGGCAGTTTTGCTCTTTCAAGGCAACTTTGCAGAATTTCGTTCCGTTTTTCGTGCAAGGCGTTCTTCGGTTCATTAAACCGCCCGATATATGCTAACATTTTTTTATACAGATCTTCGATTGAATAAACAATAGTTCCACGCGCTCTTCCGCTTGTCATAAACGCTTCGGTATCTAAAAAGTCAGCATCTACCAAACAAGAAAATAACATCCGGATGAAAAAGGAGTATGAGAACCCATATTTTTCCAAGGGTTGAATCGGCTGGCTGATTGGCGGTGTGAAAGTAGCGATGTCAAAATCGCGTTTGAATCCGGAATAATCAGGCAAATCTTTTCGTTTCAGACGGCCGTTCAGCGTAGTCTCAATACCGACATCCGCTTTGCTGCCGCCATCGGGCAAACCCGAATGATGCCCGGCAATACAATAAGAAAAAAGAAGGCCAATTTTGGGCAAAGCATTAAAGCTTTCCAAAGCGCCGGCTGTAGAATGATCCACCATATTGTTTGCGCCCCGGATGCGATTTTGAAACTCCCGCGAATACTTGCCGATGTCATGAAGCATGCCGCAAAAATAACCGTATCCTCCGCACCCAAAATTTTCCGCAAAAATACGCGTTTGTTCTGCGGTGTTAAGGCAATGCTGTAAAATTGTTTGGATTGCCCCGTCATCACGGATATGCGCAGCAGTGATCGAGTCCAAGCAAAACCCCTCACCTTTTTATACAAGGATAATCAGATTACACAATATCCGGTATGTGCAACGAATGAATAAAATATAAAAACAATATTTATATTAGATGTATCAAATGGGAATTACAAGTACTCAAAAACGGAGAGTCCGATGAATGGGACATATATTTGCGATTAAAATTATTCTTTGCTATTATTATACACTCGGAGGTGCCTTTAACCAAGGAAAAACTAAAAAAGAAGGCATAAAGGAGTTTTTTAGTTTCTTCTATGGGAGGGGCGGGAATGCGCTGGTAAGGGAAGTATCGCCCGGTGGGTGACCTGAAGGAGTTTGTCAGGGACAGGGCTTCAACACTTTCTCGCGCTTCCGAGTGTTTAATGATATATCGGCTTTGCCGATATGATACCATCCGCCGTGGCGGATGATGATATTTTGCGGCTTGCCGCAAAATGATATACAACGCGCGCCTTGCGTCAGGCGCGCGTTGTATTTGGAAACCATGGGACGCCGCGTGGTGAACGCCGCCGCTCAGACGGTGTTGATGAGCCGGTTGACGTCGTCCTTGTGGCCGAACACGATGATGGTTTCGCCGGCATTGAACACATAATCGGCCTTGGGCATCGGCAGCAGGTCGGTGGTGCAGTCCTTTGCCTTGACGGCGAGGACGCTGACGTTGTAGTTGGTGCGGACGCCGATTTCGCCGATGGATTTGCCGACCCATTTGCCCGGCACCGGAATCTCATAGATGGAGTAGTTGGGGGTCAGCTCGTAGTAATCGAGCACCGATTTGGAACTCAGCTGGACGGCCAGGCGGTTGGCCCGGTCCTTTTCGGGATAAACCGTCTCGTCCGCGCCGACGAGGCGCAGCAGTTTGGCGTGCGAATCGCTGTCCGCGCGGGAAATGACGTATTTCGCGCCGTGTTCTTTCAGCAGCGCCGTCGCCTCGAGCGAATTCTGAAAGTTGTCGCCGATGGCGACGATACACACGTCAAAATTATTGACGCCCAGGGAGGCGATGTAGGCCTCGCTGGTGATATGCCCGATTTCCGCGTTGGCGACGTAAGGCAGGACTTCGTTGACCTTTTCCTCGTCCATGTCGATGGCCAGGATATCGTGGTCGTAGGTGCTGAGCATGCGCGCCAGGTGTTTGCCGAACCGGCCCAGCCCGATGAGCAGAATGGATTTCACGTCAATTCCTCCGTTATAAAATGATGACTGTCAGCCGACCGCTATTCTTTCGAGCGGCGATTTGGAAAGTTCCGCGCCGCTTTTCGTCCGGATGGCATACAGAATAGTCAGGCAGCCGACGCGCCCGAAATACATCAGAAAAGTCAGGATCAGTTTCGACAGGGTGCCGAGCCCGCCGGTGATGCCCATCGAAAGGCCGACGGTGCCGATGGCGGAAGCGGCCTCGAATAGGGATTTCAGGATCGGGAAGCCGTCGACGGCGGAGATCGTCATGGCCGCGAATATGAACAGGAAGATGTAAATGCTGGTAATCGTCGCGGCGCTGCGCAGGACGCCGTCGTCGATGCGGCGGTGAAAAGCGTTCAGTGTGCGGCTTTTTTTCGACACGGTCATGACATTGAGCACCAGCATGGCGAAGGTGGTGGTCTTCACGCCGCCGGCCGTGGAGCCCGGCGAACCGCCGATGAGCATCAGGATAATGGTCAGGAAAAGCGTGCTTTCCCTCAAAGCGGTTACATTGACAGAATTAAAGCCCGCCGTCCGCGGCGTGACCGCCTGGAAAAACGCGTTCATCAGCTTGGCAAAGAAACCCATGCCTTTGAAAGCCGGGGCGTTGTATTCGAAGACCAGGATCATCAGCGTGCCGGCGGCGATCAGGAAAGCCGTCGTCGTCAGCACGAGCTTGGAATGCAGCCGGTATTTGCGGAAACGCAGGCGGTTGGTTTTGATGTCGTCCCAGACGAAAAAGCCCAGTCCGCCGACGATAATCAGCAGCGCGACCGTCAACAACACGCGCGGGTCGCGGTTGAAATAGGTCAGCGACGACCGTTCCCCGCCGAACTGCGCCCGGCCCAAAACGTCGTAACCGGCGTTGCAGAAAGCGGAAACGCTGTGGAAAACCGCGTTGTAAACCCCCCGCGCAAAACCGAGATCGGGAATGAAACGCGTCGCGAGGATCAGGGCGCCCGCGGCCTCAAGGGCCAGGGAACCGCCGATGACGAGACGGGCCATGCGGACCATCCCGCCGACCTGGGGGGCTGCGATGGATTCCTGCATCAGCATACGCTGGCTGAAACCGACTTTTCTGCTGGTGAAGGTGATGATGACGATGGCCATCGACATAAAACCCAGGCCGCCGATTTCGATGAGCGTCAAAATCACCAGCTGCCCGAAAATCGACCAGTGGGTAAACGTGTCGTAAACGACCAGCCCGGTGACGCAGGTGGCGGAGGCGGAGGTGAAAAGCGTGTCGATGAAAGGCGTAAAGATGCGTTCCCGCGAGGAGATGGGCAGCATCAGCAGCAGCGCGCCGGTTAAAATGATGCCCATGTAGCCCAGAACGAGCATCCTCACCGGCCGTATTTTGTTGAGCCTTAAACGAAATTTGGATCGGTCGAACAAGACGGCAACAACCCTCCGTTTGTTGTATTATACCACCTTTGCGCGCCGCGCGCACCTGATGCCCGAAAGCGGTTCAAACGGGCGCTTCGCTGCGCGCATAGAGCATAATATATACCTGTTTTTTCAGGTTTTCAAGACAAGGCGCAAATATTTTCGGGGCCTGGCGCGGGGCCCTTCGGTTTCTGCCGGATTGAACCTTGCCGCGGAATATGCTACACTTCTTTTTGGACAAAACCGGCGTTCGGGCCGGAAAAGGAGGCGTTGATGATGAAAAAGTTTTGGAAAAAATCGGCCGCCGTATTTTTGGCGGCGGTATTGCTGCTGATGCCCGCGCTGGCGCAGGCGTCCGCGCTGACGCCGGCGGAGGCCGCCCATCTGCGTTTCGGCGCCGACGGCAAATTCACCATCCTGCAGTTTGCCGATATTCAGGACGGCCCCGGTCTTCTGCCGCCGACGGCGAAGTTCCTGAAAGCAGCCCTTGAAGACGTGCAGCCCGACCTCGTGGTGCTGACCGGCGACAACATCATGGGCAGCAACTCCAAGACCTATGACCAGACGAAAAAGGCCATCTCAAAGTTTATGGACATCTTCCAGGAGGCGGGCGTTCCCGTCGCCGCCGTATTCGGCAACCACGACGACGAGGGAGGCATCACCAAAGAGCAGCAGATGGCCATCTATATGACCTATGACTGCTTTATCGGGTATGACGAAGGCCCGGATATCTACGGCGTCGGCAACTACAATGTGCCGATCTATTCGTCGACGGATGCCGGCAAGGTCGCTTACAACCTCTGGATGATCGACTCGGGCACCTATGACGCCGAAAGCGGCGGTTACGACTATGTGCGCCCCAGCCAGATTGCCTGGTATCAAGCCAAGAGCGATGAACTCAAAGCGGCCAACGGCGGGGTGCCCGTCGATTCGATGATGTTCCAGCATATCGTCATCCCCGAGGTCTACGAGTGCTTCAACGAGGTGGCTTTCGGCACCCCGGGCGCCGTCGCCATCAACGGCAAGTTCTATGTCCTCAACCCCGACCTGACGCATGCGGGCGTGTTGGGCGAAGGCGCTTACAGCGCGCATGTCAACGGGGGCCTTTTTGACGCCGTGCTCGCGCAGGGCGACGTCAGAGCCATGATTTTCGGCCACGACCACGCAAACACCTATGAAGTCGACTGCCGCGGCGTCGACCTGATCTGTTCGCCGACGGCGGGCATGGCCTCCTACGGTACGCCGCAGCGCGGCGCCAGGGTCATTGAAATCGACGAAAACAACACCGCTGTCTACCAGACGCGCCTGGTCAAATATTCCAGCTATTTCACGTTCGGTTCGCTGCTGAACCCCGTCTACAACGTGATGTACGGTTTCTGGCAGATTGCCTTCCCCGTGATGAAAGTGTTTTATCTCATCGACTCGGTGACGGGGCTTTCCGTTTTTTAACCGGCCCCGCCCGGCGCGGCAAGGGAAAGATATGAGGGTACTCATCGACGCCGACGGCTGCCCCGTGGTGGATATCGCGGTCAGGCTGGCCGCCGCGGCCGGAGCCGAATGCGTGATTCTTTGCGACACGTCGCACGTTTTTGAAAAGCAGGGCGCGCGCACCGTCACCGTATCGAAAGGCGCCGATTCCGTCGATTTCGCGCTGGTCAACATGATACGGCCGGGCGATATCGTCGTCACGCAGGATTACGGCCTGGCCGCGATGTGCCTGGCGCGCCGCGCGAGGGCGCTCAGCCAGGACGGCATGGTTTACGACGACGGCAACATCGGCGCCCTGCTGCTGCAGCGGCATCACGCCAAAAAGGTCCGCATGGCCGGCGGAAGGCTCAAAGGCAACGCAAAGCGCACCCCCGCGCAAAACAGCGTGTTCGAGGCGGCGCTTGGTCAAATACTCCTGGGAGGCGAATAACCATGGCTTGTGAAAACAATCCTTCCGTCGTGTGCACCTGCACGGCGGACTGCTCCCTGCACGGCAAATGCTGCGAATGCGTCGCAAACCATGCCGGCAAAGGGCAGTTCCCCGCCTGTTTCTTTTCAAAAGAGGCGGAAAAGACCTACGACCGCAGTTTCCGGATGCTGGTCAAGGACCGTCAGGGCTGACGGCCCGCCGGAACCGGTACAAAAAGAAGGCCGCGCGGCCTTCTTTTTGCATATCGTCAAGGTCTTATTGCAGTTCGACGGCAAAGCTGTTCCCGCCCGCGCGAAGCGGACGGCCGGCCCCGCCGTACTCGAAAACGGCGCGTACCCCTTCGGGGATATCGATCGAGCAAAGCAGCGAACCGCCCTCTTTTTTCAGCGAGACGGAAACGCGCCCCGCCTGCGCGGCGATATGCCCTTTGGCAAAATCCAGCGCGCCCGCGGCGCGCGGGGAGATGATGATGTCTTGAAAGCCGCTTGAACCCTCCGTCTGCCGGATGCCTAAGATATCATAAAAAAGGTAACGCGCGGCGGCGCCGAACATCGGGTGGCTGTGCGATTTTTTGCCCGACCAGTATTCCCACAGCGTCGTGGCGCCCGAGCGCATCATGTGGTGGAAAGACACCTCTTTTTGATTGGCCAGCAGGCTCAGGGCCAGGCCGCCTTCGCCGCGTTCGAAAAGCACGCGCGTGAGGATATCGGTGCCGAAAATGCCCGTGTCGTACATGCCCAGCCGGCCGTATTTCGCGACGAGGTTC
Source organism: Bacillota bacterium (assembly GCA_022706685.1). Taxonomy (GTDB): domain Bacteria; phylum Bacillota; class Clostridia; order Oscillospirales; family Acutalibacteraceae; genus UBA1447. The sequence continues at coordinate 40,393 of JAKJCA010000013.1, forward strand.
GCGAACGTCCGCGCGTCGCCCAAACCGATGTCGACGGCGAAGGCGTTGGCGCCCTGGATCCCGCGGTCGAAATCGCCGGTCGCGGGGTCGAAGTAACACCGGGTGATGGCCTTCTTGCGCGCTTCGGCGCGTTCGGCGAGGGGGAGGATCAACTCGTCCCTTCCGATTATTCCTGCGATTTCCGCGGCGCGCAGCAGCGACTTGACGGCAAAATAGGTGTTGACCAGCGGCGGCGCGATTTGGATATCGCCCGGGGTGCACCAGTCGCCCAGGCACCAGGCGCCCGGATAGTCGCTGACCACCAGGCCGTCTTCGCTGTGCGCGTCGAGGTAGTCGAAATAGCGCAGCATCCGCGGAAAGAACTCTTCGAGCACGGCCTTCTCACCGTAGTGGCGGTAGAAGACGTACGGCACCTCGACCACGGCGCAGCCCCAGCCGCCCGGCCCGCCCCCAGAGGGGATATAGGGCGCGGTGTACTGGATATGGCCCGTCGCCTCGTCCTGGCAGTCCGCGATGTCGCCGAGCCATTTGCGGTAGAACTCTTTGGCGCCGAGCATCAGCATCGCCGCGTCGCAGGCGAGCTGGCCGTCGCCGGTATAGCCCCGGCCTTCGCGCTGCGGGCAGTCGGAGGGGATGCCGGCGTGCATATTGCACAGTTGCGTGCGCACGAAGGCGCCGTAATACCAGTTGAGCGTTTCGTCGGAACATTCGAAGGCCGAGGTGACGGGCACGTCGGCGTGGACGACCTCCACCCGCAGCGGCACGGCGTTGTTGCTCAGCGAAAAATAGCGGAAAGCGTGCCACAGGAAGCGCGGATGCACCTCCCGCCGCTTTCCGTCGCTGAAGTACCAGTCGCGCTGTATTCTTTTCGGGTTGTGCCGGTAGGTGTAGGAGGAAGAGTCGAGGCGGCCGTTTTTGCCGAGTTCCTCGGTGTACTTCGCCTCGGTTTTCGCGCCGCGCCTGCCCCTGAGTTCGATCACGGCCCGGCCGGTGATGTTTTCCCCGGCGTCGTAAATCGTATGCCGGCGGTACCGCCGGACCGCTTTCGGCTCGATGCTGCGGATGACGCGGTCGGCCGGACATGTCTGCAGCAGGAAGTCGCTGACCGGGGCGGGTACGGTTTTGACGCTTTGCCAGCCGCCGGCGTCGAAATCGTTGAGCGCGAAGTCCGGGCGCTCGAGCCGCAGGTCGTGGACCTCGCCGAGCAGCATCCGGCTCGAAAGGACGGGGCCGGGCGCCCAAAGCAGCGAGGGGCCGGACAGGAAAACGTTTTCCGTCCCGTCTTTTTCGGTAACGGCCAGCCGGTAGCAGAGCTTCACGGTGCCGTAACCGACCTTTTCGTACCAGCCGGCGCCCAGCGCGAAAGCCGCCGTATTCGGCCCCGCTTTCACGAAAGGCGTGATATCGTAGCGCAGGCAGTAGACGCGGTGGGCGAAGCGGTCGGTGACCTCGCGCCCGCCGAGTTCAAAGCGGTGGTCCTCATAGTCCGACCAGGCCGGGACGAAATAATCCTCGGCCGCGCGGACGCCGTTGACATACAGCTCGAAAAAGCCGAGCCCGCACACCGTGATGTGCGCCCGGACAGGTTCCGCGGCGAAAAACGCGCCGCGGACAAGCGGCTGGCTGCATTCCCCGGACGGCGCGACCCAGAGGGCGCCGCCGAACATTTCTTCGTGTGTCATGCTTCCATCCTTCCTTTTAACGGGCGCCGCCCGCCCCTTTGACGCGCAAGGGCGGCAAACCCTATTATACCATCACGCGCGCGCGTTTCGTGCTATAATACTATTCTGTGATAAAAACATAGCGTTGTTTTTATCCTGCAAGCAACGCTTGCCGCTGCGGCGATAGCCGCAGAAAGAAAGTATTAAACGGCATTTCCGGCAGCTTAACTGCCTGTTGGCAGTCGGACTGCCTACTGGCAGTTAAGCTGCCCCCGCTGTCTTTTAACAGCGGTTGTAAAGATAGACTTGTCTGTCTTTTCAATGGAGATTAGTATAATTTCCTTAAAAGAGCGGCGTAATCAGGAGGCGGGCGATGGAAAAGAACACGCGGGCGGTCCCTTTCGGCGGACGGACGGAAATGTTTGTCGACGATTATCTCGCCGAGCGGCTCGAAAACGCCCGGTTTGAAATCAACCGGCCCGAGCGCAAGGAAGAGGTCCTCCGCTTCGAAAAAAAATGGGAAGGCCGCGGCTCTCTCGCCTGTTCCGTTTTCCGGCACGAAGGGCAGGTGTATCTGTATTACCGCGGATATCCGGACGGGGCGGACGACGCGAGCGAAATGCAGACGGCCTGCCTTGCGTTGAGCGGCGACGGGAAGAAGTTCCGCCGCGCGGCCGTCGACCGGATCCCTTACGGCGCAATCAGGCGCAACAACATCGTGTGGATGGGTCCCGAGGCGCATAATTTCCTGCCGTTTTACGACGACAACCCGGCCTGCCCGCAAGACGAACGCTTCAAGGCGGTCGCCGGCACGCTGGCGCTCGGCGGCCTGTTCGCTTTCTGCTCCGCTGACGGCGTCCGCTGGCGGAAAATGAGCGAAAAACCCGTCATCACCCGGGGGGCGTTCGATTCGCTGAACACCGCCTTTTACGACGCACGGGCGGGGCTGTACCGCTGCTATTCGCGTTACTGGCTGCAGGGCGGTTTTTCCGGCCTGCGGGCGATCCAGTCGTGCGTGTCGGAGAATTTCCTCGACTGGAGCGACCCGGCGCCCAACCGCTACGGCGGCGGCGACAACACCGAGCATTACTATACCAACGCCGCCGCGCCGGTGCCCGGAGCGGAGCATGTGCTGGCGATGTTCCCGATGCGCTTCGTTCCCGACAGAAAAAAGGTGGAAAGCCACCCGTCCAAAGGCGTGTCCGACGCGGTCTTTCTGACCAGCCGCGACGGCGTGAACTGGAGCGACCCGTTCAAGACGGCATGGATACCGCCCTCGCTCGACGAGCGGACCTGGACGCAGCGCAACTTCATCACCGCCTCCGGCATCGTCGAAACCGGCAACAGTTTCAGCCTCTATGTCGAGGAGCGTTATATGTGGGACGACTGCGCCGTCGTCCGCTACGAGGTGCCGGCGTTCCGCTTCGGCTGCGTCAGCGCGGACGCGCGCGGCGGGTTTCTGCTGACCGGGCCGCTGGTCCCCGAGGCGGCGGGGCTGACGGTCAACTACGCCACGTCCGCCGCGGGAGCCCTCAGCGCGGCGGCGACAAACCCGGAGGGGGAGCCCCTCGACGGCTTCGGCTTTGAGGATTGCGGCGAACTGTACGGCAACGAAATTGAAAAAGAAATCCGCTGGGGCGGCAAGTCCCTTGACGCGCTGCGCGGCAGGGTAATCCGCCTGCGCTTCATGCTGCGCGACGCGCGCCTCTACGCCGCGGGCTCAACCGGCGGTTAAGAACCGGAAAAGCGGCGCTGCCGCCCGCCGAACGGTTATTTGACGGGCATCAAATGGTAGCCGATGCCCCGGATGGACCGTATCGTCACCCGGGAGCCGAGTTTGGCCAGTTTTTTTCTTAAAAAAGACATGTAGACCTCGATGTTGTTGTATTCGGCCGGGGAGTCGGAGCCCCAGACTTCGGAAACAAGCCGTTCCCTGCCGATAATCTGCCTGCCGTTGCCGATGAGCAGTTTCATGATTTGAAACTCTTTAAGCCCCAGGCGGACCACATGTTCGTTGCAGATGAGTTCGTTGGTTTTCAGGTCGAGAAAAATATCGCCGAACGACAGGGTATCGAACTCCAGCGCCTTGTCTTTGCGCCTGGACAAAGCCCGCACCCTCGCCAGAAACTCGTCGGCCGAAAACGGTTTGCACAGATAGTCGTCGGCGCCGAGGTCGAGGCCTTCGACCCTGTCGGCGACGGCGCGCTTGTCGCTGATGAGCAGGACGGGAAAGGCGATTTTGTTTTTGCGCAGCGATTTCAGCGCGCCGAAACCGTTGTCGGGCGTCAGGTTCGTGTCAAGCACGATCACGCCGTAGGCAGCGAATTCGGCGTAGCCGAGCAAATCCTCCGGGGTGCCGACTTCGTCGACGATATGATTGCTTTTCATCAGCAGCAGGGCGAGGCGCTGCGACAGCGCTTTTTCCCCGCAGGCCATCAGAATACGCAACGTTTCACCCCCTGTTGCTATTGAATGTAACACAAATCGCCGCCGTTGAAAAGAAACAGAAAAAATTGCGGCGGATTCAATACTATTTCAAGGTTCAAAAATTACAATAAGTCCATTGAACATCGGGAAAAACGGCTGAAAACCGCGCCGCCCGGGCCGCGGCTGCCGACATACGAGACACGGGAGGTGTCTTTGTGCCGGAAATTACCTGTTCCCGCGACGGGCTGAGCGTTTCGCTCGGCGGGCTGGAACTGTTCTCCCACAGCCCGTCGAGGCCGCTGATAGAACTGGGCACGGCCCGCTGCGATTTCCGCACGCACAAACGGAATATCGCCTCTTACAAAATCCGTATATCGAAAAAAAGAATGCGGCCGTTGAAAAACATCACCGGTTTTACCCGCGGGCCCGGTTCGGCGACGGTTTGCTTTGACAATCTTCTCGCCTTGAACATCACCGAGGACCGGGGCCTGCTGTGCGTGGAGATCGACGCGCCGGAGCAGATACGGCGCGGCTGCCTGTTCCGGCTGAATATCCCCGCGCGCAAAGGCGAAGCGGTTTACGGCATGGGCGAGCAGTTCAGTTACCTCAACCTTAAAGGCAGAAAGGTGCCCGTTTGGACGCAGGAACCCGGTTTCGCCAAAAACCGCTCCCTTTACCGGCTGGCCGGCGACCTGGTGATGGGGGCGGGCGGCGAATGGTGGACCAACTATTATCCCCAGCCGCTGATGGTGAGCTCCCGCCGCTGTTTTCTGGGCATCGACACTTATGCGTATTGCGAATTTGACTTCGGCCGGGACCCGTACCGCCTTTTATGCTGCGAAGTGCCGCGCCGGATCGTTTTCGGCCGGGCAGACAGGATGGAGGACCTTTTCCCGCTGATAGCCGAATACTGCGGCCGCCAGCGCAGGCTGCCGGAATGGGTTTACAGCGGCGTCCACCTCGGTATCGGAGGCGGAATGGACGCGGTGAAGGGGAAGCTGAAGTCGGCGCTTGACGGCGGCGTGCAGGTCAGCGGCGTCTGGGTCGAAGACTGGACGGGGCTGAAACACTTCGATTACCAGACAAGGCTGCTGTGGAACTGGGATTACCACCGGGAAATGTATCCGGATTTGCCGGACTATATCCGGGAACTGCACGGGCAGGATATCCGCTTTCTGGGCTACAACAACTGTTTCCTGATGAAAGGCACCCCGATGTTCGAGCACTGCAAAGAAATGGGGTATCTGGTCAAAAACAAAGACGGCAAACCCTATCCGCTGACCATGTTTTCGTTTCAAGCGTATATGCTCGACCTGACCCATCCCGGCTGCCGGGAATGGATCGGCTCCGTCATTAGGGATAATATGATCGGCATCGGCCTGGACGGCTGGATGTGCGATTTTGCGGAGTACCTGCCCGCGGACTGCGCGCTGCATGACGGAAGCGACCCCCGCCTCTGCCACAACGAGTATCCGGTGCGGTGGGCGCAGGTCAACGCCGACGCCGTCAAAGACGCCGGCCGGGAAAGGCCGGAGAACGCCGTCGTCTTTTTCAACCGTTCCGGCCATCTCGGCACCGCCGCGCAAAGCCCGCTGATATGGACGGGGGACCAGGTGATGACCTTCTGGAAAAACAGCGGACTGCCCGCGAGCATCTGCGGCAGCGTTTCCCTGGGCTTTTGCGGCATCGGCCACGTGCACAGCGATATCGGCGGCGAATTCGGCATGCTCTGGTTCAAGCGGACCAAAGAACTGTTCATGCGCTGGACCGAATACGCCGCTTTTACCCCCGTGATGCGGGGGCATGAGGACAAGGGCAACAGCGGCTGGACGTATGACAGCGACGGGGAAACGCTGGCCCACTTTGCGAAGTTCAGCCGTATTCACGGGGCGCTGGGGGAATATTTCCGTCTCTGCGAGGACGAATACCAGACGAAAGGCCTGCCTTTCATGCGCCATTTATCCGTGCATTACGAAAACGAGAAGCGGACGCATACGAAACGGCAGTCTTACCTGCAATACGAATATCTGCTCGGCAGGGATATCCTGGTCGCGCCGGTTTATCGAAAAGGCGCGCGGAGCAGAAAAGTCTTTCTTCCGGATGACCGCTGGATACACCTTTGGAGCGGCGCGGAATATACAAAGGGAAGTTTTCGGATTGACGCGCCGCTGGGGGAAATTCCGGTTTTTATCAGGAAAACCTCACCGGCGCTGGAATACCTGCCGCGGGCGATATCCCGGCCGCCGCGGCGCGAATCGGCTTGAACGGAGGCAGCAGGATGTCGGATATCAAAACGCCGGCCGCCGGCGAACGGGTCAGGTCCATCGACGCCTTTCGCGGCATCACGATGGTGATGATGATTTTCGCCAACCACGCCGGCGGCGATTTCTACCCCTATTTCTCGCACGCGCGCACCATACCGGGCTTCACGGCGGTCGACCTCATCGAACCGATGTTCTTTTTCGCCATCGCGCTGTCGTTCATGCTTTCCTTCAAGAGCAAGGAGGCGAAAAACGGCACCAAAGACGCCGTCTGGGCCGTCATCGGCAGGTACCTGGCGCTCATCGGCCTCGGCTTTTTGATCAGCTGGAACGTCGGCGAAGGCGTTCGGTTCGGCACCGCCCTGGCCTGGGGCACCCTGCAGGGCATCGGCCTGGCCGGCTTGATTTCCCTGCCCTTCGTCAAGGCGAACCGCTTTGTCAAAATCGGCGGCGGGCTGGCGATTACGGCGGCGTTCTACCTGGTTTTTTGGCGCGGCGAACGCACCGCGGTCGATTTCTGGGGCGAAAAGTTCGTGCCGGCAGCCCTGGCCGGCATCTTCCCCGCGAACGACAACATGGTCGGCGCCATCGCGAAAGGCGGCTATCTGCTGCTCGCCATCGGCGTCATCGAGTGTATGCGAAAGAGCAGGAAGGAGTTTTTGCTCGTATCGTCGGGCATCACGGCGCTGGCCGCGGCGACGCTGTTGTTCCCCGGCCGGATGCCCATCGGTCCGTCGGTCATGACCCCGAGCTATGTTCTGGTTTCCCTGGCGCTTTGCATCTGGCTGTACGTCATCGCCGAGTGGCTGTTTGACAGAAAAAAACTGCCCTGCGCGCCTTTCCTCTGGTGGGGCAGAAACTCCATGCTGATGTACGTGCTCAGTTCGGCCGGCGGCATGGAACTGACCTTCGGCAGCCGCGTGTCCGTCCGCTTCCTGTCCATTCTGCTGTACGTGCTGGCGATGACGGCAATCCTGTACTTTTTCGACAGGAAAAAATGGTATTTGAGGCTGTAGCCCTCGTTCACACAATCCGCTGAAAGGGGGACGGGAACATCCAGACCTTGTTCAAGAAAAAAGAGAAAAAAGAGCGGGCGGAGACGATGCTGACGCGCAGCGATATGCGCTTCTACATCGGCGGCACTTCCGCCGGGACGGTGGCCGGGGGCTTTTACGGCAAATTCACGCAGCTGTACCGCTACCGTATCGGGATTACGCCCTGGAAACTGGGTATCGTGGGGACCGTCAGCAATATCTGGGACGCGGTCAACGACCCGATTATCGGCGCGTGGCTCGACCACCGCAAACCCGGCAAAAACGGCAAGTATGCCCCGATGGTCCGGTATATGGCCATACCGGTCGCGCTGGTCAGCATTGCCGGGATGCTGGTGCCGACGGGCCTGGGCGAGTTTTCCAAACTGGCGTGGGTGTTATTCTGGTCGATTTTCGGCGACTTGTTCGGCACGCTCTTCTCCGCAAGCAACAACGCCATCCTCGCGCGCGTTTCGCCGCTGTCGAACGACCGGACCAAAATCGTGTTCTGGAACCAGATTTTCAACGAGGCGGCCGGCCTGATTCCGCAGGGCATCTTCCTGCTCGCGGACGAAAAAAATATGCAAAGGGTTCAAAAAGCGACGGGCATCCGGTACACCTTCGAGAGCCTTGTCATCACCCTGACGCTTGTCATCGGGATACTGATTCATCCCTTTGTCGGCCTCGGCGGCTTTGTCAAAGAAAAGGTCGTGGTCGACGAGCCGGAGATTTCCTTCATGCGGGAACTGACGCTTGTTCTCAAGAACAGGACGATGATGCTGTCGGTCATCGCCGCGCTGGCCGCCAACCTCACCGTGAAAATGGATGAATACTACTTCTTTCAATATATGGATGTCGGCTTCCACTGGTTCGGCAAAAACATCGACGGCCTCAACGCCCTGGCGATTTTCGGCATCCTGACCAGCATCCCGGCGGCCATCGGGCTGCCCTTCACCAACAAGGTCATCAAGCGGTTCGGCCAGAAAAACGTGATCCAGTTCCTCCAATACTCCACCATCATATCCAACACCCTGGCGTTCTTAGTCGGCTACAAAGGGCAGCGCTTCTTTTTCTCGATGATTATTCTGGCGCTGTCGACCTTCTGCAGGTCCTGGCACGGACCCGCGTTCCAGACGATGATCCTCGACTCGATTGACGAAATCGAGTATAAAACCGGCAGCCGCAATGAGGCGTCCACCTTTGCCGTGCGGGGCGTTCTGCTCAAACTGGTCGGCGGCCTGGGCGCTTTGACCAACGGCGTTTCGCTCAGTTTGCTCCAGTTTGACCCCGAACCGGTCAACGGCAAGGTGATCATCACCGAAACCTTCAGGAAGCGCGCCTGGCCGTTTTATATGCTCGGGCCGGCGGTCGGCGCCCTGTGGCAGCTGATTACCTATTCTTTCATCGACTTCACCGGGGAAAAGAAGGCGCGCATTCAGGCCGAACTCAGGGAACGCCGCGCCCTGCAGGCCGCCCAGCGCGCGGAAGACGCCGACAGGAAAAACGAAGCAAGAGACGCGGACGCGGCGGCAAGCCCGCAGGCCGGCGATACGGACCCGAATTCAGACGGAAGGGAATGAGAAATATGATTTATCCGAAACCGCAGCAATACGGCCGGAATGACCTGTTCGGCGTTTCCGGCACCCCGAGGGCGGCGCTCGAGGGCGAGGCCGGCGGCTTGGAGGCGCTCGCCGCTTACGCCGGGCTGGACAATCTTGCCCCGGACGGGAATATCGTAATCCGCGTCAAACTGGAAAACGGCAGAGACACGTCATATATCGAAGAAACGCAGACGGTCACCGACGAGAAGTATCTGCTGCGTATCGAGCAAACCGAAAACGGCGCGGACATCCGGCTGACGTCGGCGGGCCGGCGCGGCGTTTTTTACGGGCTTTGCACCGTCGCCCGGATGATTGCGGACAACGAATTTATCCGGGGAGAAACCACGGATTACCCGCTGTTCAAAACGCGCGGCTATATCGAAGGGTTTTACGGGAAGCCCTGGCGCTTCGACCAGCGCTGCGATATGCTCAAACTGATGGCGAAAAACAAAATGAACACCGTCTACTACGCCCCGAAAGACGACGAATTCCACCGGGAACGCTGGCGCGACCTTTACCCGGAGAACGAAATATCCGGCCTTACCGAACTGTTCCGCATATCGCGGGAAGCGCAGATGGATTTTTATTACTGCATCGCGCCGGGCCTTTCGATGAAATATTCCGACGACGGCGAATTCGAAGCGCTGATGAACAAGACCAAACAGCTTTTCTCGCTGGGGATCCGCTGCTTCGGCCTGCTGCTGGACGATATCCCGGAAAAACTGAAGTTTCCGGAGGATGCCGAACGATACGGCGAGGTCGTCAACGCGCATATCGACCTTTGCGGGCGCTATTATTACGCCTTGAAGCAGCTCGACAGCGCAACCCGCCTGACGGTCTGCCCGATGCAGTACTTCGGCAAAGGCAACGAATATTTCATTTCAAAATTCGGCCGCGGCCTGCCGGCGGAGGTTTCGATTTTCTGGACAGGGCGCGACGTCTGCTCGCGCGAACTGACGGTGCCGGAGGCGTTCACCTTCATTTCAAGCACGTATCACCGCCCGCTGTACTGGGACAATTATCCGGTCAACGACGGCGATATGTTCAACCGGATGCACCTCGGCCCGATTATCGGGCGCGACGCCGAGCTGTACCGTTATGCCGAAGGCCTCATCTCCAACTGCATGGAGTATGCGGAATGCTCCAAAATACCCCTGCTCACCGTCGCGGACTATCTGTGGAACCCGAAGGCATACGACGCGGACGAATCCTATCAAAACGCCATCGAGACGGTCATCGGCAAAGAGCACGCCCAAGCGTTCGCTTGCTTTGCGGACCACCTGCGGACGTCCTGTCTGCTGGACAGCAACTCCCCGATGCTGCACCGGCTTTTTTCCCAAGCCGAAAACGCGTTTGAAGCGGGCGACCTGGGCGCCGCGCTGGAATGCGTCGGCGCTTATATGGAAAAGATGAACGCCTGCAACGCCTTTTTGCAAAGCGGCGCGCTGCCGATTCTGGACGAGTTGAAAAAATGGTCCGGGAAATACGCGCTTTTCTGCGACATCATCAACGGCGTGTTTGAACTGATTACCTCTTACGACGACGAAGCGCGCGACCATGTTTTCGAACTGGTCCGCCGGTACAACGCGGACCCGGCCGTGCTGACGACGTTTCATCTGGAAGACCTCATCAGGTCGGTCATGAATATCGAAATATAGAATCGGGTGCGCCATGGGAAAAATCCGCAACGGCATTCAAAAATTCAAATACAACTGGCGCAGGCCTTCGACGGGCGACAACCTGTCTTACCGGGAAATCGCCGGATTTTCGGCGAGCGCGGCGGGTCAGGATATTTTCTGGGGCCTCCGCGGCCAGGTGAAAACCATCGTCATCGCCGTTTTCGGCATTGACCCGGTCCGCTTCGGCAAACTGGGCCTTTTCTCCGGCCTGTGGGACGCCGTCAACGACCCGATCATGGGGATTCTCATCGACCGCACGGACACCAAATGGGGCAAACTGCGGCCCTACATGCTCATCACCGCTTTCCCGATCGCCCTGCTGACCATGCTGTCGTTTTTCAACATCCCCCTCGGGCCGGACGGCAAATTCGCGTTTGTCGCGGTGGTCTATATCCTGTGGGAAATGGCCTATACCATATCGGACGTACCGTTCGGCGCGCTGTCGTCCGTCATGACGTCGGACACCGTGCAGCGTACAAAACTCGTCACCGTTTCCCGTTACGGCAGCGAGGCGGCGATGGCGCTGCCCGGCATCATTTCGTTCGTCGTTTCCATCGTCGGCATCAAATATATGGGCCCCATTTTCTTTGCGGGCGCAATCGTGCTGTCGGCGCTGGGCGGGGTTCTGTTTTCCACCTCGTTTTTCACCATCAAGGAAAGAGTGCCGCCGGCGCCCAACAAACAGTCGCTGAAGGAAATCTGGGGCGTGCTGAAAAACAGCCGTCCGATGCTGGTGCTGGTCGTCTCCGAACTGATGGGCGTCATCAACGCGGTGTCGGGCTACACCTCCTGGTACTATTTCCTCTTCGCGTTCAAAAAAGGCATCGGCTGGCGGATACTCAAACCCTTCAGCAGCGAGGCCGAGGGCGTCGCGCTGCAGAACTTCATGGCCATCATCCGGGGCGCGCCGACCTTTATCGCCATGGCTTTCACCCCGAAAATCGTCAAACGTTTCGGACTCAAGGGCCTTGTGGTCATCGCGGGGCTTGCCAAGGCGTTCGCGTATTTTACCATCTACCTGCTGGGTTTCGACAGCACCCCGAAGCTCATCTACATGATTTTTATCCTGACCGTCACGGGGATTCCCGACAACATGATGATGATTGTCAGGCGCACCCTCTCTTCGGACGCCCTCGATTATGTCGAATATAAAACAGGAGAGCGTTCGGAGGGCCTGCTGGGCTCCCTGATGGGTTTCGCGGTCAAACTCAAAGACGCCGTCGTGGTATTTCTGGGCGGTTACGCGCTGGCCTGGGTCGGCCTCGGGGGCGTGGAAGGCGTCGAAAGGACCATCGAGGACTTCCTTAAAATGTCGCCCGACACGCACAAACTGTTTATGCTGTTCGCCCTTTTCCCCGCCATCGGCGCCCTGATGCAGGTACTGCCTTATCTCTTTTACGATTTCACGGGCGAAAAGAAGCAGAGGATTTTGGAAGAACTGGAAAAAAGCAGAAAAGTCCGGCATGACGATCTTATCGAAAAAGGGTATGTGTTCGACAAAGATATTTCGGTCAAAGGCCTGCTGAACAAGCAAGACGCGGAAAACGATTCGCAGCAGGGCGACCGGTGAGGTGAACGGCGATGAAAAAGGCGCATATTTTGAAATGGACCTGTTTGACGCTGATTTTTGCGGCGGTGTTTACCGTCCCCGCGGGCGCGTGGAACGCCGGG
>JAKJCA010000068.1 GCA_022706685.1 Bacillota bacterium
CCCCGCCGGCGAGCGCGACGTTTTCCAGCACCGTGCTGTGCGGCAGCAGACGGTCGTCTTGAAAGACCATCGATATGATTTTGCCTTCGATGCCGCTCACCTTGCCCGAGTCCGGCTTTTCGAGACCGGCGATAATTCTGGCAAGCGTCGTCTTGCCGATGCCCGAGGGGCCGGTCAGGCAGACGATGCCGCTGTCGGGCAGCGTAGCGCTCACGGCGTCGAGCACTTTCCTGCCGTCGTAGCTTTTGGTGACGGCTTCGATTATGATAGGCACGAAGTACTCCTTCCTGCGGCCGGGTTCAGCGGCTATTCACCGCTTTGAGTCCCGACACCAGCAGTTTTTCGAGCGCGATGCTCAGCAGGATGACGGCTGCCGACCAGGCAAACAGGTCGGTGGTTTCCAGATATATTTTGGCGTTGTATAACTCCCTGCCGATGGACCGCGCCGGCAGGCTGAGCACCTCCGCCGCGACGCCCGCTTTCCAGGCGAGCCCGAGCGCGGTGGTGCAGCCCGCTAAAAAATAGGGCATCACCGACGGTGCGTACACTTTGGTCACGGTTTTGCGCCTGCCGAAACGGAAAAGCGCCGCCATCTCCAGCAGACCCTTGTCCGTCTGCGCGATGCCCTGCGTTACGTTTCCCCAAAGAATGGGCAGCACCATGAGAAAAGAGATAAAAACAGGCACGCCGTCTTTCTTGATCCATACCAGCGCGAGGATAATAAACGAGGCGACCGGTGTGGATTTGACCATATTGATGACCGGGGAGAGAAAATCATGCAGCAGTTTCAGCCGCGCGGCGGCGGCGCCCAGTACGGTGCCGGCCAGCACGCCCAGCAGAAACCCCTCGACGATGCGCGCCAGCGACATCAGTGCGTTGAGCCAGAACCGGGCTGTGCCCGCCAGTTCGAACAGCCGCAGGAAAGTTTGAGCCGGCGAGGGCAGCAGCAGTTCGCTCCCCGCCGCGAGGCAGGCAGCCTCCCAGACGAGCACCCAGAAGGCGAACACCAGCAGTTTGACAGCCGCTTTTTTCATTGATTTTTTACGCGCCCCAGAAGAAATCACTGCCCGGTATCGCTCCTCCGATGGATGCGGGGTTTGCGGCAAACAGAACCCTGAAGTTCTGCATCGCGACCGCCTTCATCTCGCTGCCGGCCAGGAAAGTCAGCTGCGAGCGCGGTATTGCTTTTTCGGCCAGGGCCGCGTCCGGGATGATGCCCTGCTTTGCGATGAGCGATGCCGCTTGGGCGGGGTTGGCGTTGACATAGTTCACAGACGCCTTATACTGCGCAAGGAAGGTGTCCACCGCGGCGGGATACTTGTCTGCAAAATCGCCGGCCGCAATGATGCAGCCCATGGCAAGTTTGCTCTCCTTGCCTTCTTGCCTGGCCGCTGTTTCCCACAGCGCGGTCAGGTCAAGCGCGATTCGAAGGGCCGGGTTTTTGCCGGTGACCGTCGTCACGAAAGGTTCGGGCAGCATGCAGATATCGGCTTCGCCGCTGGCGGCGAGCGCGGCGACTTCGCTGTGCTCGGCTTTGTACTCAACGTTAACATCCTTCGCCGGATCGAGGCCGTTGGCTTTGAGGATATAGTTGAGCACGTATTCCGGGGTCGCTCCCTGTCCGGAAGTGACTATGGTTTTACCCTTTAATTCGCTGACTGTGGTAAACGTTTGGCCTTTTTCAAGGATGTACAGCACGCCCAGCGTATTGACGGCGAGCATCTTAATTTTGCCGCCGGTCTTTTTGTACAGCGTAGCGGCCAGGTTAAGCGGGCATGCGGCGATGTCGACGGCGCCGGTGGTGATCAGCGGGGCGATGGCCGAAGGGTCCGATTCGATTGTGAAAGCGTATCGGCCTCCCGCGGGGTTATCGTCTATCATTTTTGCCATGCCCATACCGGTCGGGCCTTTCAGCGCCGCGATGCGGATTTCATCGGGCTGCGCCGCGGTGGTCGCCGCCGCTGTGGTTTCTTTCTCCTTTGGCTGCGAACAGGCCGCAAAGGAGAAAAGCGTCGCCATCGCGAGCACCAGGGCTGTGAATTTGAATAAAGTTTTCATAGTTTCCCTCCGTTTTTTATGTCAAAGAAGCGCCGGCTTCTTCGCCTGTGATGAAAACCGTTTTACCGATGCGGTAGACGGTCTGTTCGCTTTCGAGTTTGTCCAGCGCGCGGTAGAGCGAGGCCCTGCCTACCCCGAGCAGCCGGGCCAGCGCGCTGAGGTTGCCGATGTCGGCGCGCAGCCTGTCGTCGGCGCCGGTGGAAGCGTTTTTCAGCAGGTAGCCAGCCAGTTTGCTTTCGACGCTGCCGGCGGTATAGGCCTCGATTTTACCGGTCAGGTAGAATACCCTTTCGGACAGGTATTCGATATAATCCAAAGCCATTCTGCGGTTGGTTTCCATCAATTTTTCAATGGGTTCCCTACCGAAAAAAACGGTGCGGCAGTGAGTCAGTGCCCTGATATCGGTTGAACGCTGCTGTTTTCCGGCGAAAAGCGTGACAGCGCCGAACAGTTCGCCGGGTTCCAGGACGCTGAGCACAGCGTTGCCGCGCGTCACGCGCGCCCGGCCTTTGAGCAGCAGGCACATCGCCGCGGGCGAGACGCCGCCCGAAAATATCATTTCGCCTTTTTCATAGGTCCGGGCGTCGCCGTGCGCGCGGGCAAAATCGGCGAGTTCCCCGCCGGAGCAGGAGCCGAAAACCCTTGTCTGCGCAAGGAACGCGGCAACGGCTTTTTCCTCAACCGGTGTCATAGCACCTCCAAAAATTGTACCAAATGATACAATTTATTAGATTATACGGACGAATCGGACTTTTGTCAACAGACTGCGGCGGTTTTGCCGCGGCATGCGCCCGGCCGCTTTATTGACAGCCTTTCGCGAAATGGGTAAGATAAAACGAACGCTTTCGAGTCCGAAAGGGGAGAACGGCCCGTGGATGACATCAACAAGATTTACGCCCTCTGGCTGGAAAAAACGCGGGATGATACCGCTTTGTATGACGAACTGGCAGCTATACAAGGCGTCGACAGTGAAATATCCGACCGCTTTTACCGCAGCCTGGAGTTCGGGACGGCGGGCCTGCGCGGCGTGATCGGCGCAGGCACCAACCGTATGAATGTTTACACCGTCGCGCAGGCGACGCAGGGCCTCTCCGATTACCTGCTCGAGCATTTTCCCCGGCCGTCGGCGGCGATCGCCTGTGACTCGCGCATCAATTCGGATTTGTTTACCCGTGAAACAGCCCGCGTTCTTGCCGCCAACGGGATCAAAGTGTTTCTCTTTGACCATATCGCGCCCACGCCGCTGCTTTCGTTTGCGGTGAGGGAACTGGGCTGCAGTTCGGGTGTCATTATTACCGCAAGCCATAACCCGTCACAGTACAACGGCTATAAATGCTACGACCCCCGCGGTTACCAGATGACCGACGAGGCGGCGCTGGCCGTTTATGAACGCATCTCGCGCACGGATATCTTCGACGGCGTCAAGCGAGTCGATTTTGCCGAGGCCTGCGGCAAGGGGCTTATCGAAACTGTCGGCGCCCAACTGGAAGAAAAGTTTTATCAAGCCGTCCTGTCACAGCAAAGAAACCCCGGCATCTGTAAAGGCAGCGGCCTGAAAGTTGTTTATACGCCTCTCAACGGAACGGGTAACCTCCCTGTCAGGGCCATCCTCGGCAGAATCGGTTTGGATGCCCTGGCCGTCGTCCCCGAACAGGAGCAGCCCGACGGCCTTTTTCCGACCTGCCCGTATCCCAATCCGGAAATCAGGCAGGCTTTTGAACTGGCGCTGGCGCTCGGCCGCAAGACCGGCGCCGATCTGCTGCTGGCGACCGACCCCGACTGTGACAGGGTGGGTATCGCCGTACCCGAAGACGGGGATTACAGGCTCATGACAGGCAATGAGATCGGCGCCCTGCTGACCGAATATATCCTTTCTTGCGACCGGTCGAACGGTACGCTGCCCGGCAGGCCGTTGATTATTAAATCGTTTGTCTCCACCGGCCTGGCCGCGGCCGTCGCGGCAAAGTACGGCTGTGAAACCGTTAATCTGCTGACCGGCTTCAAGTACATCGGCGAATATATCACCGAACTGGAAAATAAAGGGGAAGCCGGCCGTTTTCGTCTGGCTTTTGAAGAAAGCTACGGCTACCTCGCCGGTACGCATGCCAGGGATAAAGACGGCGTCGTCGCCTCAATGCTCATCTGCGAAATGGCGGCCTATTACCGCTCGCGCGGCAAAACGCTCCTGCAGGTGCTCGACGGACTGTACCGCGAACACGGTTATTATTGCCACAGCGTCCTCAATTTTACCTTCGAGGGGGAAGCGGGCATGCGCCGGATGCCCGCCATCATGCACAACCTCAGGGAAAACCCGCCCGCGGCCATTGCGGGGCTTCATGTCGAACGTATCAGCGATTATCTGGCCGGTTACGCGCTGGACTGCGCTGCCAATACGCGGACACCCATCGAGCTGCCGGCGTCCAATGTCATGGCTTTTGATTTCGCCGCCGGCGGCGTCATTGTGCGCCCTTCCGGCACCGAACCGAAAATCAAAGTCTATGTCACGGCCGTCGCGCCTGACGGCGAGGCCGCATGCGCGCAGTCCGGGGATATCGCCGCCTATATGAAAAGATTGATTGAAATCGGGGAGCCGCTTCCATGAACAGAAGAAAACTGGTTATACGCATCTTTGCTTTTCTCATGGCCGGCCTGATGATCATCGGGGTCATCGCCGTCGCCGTCAGCAGCGCTCGGGCCGCGGTGCCCGGCGCCGTCACAATCGCCGAAACCGGACGCCGGACCGGATCCATGCTGCCTTTTATCATCGGCGCCTCGGCGGTTTTGATTGTTGCTGGGAGTCTGATTGCGGCGAAAGCGATAAATAAGAAAAAATAGAAAAAAGAAGACAGCAGAAGAGGGGCAAAAAACACCCCTTTTCTGCTGTCTTTCAGTTTTCGGAAAACACCCGCTTCACGGCGAGGCTCGTCGAATCTTCTTCACATTCCCCAAGCCCGGCGAAAGCGCCGCCCGGCCCGTAAACGCGGTAAAGCCCCGGTTCACGGCAGCCTTCGAGCCTGTCGAGTGCGAGTTCGCCGCCGTTGCGGAACCTGTCAAACTGGCTTTGCGTCACAAAGACGGCCGGGTACGTTTCCAAAGCCTTGTCGACGGGTATAACCAGCCGGAGAACCGTACCGTTTTCGGCGGCGCGGCGGACTTCGTCGAGGGTATGGCAGCCGCTTAAATCAAAGCCGTTTGCCTGCGTTCGCCGCAGATAAGACAAAACGGCCGGACAGCCGAGTTGTTCGCCGATATCGGCCGCAAGCTGGCGGATATAGGTGCCGGCCGAACATGCGACGCTGACGGTGAACTCGTTGCTTTCCGGCTCGAACCCTTCAAGCTGCGCGCTGTATATAGTGACCTGACGGGGTTCCCGCGCGGCTTCGATGCCTTTGCGCGCGAGTTCGTACAGCCGGACCCCGCCTATGCTTACCGCGGAATGCATCGGCGGCATTTGGAAAAATGTTCCCGTAAAACGGGCAAGCGCCTCCCGAAATTCGCTTTCGGTGACGCTTGCTTCGCATTTTTGCGTTACGGTTCCGGTGATATCGAGCGTGTCGGTTGCGGTACCGAGCATGATTTTGGCCAGGTAAGCTTTGTCGTGCGACGGCAGAAAATCGATGAAACGCGTTCCTGCGCCGAGCATGACGGGCAGCACGCCCGTCGCCATCGGGTCGAGGGTGCCGGTATGCCCCGCTTTTTTTTCGCCGAGCGCCCGCCTCACGGCCGATACCGCCGAGAAGGAAGTCATACCGGCCGGTTTATCAAGCGCGATCAATCCGGTCATCCCAGCAACCCCGTCAAGCCAGTTCGGCGGCGACATATCCTTTAAGCTCATCGAGCGCCCTGTCGGCAGGGCCTTCAAGACGGCAGCCCGCAGCGCCGGGATGGCCGCCGCCGCCCATGCGCGAGCAAAACTTTGCGGCGTCGATGGAGGGGGCGGTCCGGACGGAAACCTTGAAACTGCCGTCGCTCATTTCGCGCAATGTCGCCCCGATGACCACGCCTTCGATTTGAAGCGGCAAAGTCGAGATTCTGTCATACTCGCCTTCGTTCGAACCGCTTTTGCGCATCATTTCCCGGGTAATGGTTATCGCCGCAAACCGCCCGTCGAAAAAGAGTTTCATCCCTTCAATCGCCAGTTTCTCAAGTGCGGCGTAGGTTTTGGTTTTGGTTTCAAAAAACACCTTGTTGAGCTGTTCGGTGCGGGCGCCTGCCTCGATAAGGTCGGCGGCGAGCCGGTGCGAGGCGGCGGTCGTGTTGGCGTAGCGGAAACAGCCCGTATCCGTCGAAAGGCCCGTATAGAGGCAGTCAGCGGCTGCGCTGTCGATCGCGACGCCCGTTTCAACAAACAGCAGCGCAATAATCTCCGCCGTCGAGGCGGATTTCTCCATCAGCAGTGTCTCGGCAGCGAACAAGGTGTTTGAACCGTGGTGGTCGATGCAAAGGTCCACCTTGCCCGCGTAGGTTTCCCGCATATCGTGGCCGAGCAATTTGATGTCGGCCGTATCGACCGCGACGACGTACTCCGCCTCAAAATGCTCTTCCTCGAGACCCTGCAGCATAAAATTGTATGCCGGCGGGATGGTGTCGCCGCAGGCAGCGTTGGCCTTCTTGCCGAGGGCCCTCAACATCCGGCACAGGGCAAACGCGCTGCCGAGCGTGTCGCCGTCCGGATGGGCGTGCGCCAGAATCAGGATATTGTCGTGCGCGGCCAGGCGCCGCGCGGCTTGCGATACGTCAATCCTCATGCCGTTCCGCCTTCAGAGTATTGAGTTTTTTTATAATCTCCATACCGTGTTCCACCGAGTTGTCCGCGACGAACGTCAGCTCCGGGGTTTTTCTCAGGCGCAGCCTGCCGCCGATTTCACGGCGGATGAAGCCGCTCGCCCCCGCGAGGCCCTCCACGGCCGTCTGCGCGCTTTCGATGCCCTCGAGTGCGCTGATATAAACCTTGGCCGAAGAGGCGTCGCTGCTGACGTCGACTCTGACAACCGTCAGCATGGCCTGTAGCCGCGGATCTTTCAGTTCCCGAATGACCGCGATGATTTCGCGCTTGATATCTTCGGTGGTTCTGTCTTTTTTATAGCCGGCCATCGTTTCTCCGTCAGTCTCTGTATTCTTCGATAACAAACGCTTCGAAAATGTCGCCTTCCTTGATATCCGAGAATTTCTCGAGCGCGATGCCGCAGTCAAAACCGGATGCGACCTCCTTGACGTCGTCTTTGAAACGGCGCAGCGAGGCGATATCGTCCTCCGCGACGACGATGCCGTCGCGCACGACGCGGATTTTCGCACCCCTGACAACTTTGCCGGTCAGGACATGGCAGCCGGCGACGTTGCCGACGGCGGTTATCTTGACCACCTGGCGCACTTCGATGCGGCCGAGCTGCACCTCGCGGTGTTTGGGTGCGAGCATGCCTTTCATCGCCGCTTCGACCTCTTCGATACAGTCGTAGATGATGCGGTACAGTCGGATTTCGACGCCGTCTCTCTCCGCATTGGCTTGCGCGACCGGATCCGGACGGACATTGAAGCCGACGATAATGGCGTTGGATGCGCTGGCGAGCATCACGTCCGATTCGCTGACGGCCCCGACGCCGTTGTGCAGCACCTTGACCCTGACTTCGTTATTGCTGAGTTTTTCAAGGTTTTGTTTGATTGCCTCCGCAGAACCCTGCACGTCCGCTTTGACAATGATAGCGAGCTCTTTGAGTTTGCCTTCCTCAATGGTGGCGAACAGGTTTTCAAGCGTCGCGCGCTCGACCGATTTGAACTGTTCCTGCTTGGCCTCGTGTTTGCGCTGCTCGACGAGTTCGCGCGCGAGTTTTTCGTCACTGACGACGTAGAAAGAATCGCCAGCTTGCGGCGCTTCGTCAAGACCCGTCACTTCGACGGGCACGGAAGGCCCGGCGCTTTCGGCTTTATTGCCTTTGTCGTCGGTCATAACGCGGATGCGACCGACCGTGGAGCCTGCGATGATGGCGTCTCCGCTGTGCAGCGTTCCATTTTGAACCAGCAGCGTCGCGATCGGGCCCTGGCCCTTGTCGACTCTCGCCTCGATGACGACGCCCCTTGCCGCCCTGTTCGGGTTGGCCTTCAATTCCCGCAGTTCCGCCACAAGCAGAACCGACTCGAGCAGTTTATCGAGATTCATCTTGGTGACCGCCGAAACAGGCACGCAAATCGTCTCGCCGCCCCACTCCTCGGGCACGAGGTTGTATTCTGTCAGTTGCTGCATGATTCTGTCGGGCGAGGCGCCGGGTTTATCCATCTTGTTGATGGCGACCACAATGGGAACGTTCGCAGCCGTGGCATGGTTGATGGCCTCGACCGTTTGCGGCATGATGCCGTCGTCGGCCGCCACGACGAGGATGGCGATATCCGTCGCCTGCGCGCCTCTGGCGCGCATCGAGGTGAACGCCGCGTGGCCCGGCGTATCGAGGAAAGTAATCAGTTTATCATTGATTTTTGCACGGTAGGCGCCGATGTGCTGCGTGATGCCGCCGGCTTCCGTTTCGATGACGGCCGTGTTGCGGATGGCATCGAGGATGGAGGTCTTGCCGTGGTCGACGTGACCCATCACCACAACGACCGGGTCGCGGGGCAGCAGGGAGGCTTCGTCGTCAACGCTGTCGTCGATGATGCGGTCCTCAATGGTCACGATGACCTGTTTGCGCACCTTCGCGCCGAGTTCCGTCGCGACGATTTCAGCGGTATCGTAATCGATTATTTCGTTGACGCTTGCCTTCACGCCGAGCAGGAACAGTTTTTTGATGACTTCGGCGGCGGTCATTTTCAGCATCGCCGCCAGTTCGCCGACGGTAATTTCGTCGGGCACAGTGATGACCATCTGCGGTTTTTTGGCGCGCTCGGCAGCAATTCTTTTCAGGCGCTCCGCCTCGGTTTCCTTGCGCGAGGTGCGCATGCCGCCCTGGCGGCGGTATTGCTGGGATTTCTGCTTGAGTTTCTGCTTGTTAACGCTGGTGTCGCTTTGCGGTGATTTATTAACCGGCGCGATATTCTCATAACGCTCGTTGTATTTGTCGAGTTCGACGTGGCCGGCGCGCGTATCGATGGTGCGCACTTCGCCTTTGGTTCTTGCCTGCGGTTGTACCGGGCCGGAACCGGCCGGTTTCTGCCTGCGCTGGAAAGGCTGGGAGGGTTTCGCCGGCTGGCTGATGACGCCGGGCCGTTTGACGGCGGTTCTGTCCGCGGGCCGCGCGGGAGCCTTTGCCGCCCCGGGTTTCGCTCCCGCCGCCGGCTGGGGTTTGGCGGGCTCCGCCGGTTCCGGAGCCGCATCGGGTTTCTTTTCGCGCTCCGGTTTGGGCAGCGCAGCCGTCGCGAAATACTCGTCGAAATTTTCGACTTCATGCTCGAGCGTGAAGGTCTCGAAGATAATGTCGAGCATCTCCTCGTCGAGCAGGGTCTGGTGTTTCATCGGTTCGGTGTAGTATTTCGAAAGCAGCTCGATGACCTCGGTGCTTTTGACATCGAAATCCTTGGCGAGCTCGTGGATTCTGTATTTATTGAGCATTCGTGTCTCCCCCTTGTATCAGCTTGATGATTTGCGCCGCGAAACCCGCGTCTGAAACGGCAATGATTCCAGCAGACTTGCCCAGTGCGGCCGAAACCTGTTGCATACTCCTGTCGAGGACAAGCAGCGGTATGTTTCCCTCCCGCGCCGCTGTCGAGGCCATCTCTTCCTTTTGCCGCTGAGAAACGTCCTGGCAAATCAGAATCAGTTTCGCTTTCCGCCCGACCGCCATGCTCTTGCACGCGTCGTGCCCCAGCGCAAGCTTTCCCGCTTTCCGGCAAAGGCCGAGAAGGGAAAGCAGACCGTCATTCAAGCGCTTTCAACTCCGTTTCTATCGTTTCGAAAACCTCTTCGGGGATTCTGCACTCGAAAGCCCTTTCGAACCGTTTCGCTTTCCTGGCTTTCGCGAAACACTCCGCGCTGCGGCAAACGTAGGCGCCGCGCCCGTTTTGGCGGCCTGTCGGGTCGAGCGAGACAGCTTTTTCGGCCGTGCAGACAACGCGCATGAGTTCTTTCTTCGGCTTCATTTCACCGCAGCCGAGGCATTTGCGAAGAGGAATTTTTCTTTTGGTCGCTGACATGTTCAAACCGCCCCGGTCAGAATTTGATCGAATAGTCGAAACTCGATGTTTCCTGCTGCCGCGTGGTATCGGCTTTGATGTCAATCTTATAGCCGGTCAGTTTCGCAGCGAGGCGGACATTCTGGCCTTTGTTGCCGATGGCCAGGGAAAGCTGGTTTTCCGGTACGGTAACCGTGCAGCTTTTTTCTCCGGTTTCGCTCAGTTCGACTTTGATCACGTCGGCCGGCTTGAGCGCTTCGGCGATAAAGTCCTCGGGCACTTCGCTGTAACGGATGATGTCGATTTTTTCGCCGCCGAGCAGGTCGACGATTTTATTGACCCTCGCCCCCCTGGGCCCGATGCAGGCGCCGACAGGTTCCACGTTTTCTTCGTTGCTGATTACGGCGATTTTTGTGCGCGAACCCGCTTCGCGTGAAACGGCTTTGATTTCGACGGAGCCTTCGAATATCTCGGGAACCTCGGTTTCGAAAAGGCGCTTGACGAGCCCCGGATGGGTCCGCGATACCGTCGCCTTGGATACTTTTCCGTCGACACCCTTCAGGTCGGCGATAAAAACCTTGACGAGTTCGCCTTCGCGCAGAAACTCGCCGGGCAGCTGCTCGCTTTTGGGCAGCGTCTCCTCGATGCCGTCGAACTCGATAATCGCGTTGCCGGTTCTCGAATCGATTTTCAGAATCCTTGCCGTGACAATCTCCTGCTTTTTGCTGAGCAGTTTTTGGCTGCGGCTTTCCTTTTCGGCTTCGCCGATGCCCTGCCGCAGGACATGTTTGCCTTTTTCGGCGGCGATGCGGCTGAAAGTGTCCGTATCGAAAGGAATATCAACCGTGCCGCCGGCCTCGGCATCGGGGTCGTAAGCCTTCGCCTCGGCGGGAAGAATGTCGGTGTCGGGGTCTTCGATGACCTCAACGACGTTTTTACGCAGGAAAATTTTAATTTTCTGCTTTTCATAATCGATTTCGCAAAAGACGATGTCTTTGCCGTTCATGTCTTTTTTGACAACGGTCACAATCGCCCTTTGTATCCCTTCGCACAGCGACTCCGGAGTGATGCCTTTTTCTTTGGCCAGCATCTTGATCGCTGCGAAAAATTCCGCGTTATTCATCTGTTTTTCCTCCGATATCATCAAAATCATCCAGTTTGACAAAACTGGTGTCTTTTCTGCTTATTTTCATGAGGGCCCCGTCGGCGCATTTGATGGCAAGTTCCCCGTTTTCAAAGGCTTTCAGCACGCCGCGGAAATCCCTTTGCCCTTCCAGCGGACGGATGAGCCGCAGTTGAATCCTTTTGCCGATCGCATACTCGAAATGCTGGTCGCGCGTCAGTTTGCGTTCGAGCCCCGGGGAAGATATTTCGAGATAATATCTCGTGTCGATGAGGTCGGCTTCGTCAAGAGGACCGTCGACGGCGCGGCTGAAAGCTTCGCAGTCGTCGAGCGTGATGCCGCCTTTCTTGTCGATAAAAATCCGCAGGAACATCGACGCGCCTTCTTTGACGAAACGGACGTCCCAAATCGACAGGCCCAACCCGGCCGCAACCGGCTGCGCAAGATCCATGACCGCGTCGATGAGCGGTACCCTGCTTTCCCTGTCTGCCAAATGCAGGCCTCCTATTATTCTAATTATA
Organism: Bacillota bacterium; assembly: GCA_022706685.1. Classification (GTDB taxonomy): domain Bacteria; phylum Bacillota; class Clostridia; order Oscillospirales; family Acutalibacteraceae; genus UBA1447. The sequence continues at coordinate 11,797 of JAKJCA010000068.1, forward strand.
AATTATTCGCAAGCGGCAAACAAAAGAGCGGGTTACCCCACTCCACAAACAATCCGCCAACGCAGACAAGTTTACCACATCATAAGCGCAAGTGCAAGTATAATTTGAAAATATAACTGGGACCCTCAAAAAATAGGCGGTAACGCGCGGGGTATTCCTTTTCGTGTCACGCTGTGCTATAATAGCTCCAATCGCTTTATCGCTTAAAAGCGTTAAATTAAGGAGGATTCCGGGATGCCGATTACGGATTTGCTCATCAGGAATGCCAAACACTACGGCAGGGAAGTCTGCCTGGTCGAGATTAATCCCGAGTTAAGGGAAAAACAGGAGAAAACCTGGCGTGAGTTTGATCTCATCGAACCGAAACCGGCCGAGCAGCACCGCCGCGAGATGACCTGGCGAGAGTTTAACGACCAGGCCAACCGGCTGGCCAACTACCTTCTCGCCAACGGCATCACCAAAGGCAAAAAGGTCGCCATCCTGCTGATGAACTGTTTGGAATGGCTGCCAATCTATTTCGGCGTGCTCAAGTCCGGCGCGGTGGCCGTGCCGCTGAATTTTCGTTATACCGCCGATGAAATCGACTACTGCCTGAAACTCAGCGAGGCGGACGCGCTGATTTTCGGCCCCGAGTTTATCGGTCGTATCGAGTCGATTGCCGACCGGCTGGGCAAAATCGACATGCGGCTGTTCGTCGGCGAGGACTGCCCTTCCTTTGCCGAAAGTTATTTTTCCCTTACGCGCCCCATGCCTGCCAAAGAACCCAAGGTTCCGCTCTCCGACGACGAGGACGCGGCCATCTATTTTTCGTCGGGCACGACCGGCTTTCCCAAAGCGATTCTCCATTCCCATTACGGCATCCTGACCTCTTGCCTGACCGAACAGAACCATCACGGCCAAACAAGAAAAGACAACTTCCTGTGCATTCCGCCTCTGTACCACACCGGCGCGAAAATGCACTGGTTCGGCAGCCTTCTTGCAGGCAGCAAAGCGGTGCTGCTCAGGGGCGTCAAGCCCGAATGGATACTCCGGACCGTTTCCGAAGAGAAGATCACCATCGTCTGGCTGCTTGTGCCCTGGGCCCAGGATATTCTCGACGCCATTGAGAGCGGGGCCGTCAAACTCGAGGATTATGAACTCAGCCAGTGGCGGCTGATGCACATCGGCGCGCAGCCCGTACCGCCCAGCCTGATTCACCGCTGGCTGAAAGTGTTTCCGCACCACAGTTACGACACCAATTACGGTTTGAGCGAGTCGACGGGCCCCGGCTGCGTGCATCTGGGTGTCGAAAACATCCATAAAGTCGGCGCCATCGGCATCCCGGGGCTCAACTGGGAGGCGAAAATCGTCGATGGCAAAGGCAGGCCCGTCAAGCAGGGCAAGGTCGGCGAACTTTGTGTCAAAGGCCCGGGCGTCATGCGGTGTTATTACAACGACCCCGCCGCCACCAAGGCTTCCATACGCGACGGCTGGCTGTTTACCGGGGATATGGCCAGGATGGACGAGGACGGTTTCATTTTCCTGGTGGACCGTAAAAAAGACGTCATCATCAGCGGGGGAGAAAACATCTATCCCGTCCAAATCGAGGATTTCCTGCGTACCAACCCCGACATCAAGGATGTGGCCGTCATCGGCGTGCCTCACGAGAAATGGGGCGAACAGGTAACGGCAGTCATCGTTCTCCATGAAGGCAAAGAGCTGAAGGCGGATGACATAACCGCATGGTGCAAGGGCAAGATCGCAGGTTTCAAGGTCCC
>JAKJCA010000069.1 GCA_022706685.1 Bacillota bacterium
TCCGTTTCCGGTTACTATATTCGAAATCTGTGAATGTTTGCTGATTCATGTTTCACCCCGTCGATTTTGATGCCTTTATTATACCATTTTACCGGTCCTTGTGGGTTTGATTAAATCAGCGGTTCCCTAGATTAATTTCACAGCAGGCAGGGATATGCCCGCAAACCGCGCATATCCCTGCCTGCTTATTATATTATATTGTTTTCCCAAAAAATCATTCCGATATTGAATTCACAAACAACGTCTTTTGCGGCTTCGTCTGATGTAAAGAAAAGCGGGGCGGCTTATGCCGTCCCGCTGCCGCAGTTTGAACGAAAGATTACGGGGCCCTTCTCCCGTCTTTGAGCTTGATTTTGCCGATAAAAGGTATTTTTACCAAGCCGGTAAAGGTGTCGTCCGTCTCAAAGGTGAGGCTTGCCTCGATATCCTTGCCGGGCAGGAGGTCTGTCCGCGCCACCGCGCTGAGCGTGTTGCCGTCTTCGGTAACGCTGATAAAGTCGATATCCGGGGTTTCCATATCGGGGATGCTGCCTTCAAAGGCGTACTGGCCGTTGTTGTCGCTGATGGTGAAGAATACTTCTCCGCGGTAGAACATGCTGTCGACGTTGCAGACCCATTTACCCAATCCGATCATACAAACAACTCCCTTTCTTTGGCTGAAATTCAGCCTTCGATTTTTTTGCCGTCCTTGAGTTTAATCTTGCCGATGAAAGGCACCTTAAGCAGACCGTTGCAGGTGTCGCCTTCAAAGGTCATGTTGACCTCGATGTCTTTGCCTGGGAGAAGGTCGGTTCTGGCTGTCGCGATGAGCGTGTTGCCGTCTTCCACCGTATTGAGGATTTCGATTTCCGGTACCTGCATATCCGGCAGGGAAAGTTCAAAACCGTATTTGCCGTTGTCGTCGAAAATGTTGAACGTCGCGTCCCCCCTGAAAAACATGGTGTCCACATGGCATACCCATTTACCCAATCCGATCATTTCTGACGCTCCTTTTCCGTTTGATGGTTGAGAGTCCTCAACACCTGTTATTATATTATTGTTCGAATATTTGTATTGTATCATTCGTCGTTTTTGTTATAATTCGTTGGTACGGGGGGATTTATTTGCTCGAAAAACGGCTGCCCGTGTTCGATAAGGCAGCCAGAAGCAGGAAGAGCACGACTTCGCAAGGAGAAGCGCAGGCCGGTTTCCTCACACGGCTGCTCACATCGTCGGCTTTGGATTGCGTCTCCAGAGGCGATTGTGACGCGCTTGAAAAGGTTATGCGCAGAACGGTATTTGTCGAAACCGTGCGCGACAACACCCTGCCGCTGGCAGAAACGAAAGACCGTTTTTCCGTTATCTGCGCACTGGCAGGGGGACGTATGGCCGCGCAGGGCATCGGTGAAAACGAGGTCGGTTCGCTGATGTTGCGCTACCTTGCGCGGCGCGACGCCTGCCGAAGCGCCGAAAACATCAACGCCCTTACCCTCGAACTGCTGATAGAGTGTACGCTGCGCGTCAAAAAGCGCCTCGACACCCATTATTCAGGGCTCGCCGATTCGGTCAGAACTTTTGTGGACGGCCATATCGGCGAGAAAATATCCGTCGCGGAAATCGCAGCCGTTTTTCAGAAGAACCCGAGCTATCTCAACAGCTGTTTCAAACGTATGACGGGGGAACGAATTACCGACTACATCGCGCGCCGCAAGGTGGAGGAGGCCAAAAAACTGCTCTGCCGGCCCGACAGCCAGATGGCTGACATTTGGGTTTCGCTGGGTTACTGCGACCAGAGCCACTTCAATAAAAGTTTCAAGAAAATCACCGGCATGACCCCGACGCAGTTCCGTTCCCGCCTTGAGGGCGGCGGTTGACGAAAGCCTTGATCTATTGACGTGACTAACGTCGTATAATAAAATAAAAAGAAAGCCATAGCCGACTTCTCTTTAACGGTGTCTCATCTTTCGGCCAAGCCGAAACGTTGCGGGGGCGCGATTTGAAACAAGAGAAAACGAAACGCAGTTTCAAGCAAAGGCAGACACTGCTCGTTATCGCCGACGCGTTTATCGTCAATGCGGCCTATTTTTTTGTGGCCGCCATCGAAAATTACAATAAAGGCGACATTTTTTACAGTTCCCTGGTGCCCACCCTCCTGCTGAGAACTTTTTTCGTCACGATTATCTACCTGGCTGCTTTTAAAATCCTTGGGCTTTACAACACCCTATGGCGTTACGCGGGGGTCAACGACCTGATAATGTGCGCCGCCGCTGCGCTTACCGGCACCGTGGTGTCGATCGGTTTCGATGTGGTTGTCAATATCCTTCTGGATGCACCGTTTATATATAAGCGTTTTCAAAGCATTGCCGACCGTTTCGACAACCTGAGCGTCATGGTTTACTTTTCGGCAACGTTCACGATTTTCGCCCTTGTTTTGTGTTCCCGCCTCTATTACCGCCTGATGGGTTATAGGGACAGCAACAGAACCGGCGCGGTCAGCGCCGACGGCGCCCCGAAAAAAAACAAACGCATCATGATTGTCGGCGCCGGAGATACCGGCATGATTATCATTTCCCAACTGCAGGGCAACCTTCAGAGATTGGGCAAACCCGTCGTTGTCGTCGACGACGACCCGGCGAAACAGGGCAAAAAGCTCCGCGGGGTTCCCATACAGGGCGGCTGCGAAAAGATACCCGAACTTGCCGAAAAATACCATGTCAACGAGATTATGCTTTGCATTCTGACTCTCTCCCCTGAAAAACAGCAGGAAATCATCGGCTATGCCATGAAAACCGACTGCGAACTCAAAACAACGGCGACACTGCTGGAAATGCCCGACGAAAAACCCGACGTTCGGCAGGTCAGAAATATCGAAATATCGGATCTTCTTCTTCGGCCCGAAGTCAAGCTCGACACAAAAATCTGCGATTACCTTAGGGACCAAACCGTTCTTGTCACAGGCGGAGGCGGTTCGATCGGCAGCGAGATTTGCCGCCAGGTTGCCGCGTATGCTCCCAAAACCATCGTTATTTTTGATATTTACGAAAATTGCGCATTTTCCTTAAAAAACCAGATGGACAGCAGATTCGGAGGGACTCCGGCGGTTGTCATCAGAATCGGTTCCGTGCGCGACGAGGACCGGCTGCGTGAGGTTTTTGAAGAATTCAAACCTTCGGTGGTTTTCCATGCGGCCGCCCACAAGCACGTACCGATTATGGAAGAAAACGCCTGCGAGGCGGTCAAAAACAATATATTCGGGACCTACAATACCGCGAAAGTCGCCGCGGAATATGACGTCAAACGCTTTATTATGCTGTCCACCGATAAAGCCGTCAATCCTTCCAGCGTGATGGGAGCGACCAAACGGGTGACCGAACTGGTTATCCAGCATATGAATGCCGTCAATCCGGGTACGCGTTTTGCGGCGGTGCGTTTCGGCAATGTGCTCGGGTCCAACGGCAGCGTCATTCCGACTTTCAGGGAGCAGATTCAGCAGGGTGGGCCCGTTACAGTCACCCATCCGGATATCACCCGGTATTTTATGACGATTCCCGAGGCGGCGCAGCTGGTGGTGCAGGCGGGCGGTCTGGCTGTCGGAGGCGAGGTTTTCGTGCTGGATATGGGCGAGCCCGTCAAAGTGCTCAGCCTGGCCGAGTCGATTATCCGGCTTTCGGGCTATGTGCCTTATAAAGATATCCAGATTGTTTTCACCGGCTTGAGGCCCGGAGAAAAACTGTACGAGGAACTGTCCCTGCCGGAAGAAATCAAATCTGGTAAAATGACGGCGAACAATACAATCTTTGTCACGGAAGCCGTATGTTACGACGAAAAGTGCCTGCTTGAGACGCTGGACGAACTGAAACATGCGAACAGTTCCAATGTCAGGGCGCTGCTGAAAAAGATCGTGCCCAGTTATTCCGGCTGCTGAGTATTACGGCTGACACAACACAAAGACGGGAAAAAAAACGATGAAGTACGCCACCATCAAAAAAGTACTCGATGTTTGCTTCGCGCTTTTTTTGTTTGTGGTATTGTCGCCGTTGATAGGGCTGATTTCGCTTCTTATCGCCGCGTCCAGGACAGGCCCCGTTTTTTTTCTGCAGCGAAGGACCGGCAAAGACGGCAAGATTTTTACCATTTATAAGTTCAGGACCATGATCGAAAGCACCGAAAAAGACGGCGCGGAGCTTTCCGATTTCGAGCGGCTTACAAAACTCGGGAAGTTCCTTCGGGCCGCAAGCCTCGACGAGCTGCCGCAACTGATTAACATCATCAAAGGCGAGATGAGTTTTATCGGCCCGAGGCCTTTGCTGTGCGAGTACCTGGAACTGTATACCCCCATCCAGATGCGCCGCCATGAAGTGCTTCCCGGCATTACCGGGCACGCACAGACAAACGGCAGGAACGTGACCACATGGGAGGAGCGCTTCGGTTACGACGTCTATTATGTGGACCACATGAGTTTTTTATTCGATTTAAAAATTGCGGTTAAAACGGTTCTCTACGCGCTGAAAAGGCAAGGGATCAATTCCGAAGAAGGCGTTACCATGAAACCGTTTCAGGGCAGTGTTGAAGAATAATAAGTCCGAACACGTGGTTTGGCGTGGAGGCGCACCGGCTTGAAAATATTATTCGTCGCGACTGTTCCGGAGCATTTTGAATACTTTTACCTTCCTTATTTCGAAATGCTCAGCGCCGGCGGATGGGAAGTTTATACCGCCTGCTGCGGCTGCGAAACATTGCCTGGCTGTAAAAAAAACTATCAGCTGAGTATCTCCCGCTCCCCGCTGAAGCCGGCCAACATCAGGGCTTTTTTTCAACTGAAACGGATTATCGCGGAGAATGATTTTGACATTGTCCACTGCAACACGCCGGTCGGCGGAGTTCTGGCCAGAATTGCCGCTGTGAGGGCAAGGAAAAAGGGGACTGCCGTTATCTATACCGCGCACGGCTTCCATTTCTACAGCGGCGCGCCCCTGGCCGGATGGCTGGTCTTCTATCCGATCGAAAAACTGCTGTCCCGCTTTACGGATTGCCTGGTTACCATCAATGCGGAAGATTACGAAACAGCGGTTAAAAAACTGAAAGCACATAAAACCGTTTTCATTCAAGGGGTCGGGTATGACGACGCAAAGTTTTTCAAGCATTCCGGCGACATAAAACAGCGGCTCCGCTTAGAAAACGGATTCGGCAGCGAAGAAATCCTGCTCGTTTATGTCGCCGAACTCAACGCCAACAAAAACCAGGCGCTGCTGATCCGGGCAATGAAAAAAATCAGCGCACGATACCCGCAGACAAGGCTTCTGCTCGTCGGCCCGGATTCCGAAAACGGCAAATGTCTGCGGCTGGCCCGGTCGCTCGGCCTGGAACAAAAAGTGATTTTTACCGGCCGCAGGGATGACGTGGACCGGATTCTGCCGATGTGCGATATCGGCGTCGCCTCCAGCCTGCGCGAAGGGCTGCCGGTCAACATCATGGAGTCTCTCGCCTGCGGGCTCCCTGTCGTAGCGTCCGACAACCGGGGGCACAGGGCGCTGGTCCGAAACGGTGAAAACGGGTTTCTTGTCGGCCCGAACGATGCCGGGGCATTTGCGGACGCAGTGCTTCGGCTGCTGGACGACGACGCTTTATACGAAGCGTTCTCCGAAAAAGCCGCGGCAAGTGTCGGGGCAAACGCCCGCTCCTGCATTGCGAACGAGATGAAAAAACTATACGAAGAAACTTTTTCCGCCTGCGCAGGGCATCATCATAAACATTAAGAAGGTTCCGTATGTTTTTTTTCTGGCTGTTTCTGCTCATTTCTTATCTGGCGGCGCTCGCCGCCCGCCACTACCCCATCCGGAGCAAGGGAGGGCTGGGGCAACCGCTTCCCAATCCGATGGGCTATATCGTGCCGGCTGTTCTGCTGACCGTATTTGCCGGCCTGCGCAATTCCATCGGCGACACCTATTTTTACATGCACAGTTACCGTCTGATGGGCATTCTCGGCAAGCCTGAGATTCATTTTTCCGGCCATGAATCCTTTTTTGATTTTTTTCAGAATATCCTGTTCGATATTACAAAAGACCCGCAGATGCTTATCTTCATCACGGCGGCCGTCAGCTGCATTCCGGCCATTTTTATTATTTATAAATACACCAAACTCTATGAAATGGGCATCCTTCTGTTTGTGCTGACAGCGTATTACTCAAACTCTTTCAACGGCATCAAACAATATGTGGCGGCGGGCGTTATTCTGCTGGGCACGCGGTACTTGTTCGGCGAGGAAAGATGGGACTGGCTGAAGTTTATGCTCTTCGTGCTTGTCGCATACAAAATTCATTCCACAGCCATTGTGATGATTCCCCTCTATTTCCTTGTCCGGCAGCGGGCCTGGTCCCTCATCAGCATGCTGACCATCGTCGGCAGCATCTTTCTTTTGCTTGCCATGGATATTGTCATTCCGAATATGATGGGTATCATAGAAAATTCCCCGTATTCGGAATACAGCAGGATCGGCTGGTTTACCAGCGGCATCGCTTCGGGCTCGAATATCTTCCGCCTGCCGTTTGTCGCGCTTCCCGTCGTCCTCTCCTTCTTTTCGCTTGACAAATTGCGGTATCTCGGTAAAAAAGGGGATGCCGTCATCAATCTGTCGATTTTAAATCTTGCTTTTTATATCATTTCCCTCTACAACTGGATCTTTGCCCGGTTCGCGATTTATACTTCTATTTTCATGATTCTTTTAATCTGCTGGCTTATCGAAGACACGTTCCGGAAAAAAGACCGGCCGGTTGCCTACGCGATCGCCGTCGCCGTCTATTCCGTCTATTTTTACACACAGTATTTTACGGTGCAAAGCTACACAAGCAACTACCTGAAGGATGTGTTTTAGCCGTATGACGAAAACCCTTCATTACTTCTGGTTCGGCGGCGCCGAAAAACCGCGGCTGGTTAAAAAATGCATCGAGTCGTGGCAAAAATTTCTGCCCGATTTTGAAATCAAGGAATGGAACGAAAGCAATTTCGATATCGGCGGCACCGCTTTTACCCAAGGCGCCTGGGAGGCGAAGAAATATGCTTTTGTTTCAGACGCGGCGCGGTTTATTGTCTTGTACCGGTACGGGGGCCTTTATTTCGATACGGATGTCGAACTGATCAAACCTTTGGGGGACCTTCTCGATAACGAAGCTTTCGCCGCCATGGAAAACAGCGAATACGCCAGCCCTGGCCTGGTCCTTTGGGCGAAAGAGAAAGGCAATCCCGTCATCGGAGAAGTGATGCGGCTGTACGAAACATCTTCGTTTATCCTTCCCGACGGCACGTTCAACATGCTGACCGTCAGCAAGTATTTTACCGGGGTGCTTGAAAAATACGGTTTTGTCAAGGAGGATAAACTCCAGCGATGCGGCAGTTTCACCGTTTACCCCAAAGAATGTTTCTGCCCCTTCGACGATCTTACCGGCACCCTTCATGTGACGGAAAACACTTACGCGGTCCACTGGTTTGCGAAATCCTGGATGAAGAAAAGCCAGATTGCGCGCAACAGAGTGACGCGCGTTTTGCACCGGATTTTCGGCACCGAGCGCTTTTCCGGGAGGCGGAGACGTTGAAAAAAAAGATACTTTTCGCCTCCGGATCCATGGAACTGGGCGGTATCGAGAGGAGTCTTGCGGCGCTGCTATCCGCCTTCAACTACGAAAGGTATGAAGCAGACCTGCAGTTGTACGCGCGCAGCGGGGAATTGCTCTCGGATGTCGATGAGCGCTGCCGTATCCTGCCCGAAATACCCGCCTGCGCGGCGCTGACGAAAAGCGTCAGGGAATTGATTAGAACCGGGCAAGCCGCGGCGGCGGCGGCGCGGCTGAGCGCCAAAGCGTCGACGGTATGGAGGACGCGCGCGGCCGGACGGTCCGACGGGGCTGTTTTTGCTGCCCTGCAGGCCAATTGGGAGAAATCCATGCGCTTGATTCCTCGGCTTGAGGGAAGATACGATGCCGCGGTCAGTTTTATGTGGCCGCACCATTTCGTTGCGGAAAAAGTCGATGCCGCAAGAAAAATCGCCTGGGTCCATACCGATTACACCGTTGCCGAGATGGATTTTGCCCGCGACGAAAAAGTTTGGAGAAAATACGACCGCATCGCCGCGGTTTCTACGGAATGCGCCGATCATTTTCTCAAGGTTTATCCCCGCCTTGAAGACAAGATGTGCGTTATTGAAAATCTGCTCGACGTATCCTTTATCCGCCGGCAGGCGCTGGCGGGGCAGGCGCCGGAGATGAAAGGGGAAGGCGGCAAAATCCTCTCTGTCGGAAGAATTTGCTATCAAAAAGCTTTTGACGTGGCCGCGCAATCCTGCAAACTGCTTTTATCCAAACGTCCCGATACGCGATGGTTCGTCATCGGTTACGGCCCGGACGAAGAACGCCTGCGGCAGATTGTCGCCGACTTCGGCCTGGAGGGGCGCTTTGTCCTTTTAGGCAAAAAAGCAAATCCTTATCCTTATATGGCTGCCTGTGATGTCTATGCCCAGCCGTCGCGTTACGAAGGCAAGGCCGTCACCGTCAGGGAGGCGCAGATTCTCGGCAAACCGGTCTTGATCACCGATTTCCCGACTTCGGCCGGCCAGCTGAAAGACGGCGTTGACGGCATCGTCTGTCCGTTCGGCGCTCAAAATGTCGCTGACGCGCTCGACGGCTTGCTGAACGACGAGACGTTAAGGCTGAAACTGTCGGACAACTGTCTGGCGACAGATTACAGCAACCGGGAACATTTGCAGACTTTATACGACTTCATTGAGGGGCGCATCCGATGAAGGCCGCCGTTTCGGTTATCGTTCCTGTTTTCAATACCGAAAAATATCTGCGCGAATGCCTGGATTCCATTATTGCGCAGACGATATTCGACCGCATGGAGATACTTCTGGTAGACGACGGTTCCGACGACGCGTCGCCGTCGATTTGCGACGAATACGCCGGCAGATATGAGCGTATCGGTGTCATTCATCAAGCCAACCTCGGCGTCAGCGCTGCGCGCAACGCCGGCTTAAGGATGGCGGCCGGCAAATATGCCGGTTTTGTCGATTCGGATGACACCATCAAGGAAGATATGTACGAGAAACTCGTCGACGCCGCCGAAAAAACCGGCGCTGACCTCAGTTGCTGCGGCTATATTTTCAGTCTGCCTGACGCACAGAAAAACATCTCTTTCCCTTTTGAAGAAGAAAGAACCCTCGCCCGCGGCGACATCATCCGCACCGTTATTCCTTATATGATCCGCAGCGACGCCTTTAATTCCTGCTGCAACAAGCTTTTTTCCCTTTCTGTCATCCGACAAAACGGCATCGTTTTTCCCGAGGGCAGGAAGCACGCGGAAGACAGACGCTTTGTCGCTGAGTTTTTGCTATGTTGCGAGTCGATGTCTTATATCGATTACCACGGTTACTTTTACCGCTACGTGGAAACAGGTGCGGTCAACGCCGCGCGGACAGACTATCTGGACAATATGCTGGCAAAATATGCCGAGAATATCGATCTGTTTGGCGAAGCGGGGCTTGATCGCGCGGTTCTTAACGAAAACAACGCCCTTAGCCTTGCTTCGCAGGCGCTCTCCGGAGCCTATTTTATCGAGAGCAAACTCAGCGGCAAGGTCCGCAGGGATACGCTCAGACAACTTGCGCGCAACCGGCAGATCCGCCGCTGCCTGGCCGATTACTGGGGCAAGATCACCGCAGGCTGCTCCACGTATGAAAAAATGGTTTTTCGCATGATTCGCTCAGAAAGCGCCGCCGGCCTGCACATGGTCATTCGGGCGATGGATATCCGGCTGCGGCTCAAGGGACAAGCGAAATAATATCTGCGCTTATCAAAAACGTTGGTTTGAGAGGTGCGTGATGGGCGCCATTATGTCGAAAAAAGAGTTGAAAAGAATTATCGACAGCGACTTGTTCCGGTATTTCGGAGACACGTCAAAAAAAGTTTTCCGACGGACCTACCGGTTTATTCCCGGTTTCCGCTTCGCTTACTGGATGAGAAAATGCGGTTATTACTCGAACAAGCCGAAGGCGTTTCGCCCCTGCTTTTACTGGGCTCTTTTCCGGTATAACCGCCTGAAATACAAATTCGGTTTTGATATCGAATACAGCACGCGTATCGGGGAAGGTTTTTATCTGGGACACTGGGGCGGCGTTGTCATCCATAAAAATGCGGTAATCGGCAAAAACTGCAATATCTCCCACCAGGTTACCGTCGGGGTTGACAGCAAGAGAAGCAGCGAGGCCGCGCCTGTGATCGGCGACAGCGTATATCTCGCCCCGGGCAGCAAAATATTCGGCAGCGTCACGCTCGGCGACGGATGCGCGGTCGGGGCAAACAGTGTTGTCAATAAGGATGTTCCGGCCGGGGTCACCGTTGCCGGTGTACCGGCCTGTGTGGTCAGCGAAAACGGGTCCGCGGGATACATTAATAATACGGTCGACTGAAATGCGCCGCCGGCGTTTGCTGCCCGGCGGGAAATAAACGCTTTGACCGGAGATCTGATATGAAGAAGAAACTCCTCTTTATTATGCCTTCACTCGACACGGGCGGCGCGGAAAAAAGTCTGATTACGCTGCTGGGTTTGCTTGATTATGCGCGGTATGACGTAGAGCTGATGCTTTTTAAAAAGACCGGATTTTTTCTCGAACGGGTGCCGGGGCAGGTGCGTATCATTGACGCAGGCAGGGATTACGAGTATTTCGACGGCAGCGCCCGCAAAGCGCTCGCGCATTTTATCGGGGAGGGCAAGTTCCGGCTGGCGTGGTTGCGGCTGCGCTATACGCGCGCGCTGGACCTCGCGGAAAGCGTTGCGAAACGTCAAACGGTTTGGCGCTGCCTCTCAGACGCCATGCGGCGCCCAGGGCAGGTGTATGAAGCTGTCATCGCTTATATGGAGGGCAACCCGATTTACTACGCGTTGGAAAAGACGCAGGCGGTTAAAAAAATCGGTTATATCCACAGCGATTACAACCAGCTGGGCCTGAACCCCGAATTCGACAGGATGTTTTTTGAAAAACTCGACGCCATCGTCACCGTATCCGATGCGTGCGCCGAAAGCATGGCTCGAACATTCCCGTCCTGCGCGCGGAAGATTACGGTCATCGAGAATATTATCTCCGTTAAAGAAATCGAGCGTCTGGCATATACACAGCGGGTATTCGATGAAAATTTTAAAGGCCTCAACCTTGTCAGCGTGGCCAGGCTGGCGCGCGAGAAAGGCATCGATATCGCGCTTGCGGCGTGCGCGCTCCTGGTTGACGCCGGCGCTGACATCCGCTGGCATATCATCGGCGACGGCAGCGAAAGGCAGGCGCTCGAAACGGCAGCCGCGCAAGCCGGGCTTTCAGGCCGTTTCCTGTTATTGGGGGCGAAAAAAAATCCCTATCCTTACATGGCGCAGTGTGATATCTACGTGCAGCCTTCCAGATACGAAGGCAAATCCATCGCTTTGGAAGAAGCGAAGGCGTTGGCAAAACCGATTGTCGCAACCGAATTTTCAACTGTCGGCGGCCAGCTCAAAGACGGCGAGAACGCTTTCATTGCAGGCATGGAGCCGGAAAAGCTCGCGCAAAAAATTCTGTCGCTCATCCGTCAGCCGCAGCTGCGCGAACAGCTCAGCGCCAATTTGAAACGTTCCCGGGCGGGCAACGAGGCCGAAATCGAAAAATTTTACACCCTGCTAAATTAAGGAAGGAAGGTGCCGGCATGGCAGCATTGATTGTTGTTCTTGCATTGCTTATGTCTTGCGCCGCGGTGATCGCCGCTGTGGACGCGGTGCCCCTGCTGCGCAGATGGGTTTTAAGAATCCATATCGGGCAGTGGGCCGGCGACGAAGAATGGAAGGCTGCAGTGGAAAAGGCGTTGCTGAACATGGCGAAGAATACTCCGCGCGTTCCCGCGTCGCAGCACGAGCGCCTGACCTTCATCGAACGGGTAAAAGGCATTTATTACAGCGACAGGCTCCAGCTGTGGCAGGAGGCTTATACCCTCGCGGCGCTCAACGGTCTTCCACCTTCCGGACAGCGCGACGGCCTGATTGAAAAAATGATTTCCAAGAGGTTTGACGGGGGAGAATGGATTGCGGCTCCCGACTCGCCGGAATGCGCCGCTTTCGCCTGGGCTGTCCTCATCTCGCCGCTTTACAGCGAACAACTGGCGGGCGGCGCTATGCGCGAAACGGCGGAATACCTCAAAAGCGCTGCCGGTGAAAACGGCACAGTGCCCTACAACAAGGCGGCGCCGGCGATCAGGTATGTCGATACCGTCGGCATGGTCTGCCCTTTTCTTGCGGAGTACGCGGCAGCTTTCGGCGACAGCGGCGCTCTGGCCTTATGCGAACGGCAGATGAGAGAATATTGCGAATACGGTCTGCATAACCAGTTCAATATTCCGGTTCACTGTTTCGGGCAGAACAATCTCGTGCCGATGGGGATCTACGGCTGGGGCAGGGGATGCGGCTGGCTCGCCGTTGGTATGATGAATACCTTTAAGGCGCTGTTGAAAAGCCAAAGCACGCCTGAGATCAAACAACTGCAGCTCTATCTGCTGAAAAAAATGGTCGCTTACGCCGATTCCCTGCTGGGGTACCAGACCGACCAGGGCAGTTGGTGCAGGCAGCTGTCCGTTTGGGACTTCGGCGAAACTTCCGCGACAGGCATGCTGGCCTATTATATGAAAAGTATGCACCGCCTGACCGGCATGGAGAAATACGGTGAAGCCGCAAGGCGGGCGGACGTGTTCCTGATGAAATGCACCAGGAAAAACGGCGCGCTCGACTACGCTCAGGGCGATACGGCGGGCATCGGTTTTTATTCCGTCCGGCTTGACGCCATGCCGGCGGCGCAGGCGTTCTGCCTGATGGGGCTGCAATGAAAGAAAAGCTGCTTTTCGTGACAGGTTCCCTGGGTGAGGGAGGGGCGGAAAAAAGCCTCGTCTCCCTGCTTCGCCACCTTGATTATGAGCGCTTCGATGTCGACCTGTTCGCCTTCAAACCGGAAGGCCTGACCGCTTCCATGATACCGCATCAGGTCAGGCTGCTTCAGCTGCCTGAAGACTATATCAAGTTCTGCCTGCCGCTGACAAAATCTATCCTTTCCTTTTTGAAACAAGGGCGCCCGGGCCTTGCCTTGGCCAGGCTTCTTTATTCTGCCCGCTTGCGCAAAACCCCCTTTCAAAACATCAACGAACAGTACGCGTGGCGCTATCTGGCCAGGTCGCTGCCGCGCAACGTCGCCCCGTACAGCGCCGTCGTCGCCTATCTGGAAAAAACACCCTGTTATTATGTCATCGATAAAACGCAGGCACGGCGAAAAATTCTTTATCTTCACACGGATTACCGCAAACTTGGAGCGGACCCGGAATTTGACGCGAAATACTACGCAGCGGCCGACGCCGTCGTGGCGGTCTCCCCC
>JAKJCA010000070.1 GCA_022706685.1 Bacillota bacterium
CCTGCCAGCCCGTGTGCGGCCCGGCCAGAGCCTGCCTGCAAACGGGGAAATACGCCACGCAAACCGGCTGTTACCGCAACGGCATCGCGCTCAAGCCCGACGAGCCGACCCTCGCGAAATATTTTGCCGCAAACGGCTATGAAACCGCCTATATCGGCAAATGGCACCTAGCTTCCACGACGGGGGCTTCCAACGAGGATATCGGCGAACGCTTTGATTACTCGAGAAGCGCGGTGCCCGAAAGGCTGCGCGGCGGCTATGATTACTGGCTTGCGTCCGACGCGCTGGAACACACCTCGCACGGCTACAACGGCCATCTCTTCGACGGCGATATGAAAAAGGTCCCCTTCAAAGGCTACCGCGCGGACCGTTTGACGGACTTCGCCCTGAAATATCTGGATACCCGCGGCGAAAAGCCGTTTTTCCTGTTCCTCTCCTTTCTCGAGCCCCACCATCAAAACGACCGTTTCCGCTATGAAGGGCCGCGCGGGTCCAAAAAGCGGTTCGGGGATTTCGCCGTTCCCGGCGACCTCGAAGGGCAGGGCGGCGACTGGAAACGCAGTTACCCCGATTATCTCGGCTGCTGCAACAGCCTGGACGCCAACTTCGGCCGCATTCTCGACAAGCTGGCAGAACGAGGCCTCGCGGACAAAACGGTGATATTTTACGCGTCGGACCACGGCTCCCACTTCCGCACCCGCAACAACGAATACAAACGCTCCTGCCACGAGGCGTCTATCCGGATTCCCCTGCTTGCGGGTGGCCCGGGCTTTAACGGCGGGCGCGTGGTCAAAAACCTCGTCAGCCTCATCGACCTTCCGCCCACGCTGCTGCGGTGCGCGGGCGCGCCGGTCCCCCCTTCCATGCGCGGCAGCGAGCTTCAGCAGCTTTTGGAAAACGGAAACGCGCCTTGGCCGGACGAAGTGTTTTTTCAAATCAGCGAAAGCCACGTCGGGCGCGGGCTGCGCACCGAACGGTGGAAATATGCCGTCAGCGCCCCGGATAAAAACGGCTGGCTGGACGCGGGCTCGCCGGTATATGTCGAGGCGTTCCTCTATGACCTTGCCGGCGACCCCCACGAAAGCGCCAACCTCGTTTCGGACCCCCGCTTTGAGGCGGTTCGGCGGGACCTTGCGCTGAAGCTTAAACAGATGATGCGCGCGGCGGGCGAAACGGAGCCCGAAATCAGGCCCGCGCCGCAGGCGAAAGCCGAAAAATAAAGCAAACAAAAAGCCAAGCGGCTTTTTGTTTGCTCGATACGTTTTGTCTTATGGACTATTTGCGTTTTACTCTGTTGTCTGAAATCTGGCGTCTGACGTCTGCCGTCTGTTACCTGTAATGCCTGACCGTCACATAGTACCGGTCGGGGCCGATGTCCTGCACGTGGAACAGCGAGCCGTCGGGCATCGGCCAGACCGTCATGCTTTCGGTTTCGGTCGCGGCTCCGACGTTGCGGGTAAACAGCAGCCGGCATTCCCCCGTGGCGGGGTTGACCGCGTACACCGGCTTCGCGTCGCCGAGGTCGGCCGAAAGATAAAGCGTCCCGGCATACATATTGCCGCCCTGGATGCGGTCGAGCGTCATCGACAGCGGCACGGTTTTGACAAAGCTCATATCCTCGAGGCGGAACACGTTGAGCGCCTTGGCGTTGCTCCATTCGGCCGTGTACAGATATCCGTTCGGGCCGTCGACGGCGCACCACGGCACCCCGTCGATATGAAGGGATTGCGGCAGTTCGTAGTATTCGCCCGTGAAGCGGAGGGTTTCGGCGTCGTACACCGCGATAAACGGATGCATGTAGTCCGAACCGTCCTCGATGGCGGCGTAGATTTTGCCGTCGTACCAGCTGATGCCGCCGATGTGGTTGCAGCCCTTGGCCAGCAGCCGCGGCGGGATCGCGAAGCGGTTCACCGCGGCCGTCTGCCTGTTGTCGAGCGTCGACTTGCTTAAAAAGAAGTTGCCGCTGTAATAGTAATACGTCCCGTCGGTGGTAATCCCCTGCCCGCGCAGGAGGGCGTCGGTCAGCACGAAGGTGTCGCTGCCCGTCAGTTCGGCGCCTTCCGGCGGCGGCGCGCCCTTTTCGGCCGCCACGGCCAGCAGCGTCACGGCGGCAATGAGCGCCGCCCATATTTTTTTGAGTACCGAAAAGCCGAACATCCGTATCACTCCTTCTTTTAATCGGCAGGCAAAGCGTAGTGCCTGAAATACGCGTTGATGAACAGCGGCCCGAGGTCGAGCGTGTGAATCAGCGCGCCGTCCGCCGTCGGCAGCACGGTGAGCCCCTCGCCCTCGCTGCCCTTTGTCAAATTGCGGTCAAACAGTTTGCGCGTCCCGCCCGTCAGGACGTCGACGGCGTAGACGGCCTGCGTGTCGTTGTTGGTCGCGGCGTACAGCACGCCGTTATAGACCTCGGCGCCCTGGATTTTATGGACCGGCTCGCTGAGTTCAACCGTTTTGACCAGCTCGAACGTCTCGAGGCTGTAGGCGACGAGCGCGGGCGCGTTGTCGCGCTGCGCGCAGTAAATCAGGCCCCTGTCGGCGTCGACCGCTATCCAGGGCAGGCCGTTTTTCTGCAGCGAGGCGTCGAGGATATGGTACTCGCCCGTGTAGGCGAGCGTTTCGGCGTCGAAGAGGGCGACGATGGGATATTTCCATACCTTGCTGTCCTCAATGGCGGCGTAGATTCTGCCGTTATGGTAACTGATGCCGCCGATATGGGCGGAGCCGTAGGTTTCCTTCAGCGCCCGCGGGATGGCGTTGAGGTTCATCGCCGTTTCGGTCACGCCGTCGGCCAGCGTCTTGATCAGGCCCGTGCGCGCGCTGAAATAATAGTGTTCGCCGTCGGTCGTCACGTCCTGCGAGCGGTTCCAGGCGCCGAAGCCGACAATGTTCTGCTTGGATACCTCCGGGTACCGCCGCGCGGCGGACAGGTTGTCGATGAAACCGGTCAGCCCCGCCAGCAGGGCGGCCGCCAGCGTCAGCGCGAGCGACTTTTTCATCAGGGCGCGCAAAGCGTTGAGCACATTCAACAGCATAAAAAACACCTCGCAGGAAGAAAACTCTTGCCGTCAGGGCATCTGGTACACACGGACGTAATCGACGACGAATTCGGTCGTGAAGCCGGGCTGTTCGGTGAACAGGTTGGGCAGTTCTTCGGAAATGATGATATATTCCGGCGCCCGGGAAACGCCTTTCTGCCAGCTGGTCCGGACCGATTCGACCCCGTTGATGTAGAAAATATATTCCTTTTCGTTCCACTCGAGCCCGTAGGTGTTGAACTGCGTGTAGGGGTTCGGCACTTTGAAACTGCCCTCGTTCTCCGAGCGCAGGCCGTCGCCGTAGCCGCCCACATGCACCGCGTGCGTGACGGAATTGCGGTTGAGGAGATTGCCGCCATAGTTGTTGGATTCAAAAATATCGATTTCCGCGCCGCCGAGGCCGCCGTCGGACAGTTCGGCGCTGGCCATACCGCGGGCGTTGAGCCAGAAAGCGCTCCAGAAGCCGCCGCCCTCTGAGCAGACGCAGCGGATTTCGAAGTAGCCCCTTGTATATTCCTGCACCGAACGGATCATCCCCGCGTACCAGCCGGCGCCGTATTCGCCGTCGGCTTTATACTCCGCTTTGATGACCAGGTTGCCGTCGCGCAGAAAGACCTGGCCGGGCGAGTTGAAGCCCGCGCGGCGCGCGCCGCTGGCGCGGTATTCCCACTTGCTCAAATCGAGCGACGCGCCGTCGAAGTTGTCCTCAAGCACCAGTACATAGCCGTCGAGGTCCAGTTTCTGCCCGCGCGGCGTCACGGCGGTGTCAAACAGCACCAGCCCCAGCATTTCCGCGATGGTGAGGATAGATGCCAGCAGAATCTTCAGCCCCCGGATTTGCCTGGTCGCGAAGATTTTTTGCAGCCACTCCATCGTAGTTCCTCCTTACAGTGTCGAGGCGGTTTCGCCGGCCTCGTCGGCCCGCTGCGCCGCCGCCAGGGCGGCGCGCCTTTCGGCCAATTCGTTTTCAACCCTCATTTTCATCGACTTGGGGTAGTGGATGGTAAAGACTGGTATCAGGAACAGCACCGCGCCGACCACAGGGGCGAGCATATAAATCGGCCATTGCCAGCGGTAAAACCTCGCCGGCTGGCCTTTGAGGCCGAATTGCTCGCGGTAGCCCAGGGCGTTGAGCACGATGCCGTTGATGAACATGGTGATGCCGCTGGTCAGTTTGGCTAAAAAGTTCTGCATCGAGAAGGAGATGCCCTCGGTGCGTTTGCCCGTTTTCCACTCCACAAAGTCGATGGAGTCGCACCACAGCGACGTTTTCGCGATGCTCGACGCCCCGTCGGGGAAACTGGCCGCCGCCAGCAGCGCGGCGACGACGCCGATTTGCTTCGGGCTGCCGAAGCCGACGAAATAGGCGGCGACCCGCGCAATAATCGAGGCGGTTTTGGAAACGATGAAGACATTTTTCGCCCCGCCGAGTTTCACGGTCATTCGTTTGGCCAAAAACATCGCAATGGCCGACGGGAAGCCCGACGCGATTTGAAAAAAGAACATCAGCGTTTGTCCGTTTAACGATTTTCCGAACATCTCCACCGTGCCAACGCCGTATTTGAAGAAATAAATCGCCGGGATGGCCGGGCTCAGCGCGCCGAGGATCTGCGCGAGCGCGATGGTCAGCAAAATCCGGTTGTGGCGCACCATCAGGATGCCGTCGAGAATCGACTCTTTCGCCTCCGGCTCTTTTTGCACCCGCTCTTTGACGCCCGCGGCCAGCCAGGTCATCAGCTCGCCGCCCAGGCCGCATACAAAGCCGCAGACCATAAAAAGCCGCGCCTCGGAGACGCCCGTTTTTTCGGCCGCCCCGAGGATAAGCGGGAAAAGGCCGATGAGCAGCGAGCCCGCGCTCGCGCCGATGCGCGCGGTTTGCGCCATGCGCAGATGCTCGCTCGAATGGGGCGACGCGATGGCCACAATGCCCCAGATGCCCACGTCCTGGAAGGAATACAGCGTGTCCCAAACCAGGTAAATCAGCACAAAATACACGATGGCGGGCGTCTCGCCCAGGCCGAAATCCATGAACAGCAGCGCCGAAAAGATGCCCAGCGGCAGCGGGATATATTTGAGATAGGGTTTCAGCTTTTCGCCCGGCTTGCTGTCGCGCTTGTCGGCGTAGCCGCCCACAATCGGGTCGTTGACCGCGTCCCACACGCGCGCGATGCCCGTGATGATGCCGACCTTGCGCGGGGTAATCTTCAGGATGTTGGTGCAGAAATAAAACATCCAGTCCGAGATAAAGGCGTAGGTCAGGTTCTGGCCCGACAGCGCGGCGGCGTGCTTCGCCAGTTCCCGGTTCGGGATGTAACCCTCCGCCGCCTCGGTGGAAAAAGCATTCTTGAAGGGGTTTTTCAATACAATAGCCCTTTCGGAATCAGTTTAGATTATCGTTTTATAACAGTCTGACGACTCCTATTCTTTTTGTAACGAAGCACGCTTTATTTTATTCAATGCTTTTTAGAAGACTGTTCAAATCATCTAATGCTACTGAATAATTCAAATTTTCTTTGTCTTTAAAACCCTCATGTAAATATATACAGTAGTTGTAATAAATAAAAACCATATCAATCGTTCCGCCACTACCTGCTTTGCTTCCAAGCTCATCCTTAACATAAATTAATGGAGATATATAATATTCAAAATTATTCTCCTTATTATGTTGTGATATCACATTGAAAATCGGGCTGAAGCGACCATACTCTTTTCTATATTTCGTCCTTAAGGTAGTCTCTAAACTCGATAAAGGCATGTTAAAGTCCGGCCCGGTAAATATGTTGAATTTGAATTGTGGATTAGTATAAATATTTACTTCAACGATACCATTATCAACTTCAGTTGTCCCCCCAAAATAATATGTTAACGATAGATATTCTTCATCAATCGTTGTTATCCTTTCATAATCTTTATCATTATTAGTTGATCTAATCTCGTCATTGTTAACGGATGAACCCGTTTTACATTGTTCAAATATGCCTTTAAAAACTGTATAACGATTTTCTGTATTACCGGTAAAACAACTGACATTTCTCATATTATCAATATTTACTGAAGCCGGTTTTATCCAATCCCTAATAAAAAGGAAATATAAAGCACTTGTTAATATAATTGTTATAAGTATTATTAAGGCTATATATTTTCTATTCATTATGATTGCCTCCATACAGTGCAGCACCAGGACAGTTCTATGATTCGCGCCGGTATTCCCCCACTATCCCGAAGTGGCCCCCCGTCAATCTGTTCTTGAAGGGGTTTTTCAAATCGTGTGCCTTTCGGTTGAGTTTGAATTGTTGTTTTGTCACAGTCTGCCGTTCCCTTGACATTTTGACATTGCGTCCCGTTGACATTGACATCTGTCGTGTTTGAACTATCCATTATTCTTCAATGAGTTGATATTTCTTTACAACAGCTCTGAACATCAACTTTCCGCATTTCGGACAAACCTGTGTTTGACCATCAACAATAAACTGCATATTGCCGCATTTCTTCGAACAAACGGCATACGCGATATGCTGTTCTTTCTTAAACCGAATTTCATCTTCATCTAACTGCAAGTATTCACCTAAAGGGCAACTTACAAATTTTTTCATTTTCATTTCCTTCTAAAAATAGGCTACATTATGTTTACATCTTTTGTCGCTCGATATTTTTCTGTTTTTCAATCATCCGCAAGTCGATATTTTTTCACCCGTATTTTTTTCATGACCGTTCCACAGTATTGACATATTTGTGTTGAACCGTCCACTATCGACTCCACCGCGCCGCACGTTTTCGAACACACGGCAAATGCGATATCTATCTCTTTTGGAAACTCAACTTTATCGTCATCTACTTCTATGTATTTACTTATTGGATAGCCCTTTGGATCAAACATTTGCTAGTCCCCTTAAGGCAGCCGCCTACGGTTTTTGATAGATTTTGACATAGTCAACGACAAATTCGGTGGAGAAACCGGGCTGAGAGGTAATGAGGTTCGGCAGTTCTTCGGAGAGAATCACATACTCCGGCGCCTGCGAAACCCCGTCTTTGAAGGCCGACCGCGTTGCCTCGACCCCGTTGATGTAGAAAATATAATACTCCGGCGTCCATTCCAGGCCGTAGGTGTTGTAGGTGGTATAAGGGTTCTTGACTTTGTAGCTGCCCAGGTTCTCGCTGCGCAGGCCGTCGCCGTAGCCGCCGACATGCACGTTGAGCGAAACGGAGTGGTAATTTTTGATATTCTTGTAGTTGAACGCCTCGAAAATATCGATTTCCGCCCCGCCGATGCCGCCGTTGGACGCCTCGGCGCTCGCCATGCCGGGTGAATTGAGCCAGAACGCGCTCCAGAAGCCGCCGCCCTCGGAGGCGATGCAGCGGCACTCGAAGTAGCCGCTGGTGTAGTTCTCCACCGTCCGAATCATTCCCGCGTACCAGCCGGCGCCGTATTCGCCGTTTTCGCGGTACTCGGCCCTGATGACCAGGTTGCCGTCGCGCGTAAACACCTGGTTGGGCGACATAAAGCCGCCGCTGCGCGCGCCTGAGCCGCGGTATTCCCATTTGCTCAGGTCGAGCGAGGGCGCGTCGAAGTCGTCCTCGAAGACGATTTGATAGCCCGACAGGTTCAGCGCCTGCCCCCTCGGGGTTTGGGCCGTATCGAACAAGGCCACGCCCAGCATCTCCAATGCGACAAGAATGGCGGCAACCATCATTTTAAGCGCCCGTATCTGCCGCGGTGCGAAAATCTGTTCCAGCAATGCCATTTTCCCCTCCCCTTTCCGTGTGCGCGGCCATGCGGGCCGCCGGTTTGTCAGGTAAACGAAACGCGCGAGGTTCTGATGACGGTCTCCGGTTTTTTGCCCGACTGTGCCGCCAGCCGGACGGCCTGCAGCACGATACGGGCGCAGCCCTCGGCGTCGCTGGCGGCGTTGTGGTGATTCAGCCCGATGCCCAGATGGCCGCAGACGGTGTCGAGGCGGTGGTTTTCGAGGCCCCGCCACACCTTCCTGCTGAGCCGGCAGGAACACACGGCGTCGAAGGCGGGCAGGTTCAGGCCGTACTTGCAGGCGAGCGCGCGCAAAACGGCCAGGTCAAACGGCGCGTTGTGCGCGGCGACGAACTGCCCCGCGAGGTAAGGTTCGATCTCCGGCCACAGTTCAAAGAATGTCGGGCAGTCCGCGACGTCCGCAGCGGTCATGCCGTGCACCGCGGTGTTGAAGGCGCTGAAGTACAGCGGCTGCGGCTTGATGTACCACTCTTTGATTTGTACGATTTCGCCGCCGCGCACGACGGCGACGCCCAGGGCGCAGGCGCTCGCGGTATCGCTGTTGGCCGTTTCAAAATCGATCGCGGCAAAGTCCATGGCGGTTGCCTTTGTTCAGGCGGCGTCCTTTTGATAGATTTTCACATAATCGACGACAAAATCCGTCGTGACGCCCGCGTTCTCTTCGGGGAACTCCACGGGCAGGCAAAGCGTCAGGATCACGTACTCCGGCACGCGCGAAACGCCTTTTTGAAAACTGGTTCTGAGCGACTCGACGCCGTTGATATAGAAAATATATTCGTTTTCGGTCCATTCCATCCCGTAGGTGTTGAACTGCGAATAGGGCTTCGGCACTTTGAAACTGCCCTCGTTTTCCGAACGCAGGCCCTCGCCGTAGCCGCCCACATGCACCGCGTGCGTGACGGCGTTGCGGTTGAAGATATTGGCGTTATAGTTGTTGGCCTCGAAGATGTCGATTTCCGCCCCGCCCAGGCCGCCGTCGGACAGTTCGGCGCTCGCCATGCCGTCGGAGTTCATCCAGAACGCGCTCCAAAGCCCGCCGCCTTCGGAACAAAGGCAGCGCACTTCGAAATAGCCGCGGACGAACTCCCGCCTCGTCCTGATTTCGCCGGAATAGATGCCCGGCCCGTAGGGTCCGTCCTCGCGGTAGAGCGCCTTGAAGCGCAGCAGGCCGCCGCCGACGGAAACCTGTTCGGGCGACTGGTAGCCGGCGTTGACCCTGCCGGGGTAACGGTGCAGCCATTTGGAAAGGTCAAGCTCGTCTCCGTCGAAATTGTCCTCAAACACCAGCGCATAGCCGTCGAGGTCGAGTTTCTGCCCCCGCGGCGTCACCGCCGTGTCGAAGAGCACCAGCCCGAGCATTTCCGCCGCGGTTAAAATCGACGCGAGCAGAATTTTCAAGCCCCTCAGCTGCCTGGTCGCGAAAAGTTGAGTCAAAAAGGACATTGTTCTCACTCCTTTTCATTTGAAGGCAGGAACGTTTCGGGATGAACTTGCCGGGGACTAACCGGTTTCAGCCGGGATCAAACGATGAGGCTGACGCCCGTCATGGCGGCGGGTTTTTCGATTTTCATGATTTCCAGCAGCGTGGGCGAAATGTCGCACAGGCGGCCGCCTTCGCGCAGTTTGCAGGGGTACCCCGCGACGATGAACGGCACAGGGAAGGTCGTGTGCGCGGTAAAGGGGCTGCCGTCGGGTTCGTACATCTTTTCGGCGTTGCCGTGGTCCGCCGTGATAACCGAAACGCCGCCCATGCGCTCGACGGCGGCGGTGACTTTGCCGACGCAGGCGTCGACCGCCTCGACCGCTTTGACCGCCGCTTCAAAAACGCCGGTATGGCCGACCATATCGCAGTTGGCGAAGTTGAGCACGATGAGGCCGTAGACGCCGCTCTCGATTTTCTCGGTCACGGTCGCGGCGACCTCATAGGCGCTCATTTCGGGTTTCAAATCATAAGTAGGCACGTCGGGCGAGTCGATCATGATGCGGTCCTCGCCCTCATAGACTTTCTCGACCCCGCCGTTGAGGAAAAATGTGACGTGCGCGTATTTGGTGAACTCCGCGATGCGCAGCTGTTTAAGCCCCAGCGCGCTGACGACCGCGCCGATGGGCTCGTCGACGCTCGTCGGCTTGAACGCCACGAGCACGTTCGGCATGGTGGCGTCGTACTGCGTCATGCAGACGTAGCAAAGGGGCAGCCTTTCGCCCCTGGCGAAACCCTTGAACGCGTCGTCGACAAAAGCGCGGGTAATCTCCCTCGCCCTGTCGGGACGGAAGTTGAAAAAGATGAAACTGTCGTTAGCCCTGACCGGCTCTGCGCGCGTGCTGACGCAGGGGACGATGAACTCGTCGGTCACGCCCGCAGCGTAGGACGCCTCCATCATGGCGCAGGCGTCTTCAAACACCGGCGCGTCGAGCAGCGTCATCGCGCGGTAGGCCTTCTCGACCCTGTCGTATTTTTTCTCCCGGTCCATGGCGTAGTAGCGGCCCGCCACGCTGGCGATGACGCCCGAGCCGATGCGCGCGGCTTCGGCTTCAAGCTGCGCGATAAAATCCCTGCCCGATTCGGGCGGCACGTCCCTGCCGTCCATCAGGCAGTGGATAAAAACCTTTTGAAGCCCCCGGCGTTTGGCCAGTTCCAGCAAGGCGTAGAGGTGCGTGTTGTGGCTGTGCACCCCGCCGTCGGACACCAGCCCGCACAGGTGCAGCGCGGAGTTGTGCGTTTTGCAGTTTTCTGCCGCGGCGAGGAACGCCTCGTTGCCGAAGAAATCGCCGTCGGCGATGGATTTTGAAATGCGGGTCAGTTCCTGGTACACCACGCGGCCGGCGCCGATGTTGGTGTGGCCGACCTCGCTGTTGCCCATCTGGCCGTCGGGCAGGCCGACGTCCATGCCCGAAGCGCCGATAAACGTCATCGGATTGTCTTTCATCAGGCGGTCCAGGTTCGGCGTCGACGCCGCGGCGACGGCGTTGCCGTAGGTGTCGGGGTTATGGCCGAAACCGTCGAGGATACAGAGAAGAACGGGTTTTGTCATGAAATTTCCCTTCCGGCCGCGCTCACGCGGAGGCGGCTTTGATGATGGCGGCGAATTTCTCCGCTGAGAGCGACGCGCCGCCGATGAGGCCGCCGTCGATATCCGGCTGCGCGAGCAGTTCCCCCGCGTTGGCGTCGTTCATCGAGCCGCCGTACTGGATGACGGTTCTTTCGGCGGTCTGCGCCGAATACAGTTCGGCTATCAGGGCGCGGATGAGCGCGTTGACCTCGTTGGCCTGTTCGGGCGTGGCGGTTAAGCCCGTGCCGATGGCCCACACGGGCTCATAGGCAATGACGACGCGCTGCTCGACTTCTTCGGCCGATACGCCCTCGAGCGCGAGTTTGGTCTGCAGCCGCACCACCTCGGCGGTGATGCCGCTCAGGCGCTGCGCCTTGAGTTCGCCGACGCAGAGGATGACTTTCAGCCCGGCGTCGAGGGCGGCGCGGGTCCTGTCGTGTACGGTACCGTCCGTTTCGCCGAAATACTGGCGCCGCTCGCTGTGGCCGACGATGACGTAGGGCACGCCGAGTTCTTTGAGCATTTCGGCGGACACCTCGCCGGTAAACGCCCCGCTTGGCGCCCAGTGGCAGTTCTGCGCGCCGATTTTGATGCCGGTTCCCGCCGCCGCGGCGAGCGCCGCCTGCAGGGAAACGTAGGGCACGCACAGCACGACTTCACAGCCGGTCGTTTCGGCGAAGGGTTTGATTTCGCCGACCAGCTTTTCCGCCGCCGCGGGGCCGTTGTTCATTTTCCAGTTGCCGGCGATCACCGGCATACGCATTTTTCGGTTCATCGGCAGATTCCTTTCTGTTTTTCACAGGTCTGTAAAAACGGCGGCCGCCGAGCATCATGCTGTTTTTCGCTCTGCAGCCGCCGGGTTGTTCATGCTGTTTATTTCTCGTTGAGGGCCGCGATGCCGGGCAGTTCGATGCCCTCGAGGAACTCGAGCGACGCGCCGCCGCCCGTGGAAATGTGCGACATTTTGTCGGCGAAACCGAGTTTCTCGACCGCCGCCGCGGAATCGCCGCCGCCGATGATGGAGATCGCGCCGGATTCGGCGACCGCCGTGGCGACCGCGATGGTGCCTTTGGCGAACCGGTCGAATTCCGAAACGCCCATCGGTCCGTTCCAGATAATCGTGCCGGACCCCTTGATGGCGTCGGCGAATATTTTGCGTGTTTTTTCGCCGATGTCCATGCCCATCCAGCCGTCGGGGATGCAGTCGGAGTCGACGTTTTTGCTCTCGGTGTCGGGGGCAAACTCGCGCCCGACGATGTTGTCGACCGGCAGAAGGAAGTTGATGCCTTTCGCCTGCGCCTTGGCCATCATGTCGCGGGCCAGGTCGATTTTATCCGCCTCGCAGATGGAGTTGCCGACCCCGCAGCCATTCGCGGCGTAAAAGGTATAAGCCATGCCGCCGCCGATGATGAGGGTGTCGACTTTGTCGATGAGGTTGTTGATGACGCCGATTTTATCGGAGACTTTCGCCCCGCCGAGAATGGCGACGAACGGCCTTTTGGGCGCCTCGAGCGCCCCGCCCATAAACTGGATCTCTTTTTGAATCAGGAAGCCGCATACGGCGGGCAGATAGTCGGCGACGCCGACCGTGGAGCAGTGCGCGCGATGCGCGGAGCCGAACGCGTCGTTGACGAATATCTCTGCCAGCGAGGCCATTTGTTTGGACAGTTCGGGGTCGTTTTTGGTTTCTTTCTTCTCGAAACGCACGTTTTCCAGCAGCATGACGTCGCCGTCTTTCAGGGACGCGGCGAGCGCTTTCGCGCTCTCGCCGACGACGTCCGACGCCATTTTGACCTCTTTGCCCAGCAGTTCGCTCAGGCGGGCCGCGACGGGCGCGAGGGAAAACTCCGCTTCGTACCCGGTGCCCGAGGGCCTGCCGAGGTGAGAGCACAGGATCAGCCTGGCGCCTTTCTTAATCAGGTATTCGATGGTGGGCATCGACGCGGTGATGCGCTTGTCGCTCGTGATTTTCCCTTCTTTGATGGGCACGTTGAAATCACACCTGACGAGCACTTTTTTGCCCGTGACGTCGATGTCCTCAACCGTCTTTTTGTTGAGAACGCTCATGGGAATCAGCACCTTTCCGATTGTAGTTTCCGGTCACGCGCAGGCTTCCGCCCGCCGTTCCGGCATTTGGGATTATTGTATAACAAAAAGCCCCTTTTTGCAAGCGCGGCGCCGTTCGTCCGCGTTTGAAACGGCAGTCGCCGCGTGATATAATAGGGCTCGCTTGCGTTGCCGACTGGCGGCAATTCTATCCAAAAAGATGGTACCCGATGAAACGAACCAAACTGCTTTGTATCGCGCTGCTTGCAGCCCTGCTGTTGCCGCTGTCGTCTTGCGGCGGCGGCGTAAAATATGCTGCCGACATATCGGGCGCGCGCGTCGGTACGGATA
>JAKJCA010000105.1 GCA_022706685.1 Bacillota bacterium
GACAAAATCGACAAAACCGCCTACGCCCCCCTCCCGGAGGGAGGATTGGACCTGCGCAGGATGCTCGGGTCCGTGTTCAGCCGCTGGTGGCTGATTTTACTGGCAGGCATCGTTTGCGCGGCAGGTATGTTTGCGTTTGCAAAATATACCTACACCGAGACTTACGAAGCAAAAGCGACGCTGGCTTTTACCATTTCGACGAAGCAATACACTTATAACAGCGACGGCAAGATCATCAAAACCGAAGAGGTCATCAAACCGTACTCCGGTATCGACGTGGCAAGATATCAGTATTACCTCAACAGCGACGAAATGGTCGACACCGTTTATCGGCGTCTTAACCGCGTATATACAGCCGACCAGATCAGAAAATCGCTTATGATCCGCGGCACGGATATTGCCGGCATTTTCACGGTCAGCGTCATCAGCCAGAACAGGCAGCTGTGCCAGGACGCTATCAGGATCATCCTTGCCGAGTATCCCGAATACCTTAAAAAATTCGATACGGGTCTCGGCATTCAAAAGATTATCGACCAAAGCACGCCGTTTATTACAAACAGCGACCAGGCCTTTCAAAAAGCGCTTATCGGCTTTTTAGCCGGCGCCTTCATCGTCATAGCGGTTCTCTTTCTCATCGAGGTTCTGTCCAATACGGTCCGCAGCACCGATGACATCCGGGAAAACACCAACCTCCGCCTGCTGGGCAGCGTTCCCCTTGAGGAAGAGACCAGAACCAAAGGCGGCAAAAAGAAACCTCTCCCCGAAGCGCTGCTGATTTCAGACCCCAAAAGCGTCAGTTTTTCGTTTATCGAGAGCTTCAAGGCCATCCGCACAAAGGTTGAAAACATCGCCGCCGAAAAGGGCCACAAGTCCTTCGTCATTACCAGCACCTTCGAAAACGAGGGCAAGACGACCGTCGCCATCAACCTTTCCTGCGCCCTCGCGCAGAAAGGCAAGTCCGTCCTTCTTATCGACGCCGACCTGCGCAAGCCTTCGGTCCTGAAAATGATCGGCCTGAAGGAAGACGACAAAAGCGGCCTGATCCAAATCATCAAAGACAAGGCAGCTTACGCCGATTCCATCAAGTTCATCAAACCCCTCGGCATCTTCGTCATGCCCAGCGGCGGCATTTCCCCGGCGTCTTCCCAGTTTCTCGACACCGACAAAGTCAAAGAGATTCTGGAGAAAGCGAAGTCGGAGTTCGACTATGTCATCATCGACACGCCGCCCGCTCACGTTGTCTCCGACTGTCTGGTGGTGTCGCGCATTTCCGACGCGCTGATATTCACCATCAAAATGGATTACGCCAAAGTGGAAGACATCAACGAAACACTTGAGGAAATCGACGTCACCGATATCGACGTCATCGGTAGCGTCTTTACCATGAGCGCCCTCGGCAGCGGCAGCTATATCGCGCCCAGAAGAGGCGGCGCATACCGCTACCGTTACAAGAGGGGCTATTAATACTACCGCGGCTACCGCGGGTACGGCAAATACGGCTACTACAGGAACTACGGGTACCGCCACTACGGCTACGAGAACGCCGGCGAACAGCAGGCGGCAGACACTCCAAAACAGCAATAATCCAGTTTCGCCCGGCTAACGGCCGGGCGAAGTTACCATTAGCGCGCCAAGCGCGGGAGAAGCCCATGCAAACAAACGACAAAGAACGCCGGCTGGCGGTGCTGATTGACTCCGATAACGTTTCAAGCAAATACGTCGGAGCCATGATGGAAGAAATCGCGCGCTACGGCACCCCGACGATTAAGCGGATTTACGGCGACTGGACAGCGCTCAGGGATAAGGGCTGGAAAAAGGTGCTTCTTGAAAACGCCATTTCCCCGATGCAGCAGTATTCCTACACCACAGGCAAGAACTCGACCGACTCCGCCATGATTATCGACGCGATGGATATTTTATACAGCGATAAAGTGGACGGTTTTTGCATCGTCTCGAGCGACAGTGATTTCACCAGGCTGGCGACCCGGCTCAGAGAGGCCGGCGTCACCGTCATCGGCATCGGGGAGAAAAAAACGCCCCCCTCCTTTATCGCCGCATGCGAAAAGTTTATTTTCCTTGAGATTCTCGTCGAGGCGAAAGAAAAAGGCGAACATGCCGAAAGATTAAAAACCGCCGAAAAGCCCGCGGAAAAACCTCGCGTCCAGGGAACCAACATTCAAATGCAGAACCTGCTGGTCACCTCCGTCAACGATGTCGCCAACGAGGAGGGCTGGGCTTCGCTGAGCGAAGTCGGGCAGCTGATCATACGCAAGCAGCCGTCTTTCGACAGCAGGAACTACGGCTATGTCAAACTGTCGAGCCTCGTGAAATCCACAGGCCTCTTCGAAACCGAAATGCGTGAAACATCCGCCAGCGGAGGGAAACAGCTGTTTGTGCGTGATAAAAACTTCTCCCAAAATGAAAAATAAAATCGTTCCCAAACAATATATAATTCAAATACCAAATTAAATAAATAAAAAAATGTGCTATGATTGCGTTGCTTGATTTTTGGATTGATTTCCAAAATGATCGATCAAAAGGCATCAAACAAATATGGAGGTGAATACAGTGGATCTGAACGCAATTCTCGGGATTCTCGTCCAGGCATTCGCGGCGGTCGGCATTGACCTCGCGGCTCTCATTCAGCAGGTAGGTACGGTTATTTTGCCCGTCATCCAGATGATCATCGGCCTTTTCGCGGGCTGAGCCCGGCACGGTATTCCAAAACAGAAGGCGCGGCATCGGCTGTGCCTTCTGTTTTTTGACGGGACTGATTTTATGCAGTGGAAAAAAGCGGCCATTTTTTTATTACCGGCCTTTCTGGCAGCGGCGTGTCTGTTTGCCGC